>DATKBY010000045.1:0-2426 GCA_035513555.1 Steroidobacteraceae bacterium | reverse complement strand
GCCGAAGTGACGCGCAAAGCTTTCGACGCCCGCGAGGCGCGGCGACTCATCCCGCACGCGATCCACGAGCAGCTGCGGCACGTCAATCCCTTCCTCGGCAAGCTCGATGGCCGGCGCGAGCAGTTCGCGCCAAGGCCGGGTCCCGTACCTTTCATGCGCCGCGTGGAGTCCGGCGACCGTGCCGGGCACAGCGACGGCGCGGTGGCCATTGAGGCTGGCGCCGTCGACGATCTCGCCGCGGGCGTCGAGGTACATGTCGCGCGTAGCCGCGGCCGGCGCGATTTCGCGGAAGTCGAGGAATGCCGCGTGCTCGCCGAATCGCAGCAGCATGAAGCCGCCGCCGGCGATATTGCCGGCCTCGGGATAGGCGACGGCCAGCACGAATGCCGCCGCGATCGCCGCATCCACGGCATTGCCGCCGTCGTCCAGGATCTCTTCGGCAATGGCGGCGCTGTAACGATCGGGCATGGCGATCGCGCCGGAGTCGTTGTCCCCGGACAGCGGCGTTCCGGTGCAGGCGACGGCGAGTGCCGCGACGGCGACGAGCATCAGCGCACGGCGGGTCAGGAAATCGAGCGCACCGGTCATGGACGCGACTCACGGCCTCTGGCGGCGTAACGGGTCGCGGCGCGGATCGCGAGGCCGACGGCGAGTACGACCGTGACGTCGCGCACCGCGGTCCACGAGGTGGTCAGCACGATGCCGGCGCAGGCTAAAAGGGCCAGTACGGAGACGACGACTCCGCCACGCACGGCCACGGGAGCAGGTCCCTCGCGGCGGCGCAGCACGATGAGGGCCGCTGCAGTCGAGCCGTGGGCGAGGATGCGGGAGATCACGAAGATGGCCAGCAAGTACCTGAACGTGCCGGTGATCGTCAGCAGCCATGAAATGGCCGCGTACACGCTGATCGCGACATGCGGCGTGCGAAACGCGCCGTGCACGGCAATGATCGGGCGCGGCAGGTCGCCGGCCTCGCCGAGCGCGAAAATGTAGCGCGGCGCGACCAGCATCTGCACGGCGAGGCCGCCGGCGCAGGAGACGACCGCTGCCGTGGCCATCAGCGTGGCGCCGGCTGGACCGACGAAAGCTTTCGCGACGTCCACGAGCGGCAACGCCGATGCTGCGGTATCCGGCAGCACGCCGAAGCAGGCCAGCATCAGGAGGAGATAAAGCAGGCAGGCAATCGCGAGGCCGCCCAGAATGCTGACGGGCAGATCGCGGCGCGGATCGCGCATCTCGCCAGCGACGACCGCGGCGACGTGGAAGCCGACGCAGGCGAAGATCGCAACCTGCAGCGCGCCCGAAAGACCGTCGGGCTGGCGCGGATCGGTCGCGGGGATGTCATTCCAGCCCGCGAACCATAGGCCGACGAGGGCAATGAGCCCGAGTGGCAGCATCTTGGCGATCGTCAGGAAGTTGCCGAGCCAGGCGCCGCGGGTGACACCCCTGACATTGATGACGGCCAGGACCATCGTGAAAACGGTGATGGCAACTGCGCGCGGCCAGGGGGCCGCGAGTGCGGGCCAGAACGCCGCCGCGTATTCGAGCATGACCTGCGAGATCAGGGCGAATGACGCGAGACTGGAGAGCGTGAATAACCAGCCGACAGTGAAACCGGACAGCGGCCCGAAAGTGACCTGCGCGTAATACTGCGGCCCGCCGGTGACGTCGTAGCGGCTCGCAACCTCCGCAAGTGTGAGCGCCAGCAGGCCGACGACGACGAACGCGACGAGGATGACCGCCAGGCTCCAGCTGCCCGCATCGATCGCGAGCTTGGCAGGGAGCGCGAAAACGCCGGCGCCGACAATCGAGTTGACCGTCAGCGCGATCACGTCGAATCGCCCGAGGCCGCGAAGCAGCCCCGGCGAAGCGATACGTTCGGGACGGCTCATCAGCGCCGGCTCACGCAATCGGGCCGGCGCAATCGCTCAGTTGGCTGCGGGTGCGGCCGCTGCGTCCGTGAGTTGCTCGGGCCGCGGCGAGCTGCCGGAATCCGCGGCCACGCGCCACACGCCGCCCACCTTGGACCAGACAGTGACGAAGTTGCCGCTGATGGGTTCGGCCTCGCCCGCGCCATCGGGATCGAGTGTCCACGCGCCGGTTTCCCAGGCCATGTCGCCGGAGGAGGCGAGCTTCACCGAGTCCGTGGTCCAGATGATCGTTGCATCGGGCATGTCGGAATATTCCTTTTCCATGCCGGCCTGGATTTCTGCCGAGCCATTGCGGACCACACCCTCGAATACCGTGATCGCGTCGGGCAGGAAAACGGTATTGGCGATGGCCGCCGCGTCCCTCGCCTGCGCGAGCGTCATCCATTCCGCCGAGCGGTCCCAGATCGCTTTCTCCTCCGCCGCCAGATCGACTGCGGACACTTCGGATTTCTGCGCGCAGCCGGCAACGAGCGCCAGCATTGCGGCCGTGGCCAG
>DATKBY010000044.1:0-72266 GCA_035513555.1 Steroidobacteraceae bacterium | reverse complement strand
GGCAGTGTCGCGGCTGCTGGAATTCACCGACTACGGCATGGAAACCGAATTGCGGTTCTGGATCGGCGATCCCGCGGAAGGCGTCAACAATGTTCGTTCCGACGTCAATCGCAGCATCTGGGCGCTGTTCCGCGAGAATGGTATCAGCATTCCGCCGGCCCAACGCGAACTCCGCATACTCGAAGGCAGCCAGTCCGGTTCCGCGCTCGCGCCGCGTTCGACGAAACCGATCGTTCCCGCCGACGACGGCCAGGACTGACCGTGACTTCGAACGCCAGGCCGCGCCCCGTCATACCCGAGGGCGAATACACGCTGACGTATGTCAGGAGCCCCGGTCCCGGCGGCCAGAACGTCAACAAGGTGTCGAGCGCCTGTGAGCTGCGATTCTACGTTGCCGCCACTTCCTTGCTCGATGAAGCGGGCAAGCAAAGGCTGCGCGCACTCGCCGGCCGCAGGCTTACGCTGAACGACGAGATCGTGCTGGAAGCGCACCGGCACCGCGGCCAGGAAGCGAACCGGCGCGATGCGATCACGCGGCTGGAGGACCTGATCATCCAGGCGCGGCACGTGCCGAAGCCGCGCAAGAAGACGCGGCCGAGCCGTGCGGCAAAGGCGAGGCGACTGGAGGGCAAGCGTCAGCTGAAAGACCGCAAGCGATTGCGAGCGCGGCCGCCGATCGAGTAATCCCTCAAGTAAACGTTTCCGCGGAAACGTTTTTCATCCGCTGGGCGCGCTGCATCAGCCAGCCGACTGCGTGATCGAGGGCGAGCGTCTCGCCGCTCCAGCCGGTGACCGCGGTCTGTGGCGTGATCTGAATCTGCTGGAAATCATAGCGAAGGCAATAGGTTACGAGCGACAAATTGCCCGATTTCAGGCGCTCAAAGCGGCGTTTTCCTCGGCCATCCTCCCGCGCGCGGGCGCCTGCACGAGCCGCGTCACCGGCAGCCGCTCGCGGATCCAGTCCTGGAAACCGGCGAGTACGATCTCCTTGCCCGACAGTATGCCCTGCGAATAGGCGCCGGACTCGAGTCCGCGTTGCACCGAGCGTGTCAGTACCTCGTCCTCTGTCTGGACGCGGGCATTCAGGCGTGCGCACAGGAAGCGTGCCGCCTTCATCTCGCGCCGGTCGTCCGGGAAGCCGAACGAGCGAGCGCGGATCAGCGTGCGGCCGGCGGCGAGCGGCAGCACCTGGAAGTAGTCCAGCCATTCGGGATAGATGTCGAAGAACACGTTCGGGAACAGACCGAAATAGGTCCAGCGCCGGCGCATGTCCTCCGGCAAGTGCTCGATCACCGGCAGGAATTTCGCGTAGCGCTCCGCGCTCCACGACTTGAGCGGCTTTTCGCGCATGTGATGCGACAGCCGCATCGTGCCGCCGGGGAAGATCTCGCGATCGTATTTCGCCTCCATCAGCGCCGACAGGCCGGGATGGCCGATCGGGAAGTGGTAATCCTCGACGTAATTCTCGACCACGTTCTTCCAGTCGATCTCGAGTTCGTGCGTCCACAGGTCGTCGAGCGGCACCATGTCCGCGATCCGGTAATGCGCGAGCTCCGCGGCATGCGGCGCCATGCGCTCCGCAACCGAGGGCCCTTCGGCGTGGAAGCGCACGAACACCATGCCCATGAACACTTCGATCTCGATGGGTTTCAGGCCGTACTTCGAGCGGTCGAATTTCGGGAAGGTATCGGGCGCGCTGACGCTGCGATTACGCCCGTCGAGGTGATAGGTCCAGCCGTGGTAAAGGCAGGTCAGGAACTTCCCGCAGCTGCCGCGCTCGCCGGAGACCACGGCATGCGCGCGGTGCGCGCAGACGTTGTGGAATGCGCGGAGTTCGCCCGCCGTGTCGCGCACGACAAAGCCGCGCCGGCCGAAGAACTCGAACGACACGAAATCGCCCGCCTGCGGAAGCTCGCTCGCGTGGCAAACCACCTGCCAGGACGGCTCGAACAATTGCTCGCGCTCGAGCGCGTGGAATTCCTCGCTGTGAAAGGCCCAGGCGGGCAGCGTGACGCGCTGCATCGCATCGGCGCCAGCCTCCGCATTGGCCGCCGGCGCACGCGCCTTCGCCTTCGCGGGCGCCGCCGCCTCGATGCGGGGCGCGAGCCACGGAAAAACGCTGCAGAGGTAGGCGCGGCACTGGCGCCGCGCGGCCTCGCGGTCGAAGCCGTCGCCCTCGAACAGGATGCCCTGCCACTGCTGGTCGATCAGTCCCATGAGACCCTGCGCAACGGCTTCGGCATCCGGCCACAATCCGTTCCCGCGCACGGAGATAAGCCGCTTGCAGAGGTCTATAACCATCCGGCTCCAGGCCGAATCGCGCTCGCCGCAGCTGCGCTGGTAGTGGGCGCGCGCATTGGACTCGGCAAGGAATGCATACCAGACGGCGATCTTGTGAGAATCGCTGAGGCGCCGCGACAGGCTCGCGTCGGTGATTGCGAGCAGCGCGCGCAGGTCGTCGGCGCCAGCCTCCTCGACCACGGTCGCCATCACTTCCGCAAATTCCTCGGACACCTCGCGCAAGGTCGCCAGGAGGAGCGCCTCCTTGCTGCCGAAGTGGAAATTGATCGATGCCGCGGTATGACCGGCGGCGCCGGCGATTTTTGCGGACGTGACCTCGGAGAGACCGTGGCGTGAAATCGCCGCCACCGTCGCCTGGATCAGGTCGAGCTTCGAGCCGCTGGGCCGTGGTTCGATACCGGCATCGAGATTGGCCGCCATCGCTGCCCTCCAGATTGTTACCCGCGATTTTAAATGACCAAGGCAAACGACTCAACGGTTATTCAGTAAACTAAACGAATATTAAATGTCTTTAACCTATTGTTTGTACTAGTCATTTTACGCAGGGAAGGAATCGGTTTACGCTGTCGCGCGTGGCACGCAGGTATGCACTTGGGGCCGGCTTCCTGGCCGGGGCGCTCCTTCTCATGCCGTTATCCGGCCATGGGCAGGATACCGCCTGGATCACGATGCCGGACGGCACCCGGCTGTCGACCGATCTGTACCGCCCAGGCAGCGACGGCACGGACGCGCGTTTCCCGGTGCTCCTCGAGTACCTGCCTTACCGCAAGCACGAAGCGCGCAGCCGCAACTACCCGCTCTATTCCTATTTCGTAGAGCGCGGTTACGTGGTCGCCGCGGTCGATATCCGGGGCACGGGCAACAGTGAAGGCCGGCTGATCCCGCACGAGTACTCGGACATCGAGCACGACGACGGCGAAGCGGTGATCGACTGGCTGTCGAAGCAATCCTGGTCGAACGGCAACGTCGGCATGTTCGGCATCTCCTGGGGCGGTTTCAATTCAATCCAGATGGCGCTGCGCAATCCGCCTGCGCTGAAGGCAATCATTGCCATCGACGCCACCGAAGACCTGTTCCAGGACGATGTGCACTACATGGACGGAATCATGCACGTCGATTCCTGGGAAATGAGCATGGATCTCGACAACGCGCGGCCCGGCGCGCCTGACTACGTCATCGACGAGGCGTTCTTCCGTAATCGCTTCGATACCGAGCCGTGGATGCTGACCTACAAGACCCGGCAGCGCGACGGGCCGTTCTGGGACCGGGCGTCGGCCAAGGGCCGTTATCAGGACATCCGCATTCCGTCATTTCACATCGGTGGCTGGTACGACGGTTATCGTGACAGCATTCCGCGCATGCTCGAGAACGTGAAAGCCCCGGTCAAGGCCATCATGGGCGCCTGGTCGCACGCCTGGCCGCATGAGCCCTATCCGAATCCCGGTATCGAGTGGCGGCACGAGGCCGTGCGCTGGTTCGACCATTGGCTAAAAGGAATCGACACCGGCATCCTCGACGAGCCGCGCTTCGCGGTGTACGTGCGGAACTGGCATCCACCCGGCCCTTACCTCGAGCAGGCGCCGGGCCAATGGCGCTACGAAGACGGCTGGCCAATTGCGCGCATACGCGAACGGATTCTCCATCCGCAGCCCGATCACACGCTGGATGCGCGGACGCCCGCGGACACCATTCATCAATTGCGTTTCCTGCCGTCGATCGGCATCGAAGGTGGCGGTCCCGTCATGTGGTGGGGCGACGTCGCCCATGATCAGCGTCCCACCGATGCCTTCAGTCTCGTGTACGACAGTGCGCCGCTGGAAGAGGACCTCGAGATCCTGGGCTTGCCGCGGGCGCTGTTGCGCGTATCGACCGATGCGACACGCGCGAACTGGGTCGCCCGCCTGTCGGACGTGGCGCCGGACGGCACGGTGACGCAGGTCGCAGGCGCGGCCATGAACGGAACTCATCGCATCTCGGCGCGTGAGCCGCAGGCCCTCGTGCCGGGCGAGGAGTTCCCGCTCGAGATCGAGATGCATTTCACTTCCTGGGTGTTCCCTAAAGGCCATCGCATCCGGCTCGCGATCAACAATTCGCAGTGGCCGATGCTGTGGCCTACGCCGGAACCGATGACGACGACGCTTCGACTGGGGGCCGCGTCGCGCCTGAGCCTGCCGGTCGTGCCGTTCGAGGAGCGGCCGGTTCCCGCTTTCCTCCCGCCCGCCACCGATCCCGAATACCCTGGCGGGTATGAATCGATCGAATCCGGGACGACTTCCGGCTATGGCGAGATTTCCTCGGTCGACCGGAATCCGCAGACCGGCACTACGGTCACAACCGCGACCAATCAGGGCGGAACCCGCTATCCATGGGGCGTCGAGCGCCACTTCGAGACGATCCGCCATGAGGTCAACGACCACAAGCCGGCCGAAGCCTCGATGCTCGGCACGCACCGCATGGAAGTCGAACTGCCGGGTCGCGCGCTCGTCTGGGATGCGGAGCTCCTGTTTCGCAGCGACTCCGCGAACTTCTATTACGGTTACCGGCGGCGCCTGACCGAAAACGGCAGAATGCTGCGGGAGAAATCGTGGACCCGAACCATACCGAGGGATTTTCAGTGACAAGTAATGCAAAACGGTCGATTCATCGGACGATCGCGCTGGGGCTGGCGATCGCCGCGCTCGCGGCTTGTGGCCGCGGCAATGGCGCGGACGACGCCGCCGACCTCGCCCTGACCGGCGGGCGGATCTACACGGTGGACGCCGACCGCAGCTGGGCCGAAGCGGTGGCCGTGCGCGACGGGCGCATCGTCTTCGTCGGTTCGAACGAGGACGCCCGGGCGCACATCGGCAAGGATACCCAGGTCGTTGACCTCGCCGGCCGCATGGTCGTGCCGGGATTTCAGGATGTGCACGTGCACCCGATCTCGGCGGGTGTCGAGGCGAATGCCTGCAACCTGAACGGCCTCGACGGCGTGGATGCGTACGTGGCGGCAATCAAGAAGTATGCGGACGAGAATCCCGACGAGCCCTGGATCACAGGTGGGGGCTGGCTGATGTCCGACTTCGGTCCCGGCGCGCTGGCGCGCAAGGAATTGATCGATGCGGTCGTGCCTGACCGGCCGGTCATCCTCTGGAGCACCGACGGACACACCGTCTGGGTAAACACGAAGGCGCTCGAGATCGCAGGCATCACCCGTGAGACAGCGGACCCGCCCGACGGGCGTATCGACCGGGACCCGAAGACCGGCGCGCCTATCGGCAGTCTCCAGGAAGGCGCCGGCAGCCTGGTGGCCTCGAAAATGCCGCCTACGAGCGACGAACAACGCATGGAGGGCCTGCGCTACGCGGTCAAATACCTGAATGGCCTTGGCATCACCGCCGTGCAGGATGCGTCGGTAAACGAAGAGAACCTCGGCACCTACCGCAAACTGGATGACGGCGGCGAGCTGTCGCTGCACGTGGTGGGCTCGATCTGGTGGGAACGCGACAAGGGGCTCGAGCAGATCGAGGACATCAAGCGCCTGCGCGCGGAATTCACCAAAGGCCACGTCGACGCCGGCACCGTCAAGATCATGCAGGACGGCGTGATGGAGAACTACACGGCGGTGGTCCTCGAGCCCTACATCCTGCCCGGCGGGAAAAAAGAGTACGGCATACCGATGGTCGAGCCGGAGAAACTGAAGCAGGCCGTGACGCAGCTCGACGCGGACGGTTTCCAGGTGCATTTCCACGCGATCGGCGACGGCGCGGTCCGCCAGTCGCTCGACGCGGTCGAGGCTGCACGCAAGACGAATGGTGATCTGGGGCACCGGCATCACATCTCGCACCTGCAGCTCATCCACCCGGACGATGTACCGCGCTTCCGCGAGCTCAGCGTGGTCGCAAACTTCCAGCCGCTGTGGGCCTATGCCGATCCGTACATTACCGATCTCACGCTGCCATTCATGACGCCTGAGCGCGCGCAGTGGCTGTATCCCATCGGGAGCGTCCAAACGAGCGGCGCGGTCGTCGCATTCGGCAGCGACTGGTCGGTATCAAGCCCGAGTCCGTTCGAGCAGATGGAGACAGCGATCACGCGCCTCGGCGCCCTGGGCGACTCCACGGAACCGCTGCTGGCTGCGGAGAGCATCCAGCTGCCCGAGGCGATTGCCGCCTTCACGATCAACGCGGCTTACGTCAACCGGCTCGAGAAGGAAACAGGCTCGATCGAGGCGGGCAAGCGCGCTGATCTCGCCGTGCTCGACCGTAACCTGTTCGACATCCCGCCGGCGGAACTGTCGGATACGAAAGTGCTCGTGACGCTCTTTGAAGGCAAGGCCGTACATGGGAAACTGGAGGAGTTGTGATGACGTCGCGCCGACACCGCATGGATCCACTGGGCAAACGACTTCCGATCAAGCTCGACTCGACCAGCAACGGGGAGTTCGTGCCGGTGCCGCTCTCGCCCGCCAACCGCATGGCCAATCGTCTCGCGCAGGAGGCGGCAAGCCGGAACGCGAAGCGGCTCGCACTCGGCCGGCGCGATTTCCTGGTGTCGGCCTGCGGCGCCGCCAGTACCCTGCTCGCGTTCAACACGGCAAACGCGGCGGCCGGGCGCAATGGCGGCTTTTTCGACCTGCACGCGGAGGCCGCGCTCGAACCGGCGCTCGCCGAATCGACGCTCGCGGGCGGCGAGTTCATCTTCGACGTGCAGGGCCACTACGTCGATCCGACCGATGCCTGGCTGAAGGTCGCACCGGAATCGGCGTTCAAGTGGTCGCCGAAGGCCGGGTGCGCGCTCGCCGACGGCAAGACGCCGCGCAGCCACCTCGCCTGCCTGACCTCGGAAGAGTTCGTGAAGGACGTCTTCCTCGACAGCGACACCGACATGATGGTGCTGTCCTTCGTCCCCTCGCGGCGCGACGCTTCGCCGCTCGAGATCGAGTCCGCGGATAACGTGCGCCGTATCGTCGACCGCATGGAGGGCAATCACCGGCTGATGATCCACGGTCGCGTGAACCCGAACCAGCCGGGCGACATCGAGGACATGCCGCGGCTCAAGGAGCAGTTCGGCGTCTGCGCGTGGAAGACATACACGCAATGGGGACCGGACGGCAACGGCTTCTACCTCAACGACGACATCGGCATCCGCTTCGTCGAGGAAGCGCGACGCCTCGGCGTCAAGGTCATCTGCGTGCACAAGGGACTGGCCTTCGGCCCGAAGTCTTACGAGCACAGCCAGTGCCGCGACATCGGCCCGATCGCGAAGCGCTTCCCGGACGTGAGCTTCCTGATCTATCACTCCGGCTTCGTCACGGAGGTCGAGGAGAAGGCTTACGGGCAGAACGCCGGCGGCGACGGCATCGACACCCTGATCCGCTCGCTCGAGGAAAACGGCATCGGCCCGGGCTCCAACGTCTATGCGGAACTCGGCAGCACCTGGCGCTTCCTGATGCGCGATCCCGAGCAGGCGGCGCATGGCCTCGGCAAACTGCTGAAGCATTGCGGCCCCGACAACGTGCTCTGGGGCACGGACTCGATCTGGTACGGCTCGCCGCAGGACCAGATTCAGGCATTCCGCGCTTTCCAGATCGCGCCGGAGTTCCGCGAAAAGTACGGCTATCCTGAAATCTCGCCGGCGCTTCGCGCGAAAGTATTCGGGCTCAATGCCACAAGGCCTTATGGCATCTCGGCCGATAAGGTGAAGCTCCGTGCGCGCCGCGACACAATCGCCGGCGAACGCCTCAGCTATCGCGAGCACGCGGAGCCGCACTTTCGCACGCGCGGACCGAAGACGCGCCGCGAGTTCCTCAACCTGCTCGACTGGAACGGCGGCTCGCGCGCCTGAGCGGCCGGATGGCCAATCGCAGCGGCATGGCAGTCGGTCTGGCGGTCGCGATCGCGGCCGGCATCGGTGCCGCGCTGTGGCTGCGAGACAAGCCGCTCGCGCTCGACGCCGGGACCGTCCTGCCCGAGCCGCATCCCGTTGCTGCCTTCGAACTCGTGGATCACGAAGGTCGCGCCTTCGACAGGCAGGCGCTCGCGGGACGCTGGAGCCTCGTATTCGCGGGCTTCACGCACTGCCCGGACATTTGTCCGATGACACTCGCGACGCTGGGGGAGCTCGGCAGGCGCCTGGGCGCCGCGTCACCCCGGCTGGTGTTCGTCAGCGTCGATCCGGAACGCGATACGCCCGCCCGCATTTCCGCTTACCTCCGGCACTTCGGGCCGGATCTCGTCGGCGCGACCGGGAGCCCCGCAGCGATCGGATCCTTCATGCGCGATCTGGGACTCGCGCAGGTGAAAGTGCCGGGCGTGGGCGGCGACTACACCGTGGATCATTCCGCGGCGCTCGTCCTGCTTGATCCGCAGGCGCGGGTCGCCGGATACTTCACGCCGCCGCACGATATTGGCTTGCTCGCCGCCGACCTGGCGGGCCTTGACGGGAGAAAACGATGAAATTGTTGCACTGCCTGTTGCCGGCGACGGCGTTGACACTTGGCGCGACCGCGGCTGCCGATATGCCGCCCGACGCGGTTGCGATCGATCCCGACGTTCACCATGTCCTGATCGACAACGAGCACGTGCGGGTGTTCGAAGCGCGCGCTTCGCACGGCGCGACCAGCCCGATGCATTCGCATCCACCGCTGGTGTTCATCAGCCTCGGCACTGCACGGGCCAAGCTTACGCTGCCGGACGGCAAGGACGTGATCCTCGATATGACGCCCGGCCAGGTGCTCTGGCTGCCCGACGGCATGCAGCATTCCTGGCGACTGCTGTCTGGCGACCTGCGCGTGATTGCTGTCGAGGTGAAGTCTGCGCAGGTCGCCCGCAGCAATTAGGTCCTTGAATCCGTCAGCTTGAAGTCGGCGTTTGCCCAGGCCGCCACGAAGCGGGCCGCGACTGCGTCGGCCTCGGCTTTGCGCTTCTGGGCTCGCAGGGCTTTCTCGAGTCCGTGCAGTGACCAGCCGTTCTCGGGATTCCGCGCAAGTTCCTCGCGGTAAGCGGCTTCCGCTTCCGCGGGCCTGCCGGCGGCCAGCAGCGCGGCGCCCAATGCCTGGCGCGTCGGCGAGTGCCAGGCCGGCGGCTCATCGTAGGGCAGCGTGTCCTCGATCGCGACGGCTTCCTTCAGCGCGGCGATTGCAGCGTCGTGATCCTTACCGGCGCGCGCGAGCTCGGCCGCGACGAAGCGTTCGGCGATCCGCACGCCGCCGATCAGCGAGTAGCGGTCCCAGGCCATCATCTGCTCGATCACCGGATCGCGCGTGGCCTCTGCGAGTGCGGCGTGATGCGTATTCGCGTCGTTCCTGCGGCCCTGGCGGCTCGCCGCCATCGCCTGCCCGTAATTCCACATGGCCTGCATATACGGCAGGTCATCCGCGGGCTTTGGCATCGCCTGGACCTGATCCCAACGGCCGAAGCGCACATCCGCATAAAGCGGGGTCAGCGCGAAATTCTGCATCGCGCCGAATCCCGGCAGGCGCATCAGCTCCGGATCGCTCGTACGTTCGCCGGTCGCGGCGGCAGCGGCGGTCGCCACCGCGCTCGCGCCTTCCATGGTCGCCGCGAACCACAGGAAGTGATGGTTGTGCGGCACGTAGCCGAGCGGGTACACACCGGGTCCGGGGCGGCAGGTCGCAAGATAAGCATCATCCGCGCCGATCGCCTTCTGGTTCGCGATCACGGCGTCGTGATAGCGGCCGACGCGCGCGTAGATATGCGCCGGCATGTGCACCAGGTGGCCGGAACCCGGCAGCAGATCGCGCAGGCGGTCCGCGGCCGCGACGCCGCGCGACGGATTCGGCGACGCCTCGACCGCGTGCACGTACAAATGCAGTGCGCCGGCATGGTCCGGATCGCGCGCGATGACGGATTCGAGCTGCGAGACGACAGTGGCGGTGTGCCCCTTCGGGTTGCCGGCGGAATCCCAGTAATCCCAGGGCTGCAGGTTCATCAGCGACTCGGCGTGCAGCGTGACGGCGTCCACATCATCCGGAAACTCGGCGGCGAGCCGGCCCATTGCATCGGCGTAGGCTGCGTCGAGCGCCTGGCGATTTTCCGGCGGCTCGGCGGCATAGCGGGCCGACAGCGCCTCGACGAACGCCTGTTCCCTGTCGCTCACGTCATCAGCCGCATCGAGGGCGCGCTGCAGCCGGTCCCAGGCCTTCGCGTTGTTGTTCGGGTCCATCTTCGAATTCACGTGCGGCCCGAGCACGAGTGCCGAGCCCCACCAGCACATCGCGCAATCCGGGTCGAGTTCGGCAGCCTTCAGGAACGAGCGCTCCGCAGCGTCGTGATTGAAGCCATAGGTAAGCGCGAGGCCCTGATCGAACCAGCGTTGCACTTCCGGGGTGCCGGCGGTGACCGGCATGCTGTAATCGCCGAGCCCTTCCAGCAGGTTCGCACCCACCGGGGCGAGATCGGGTGGCGCCGTTTCTTTCTGCGTGCGGTTGTACAGGTAATACCCACCGGCCGCCACGACGACGACGATGACCACGAGCATGAGACTCCGGTTCATGCATTTGAAATACACCGAATCGAGCAGGATTTCAATTCCCCGCGCTACAATCCGGGCACATCCCCAGAAGGGCGACCCATGAATAAGCTTTCAGCTTTCCGCCGGTTTGCACTTTCCCTCGCCACCCTGACAGCAATCGCAGGACCGGTTCACGCGGGAGACACGCCGGTGACCACAGGCTATGACCAGCTGCTGCAACTGTTTAGCGACTGGCGAACATTTGAGCGGCCGCCATTCGTCGATGGCGCGCCCGACTATACGGCGGCGACTTTCGCGCGCCGCCACCGGGAACTCGGCGCCTGGCGCGAGCGTCTCGCAGCAATCGGCACCGATGGCTGGCCGGTCGAGCAGCGCATCGATCTGGAATTGCTGCGCGCGGAGATGAATGGGCTCGATTTCTATATCCGCGTGCTGCAGCCCTGGGCGCGCGATCCCGCCTTCTACCAGTCCGTCTGGAACGACCAGAGCGACACGCCGGCGCATGAAGGATCCGAACACCACGGCATCATCGAGGTGTGGACCTACGAGCTCCCGCTGTCCAGGGCGGCCGCCGCGAAGCTCGCGATCGAACTCGCGATCATCCCGCCGCTGCTCGCGCAGGCCGAAGGCAATCTCACCGGCAATGCGCGGGACCTCTGGATCACGGGCGCGGGCACGATGCGCAATCAGATCGACTCGCTGGACGCGCTCGCGAAAAGGACGGCGGGCAGCGGCAAGGCGCTCCAGGATGCAATCCGCGCGGCGCGCGAGGCGACGGTGCGTTTCGTCGCCTGGCTCGACAGCCAGGCGCCATCGAAAACGGGCCCCTCCGGCATCGGTAAGGAGCATTACACCTGGAGCCTGCAGAACGTGCACCTGGTGCCGATGACCTGGGAGGAGGAAGTGGACCTGCTGAAGCGCGAGCTCGCGCGCAGCCATGCCGCGCTGAAGCTCGAGGAAGCGCGCAACCAGGGCTTGCCGCCGCTGCCGGTGATCGGAACTCCGGAAGAATACGAAGAGCGCGCGAATGACGCGGTCACGCGCTTCATCGAATTCCTCCGCAAGCGTGATCTCTATCCGATGCGCGACAACATGGACCCGGCGCTGCGCGCGCAGATGGGCGAGTTCGTGCCGCTCGAGACGCGCAATTTTTTTGCGATCGCGACGCACTATGAGCCGCTGACGCTGTACACGCACTTCTACCACTGGTGGGACCTGGCGCGCATGCGCGACGAGCCGCATCCGAGCCCGATCCGGCGCGGCGCGCTGCTCTACAACATCTGGGACAGCCGCGCCGAAGGCATGGCGACCGCGATGGAGGAGTTCATGCTCCACGCCGGCCTGTTCGACGATTCGCCGCGCACCCGCGAAATCGTCTGGATCATGCTCGCGCAACGGGCGGCGCGCGGCCTGGCGTCGCTGTATGCCCATGCGAATGAGTTCGACCTGCAGCAGGCAAAGGCATTCCAGGTGGAATGGACGCCACGCGGCTGGATGCGGCCCGATCTCGATCTGCTCGGTTTCGAGCAGCAGCTATACCTGCGCCAGCCCGGTTACGGCACGAGCTATGTCACCGGCAAGTACCTGCTCGAGGATCTGATGCGCGAACTCGCGCACGAGCAGGGGGACCGATTCACGCTTAAGCAGTATTTCGACGACGTGAACGGCGCGGGCATGATCCCGGTGTCCATGATCCGCTGGCAGCTCACCGGAAAAGGCATCAATTGACGGTATTGAGCACCCCGACCAGCGAGGCGCCGAAGATCATCAGGCCGATCCACCAGATGATCCAGGTTCCGACGATGGCGCAGACGAGTTGCGCGATGCCGATTCCGACGACGCCGCGGACCAGGTTAATGATTGCGAGCACCGCGCCGCCGACCCCTGCGATCAGCCACCCGAGCCAGCCCGTGAACGGTATCGGCAGCAGGATGATGACCCAGCCGACGATCAGCAGGATCCATGCCGGCTTCACCAGCGACATGTCCGGCGCCTTGGTAACGGTTTCGTTCATGACCCCGCGCCTCCCCTGATTGTTCTGGCCCGCCTTGCGGCGGATCGCCGGATTCTGTCATCGTCATGCCGCCGGCGCCAGCGGCCGCGGACGGCCGATCGCGTGACCCTGCACGAAATCGATGCCCATCGCGCGCGCGGCCTCGAGCCCGGCGAGATCCTCGATCTGCTCCGCGACGAGGCGGAAGTTGAGCGTGCGCGCCATGCCGACAACCGCGCTCACCATTGCCTGATTCACCGAGTCGCGGCCCAGGTCGCGCGTGAACGTCCCGCCGATCTTCAGGTAATCCATGGGCAGGTGCTTCAGGTTCGCGAAACCGCCGAGGTCGGTGCCGAAGTCGTCGAGCGCGAAGTGGCAGCCCATGCCGTGCAGCACGTCGATGAAGCGGCGCGCCTGCTCGAGATTGCCGATGACCGAGGTTTCTGCGACCTCGAAGCAGATCTGCTGCGGCTGCACGCCGGTGCGGTCGAGTTCATCCACGACGAATTCCAGGAATGTCGGATCCGCCAGCGTCTGGCCCGACACGTTGATCGACAGGCTGCGCCCGGCCGGAATCCGGATGGCCCCTGCCGCGAAGGCGGCCAGCGCCGATCCCAGCACCCAGCGGTCAATGAGGGACATCAGCCGGTAGCGCTCGGCCGCAGGGAAGAACTCGGCCGGCGAGACGGGCTGTCCGTTATCATGCAGGCGCACGAATACCTCCATCGCCGGCCCGCCCTGCCCGCCCGGCTGCGTATGTTCGATCGGCTGCACGTAAAGCTCGAAGAAGCCGTCGCGCAGCGCCGCCTGCAGTCGCTGCAGCCACTGGATCTCGCCGCGGCTGCGCGCGACCGCCTCGTCGTGTGACGAATACACATGCACGTGGCTGTCGCCCTGCTTCTTCGCGACATAGCAGGCGGAGTCGGCGGCGTTCATGATCTCTTCGAGCGAGTTGCTCTCGCCCGTCAGTTCCACGATACCGATGCTGACGCCGACGCTGAAAATGCGGTCCTTCCAGACGAAGCGGTACTCGCCGATCGCGCGCCATATGTCATCGGCAATCTGCCGCGCCTTTTCAAGCGGGCAGCCGACCAGCAGCACGCCGAATTCGTCGCCGCCGAGCCGTCCGACGGTGTCCGAATCGCGCACCGCTTCCCGGATCAGCGCAGCGACCTCGCGCAGCATGTTGTCGCCCGCCAGGTGTCCGCTCGTGTCGTTCACCGCCTTGAACCGGTCGAGGTCCAGATAGCACATCACGTGCCCCTGGCGGCCGCCCCGCGCTATTTCGATCGCCTTCTGCAGCTGGCGCTCGAACTCGCGGCGGTTCACGAGCCCGGTCAGCGCATCATGACTCGCCTGATACGACATCTGCTGCGTCAGGCCCCGGAGCTCGCTGACATCGTGCAGCATCACCGCGGCACCGGCGATGTTGCCCTGCGCATCGCGGATCGGCGATGCCGTCGCCTCGATGCCCAGTTCGTTGCCGCTGGTGCGCGCTATCAGCAGCGCCCGGCGGCCCAGATTGACGCGGCTGCCGGATGCGAGGCACTGCTCCACGGGGTCGGGCAGCGGCCTGCGCTCGTGCTCGTCGACGAATCCGATCAGCGCGTTAAACGCCCGTCCGATCGCATCCTCCCGGCGGATTCCGGTCAGCATCTCCGCCGAACGGTTAAGGTAGTCGACGACCCCATGCGCATCCGTCGTCAACAATCCTTCGCCAAGCGAATCGAGCGCGAGCTGGGAACGCTCGGCCGGCGCGCCCATGTCCTCGATCTCGCGGCGCGGCAGCATCTCCTCGGCAGTGAACAGAATTCGCCGGGCGCCGCCCGCATCCAGCGCGCTTGCCGTGAGTTCGAGCCGCGTCACCTGGCCGTGCGCGTCGGCGATCTCGACTTCGACCAGTGCAGGACCCGCCTCGCCCGCCAGCGCCCGCGCGACCGAGACCGTTGCCAGGCCCGCGTACTCGGGAGATACCAGATCGGCAAGGCTGCGTCCCACGAGCTCGGGCGCGGGAATGCCGACGAGCTTTGCAAAGGCTTCGTTGACGGCCTCGATGTGCTCGCCGTGCAGCAACGCCGCTTCGCGCATGGCGGACAGCATCGCGCGTGTGCCGTCGGCGGGCACGGCTGCGCCGCCCCGCGCTTCCTGCGCAGTTCCGGATTCGCCCACGAGCCGTCGCAGCCTCTTTCGCTGTATCAGGAAATACGCGGCGAACGAGGCAGCGACAATCGCGAACGCCACTGCGGCGATCACTGTGACCGTCATGCGGCCGGTCATCCCCTTCGTCGGCTCCGTCGTGTACCCGCGGTGCCGTTTAATTCATTCCGCTGCGCAGACTTTGGCAGCATATCCCACGCTTGTACTGCGGCCCCCGGCGATTCACCATAATGGCGATGAACACCAGACTTGAAGCCGCCAGGCGGCAGATGATCGAACAGCAGGTGCGCACCTGGGATGTGCTCGAGACGCGCGTGCTCGACGCCCTCGCGGCGGTTCCCCGCGAGCATTTCGTCCCGGAAGCCTATCGCGGCGTCGCCTTCGCGGATGCTGCGATTCCGATCGGGCATGGCCAATGCATGCTGAAACCAGCGGTCGAAGGCCGCATGCTGCAGGCGCTTGCGCCGAAGCGCGGCGAACGCGTTCTGGAAATCGGCACCGGCACCGGATTCTTCGCCGCCTGCCTCGCGCAACTCGCCGGCGACGTCGAAAGCATCGAAATATTCGACGATCTGGCTGCCGGCGCGCAGGCGAGCTTCGCCACGCTCGGCCTGTCGCGCGTGACTGTCACGGTCGCGGATGCCTTCGCGCACGATTTTGGCGGCGGCTACGAAGTCATCGCCGTTACCGGCTCGCTGCCACTGGACGATCTGCGCTTCGAGCGTGCCCTCTCGGTCGGCGGGCGGCTGTTCATCGTGATCGGCATGCCGCCGGCCATGGAAGCCCGGTTGATTACCCGGACTGCCGAGAACGCCTGGTTGCGTGAAACGCCGTTCGAGACCTCCATCGAACCGCTGCTGCATGCGGCCGAAGCGCCTCGCTTCCGCTTTTGAGTCGCAGCGGATTGACGATCAACCGACCACCAGCGACTTGTTTTCATGACTGAAAGAATCTCATGTTCCCACTTTGACCACAGGTTTTGTGCCTATTGTTGAGGGTAAGTTAGTGATATACACTACTAACACAGTAGTTGTCCTGCCTGCCCTCCCCGTGCGAAGGAATGTCCCTGAATGAACACCCGATTTTTTGTCCGGACGATCCTGCTGGCCGCGAGCCTGACCGCCGTCAATGCCGGCGCGGCCGACCTGCGCGACGTTTACGAGCGCGCACTCACGAGTGACCCGCTGATCCGCGAAGCCGATGCCAACCGGCTTGCCGCACGTGAATCCCGGCCGCAGGCGATCGCTGCGCTGCTGCCGCAGATCGCCGCGAGCGGCCGCTACAACGACGAAGAACGGGACAGCTCCGGCGCCTTCGTCCAGCCGGGCAATCCGCCGACTCCGGAACTGCGCGATTCCGACGGCAACAGCTCGGCCTGGGACGTGACGCTGCGGCAGAACATCTTCCGCTGGCAGAATTGGGCGACGCTGCGGCGCGCGAGCGCGCAGACCGCGCAGGCCGAGGCCGATTACTCCGCCGCGCAGCAGGACCTGATCCTGCGCACTTCGGAAGCTTACTTCAACGTGCTGGCCGCCCAGGACACGCTGGAAGCCGCGGTCGCGGCGCACGATGCGATCGGGCGCCAGCTCGAGCAGTCCGACAAGCGCTTCGAGGTCGGCCTCATCGCGGTCACCGACGTGCAGGAAGCCAAGGCGGCATTCGACTCCGCGACCGCCGCGCTGATCCAGGCCAAGCGCAATCTGGCAACGGCGCAGGAACGCCTGCGGGAACTGACGGGCGAGACATTCGATGTGCTGGAAAAGCCCGGTGCGGACATGCCGCTCACGGGACCGAATCCCGCCAGCCCGGAGGACTGGGTCCAGCTTGCGATGCAGCAGAATGCCCGGTTGATTTCGAGCAGGCTCGCCGCGGACATCACGCGCGCGGACATCGGCTTCGAACGCGGCGGGCACTTCCCGAGCCTGGACGTCGTCGTTTCACGATCGCACTTCGACTCGGAGGCGACCATTAGCGGATCCAGCGCCGGTGACATCGACAGCGATTCGGATGATACCGTCGTATCCCTGCAGGTGACCGTGCCGATATTCTCCGGCGGCGCAACGCGTTCGCGGGTCCGTCAGGCGCAGTTCCTGAACATCGCCGCGCGCGAACGACTCGAGCGCACCGCCCGCGAGACCGAACGCGAGGCCCGGGACGCGTACCTCGGCGTCAACTCCGAAGTCGCACGCGTCCAGTCGCTGCGCCAGGCGGTCGAGTCCGCGATGACCGCATTGCAGGCGACGGAAGCGGGCTACGAGGTTGGCACGCGCACCTCCGTCGACGTGCTGGAAGCCCGGCGCAGGCTGTTCGAGGCGCAGACCAATTACGCGCGCAGCCGCTACGACTACCTGCTGAACGTGCTGCGCCTGCAGCTCGCGGCGGGCACGCTCGACCGCCAGAGTCTGGAGGAGATCAACGCGCTGCTGACCGAGACCGTCCGCGTCCGCTGATCAGGTGGCGTCCGTCAGTCCGGCATCGGCGCCGGCCCCGGCCGCGCGCCGCAGCCGGTCCGCAATGGCCTCCCACGATTCGGTCGCCGGCACGGCTTCGACGAGAATCCGCGCCGCGCCCGCGCGATCGAGGGCGCGCAGCGTCGCATACAGGGCATGCCCATAACGTGAAGGCTCTGCCGGCAACGGACGCCAGGTAATGCGCTCGGGCGCGACCGGCGCCACGGCATGCGTCAGCACGGCCACGCGTTCGCCGCGCCGCAGCGCACGTTCGATCCGCGCATTCAGATCCGCGCCGTCGACGATGGTTAGCGGCGTCTGCGGCGCGTAATGCGCGCGTGCGTTGCCCGGCGCGCGCGGTGCGGTCGCATCCGCATCCGACACGACGCCGACCACGTCCGCAATCTGCATGCGCGAAACCGCGCCAGGACGCAGGAGCGTCACCCGGCCGTCGAGGCAGGCGACGATGGTCGACTCGAGCCCGACTTCGCAGTCACCGCCGTCCAGCACCATTGCGACCCGATCGCCGAGTTCCTCGCGCACATCGTCCGCGCGAGTCGGGCTGATGCGCCCGTAACGGTTGGCGGACGGCGCCGCGATGCCGCGACCGAAGGCCGCCAGCAGGGCCCGCGCAACCGGATGCGCGGGTGCCCGCAAGGCGACGGTCGGCTGTCCGCCCGTGACCTCGGAAAGGACATGATCCGATTTCGGCACCACGAGCGTCAGCGGTCCGGGCCAGAAAGCCTCCGCCAGACGCGCCGCGGAATCGGGAAACTCGGCTGCCCAGCGGCGCGCGGCGGCCAGATTGCTCACGTGCACGATCAGCGGATGGCTGGCCGGCCGGCCTTTCGCCGCAAAGATGCGCGCGACCGCAGAGGGATTTCCGGCGTCGCCGCCGAGACCGTAGACGGTCTCGGTCGGAAACGCGACGAGCTCGCCCGCAGTGAGGAGCGCGGCGGCTTTTTCGATCTGGTCAGCCCGCGGTATCACTCCAGCGGTACGCGCTGCCAGCCGTCATCCGTGCGGCGCAGTTCATAGGCCGGCCAGTAATGGCGGTCGAGACGCAGGGTGATGACGTCGACCGAGTCATTCCAGCTCACCGTCTTCAGCCGGATCGACGAACGGTCCGGCCGCCCCGACACGGCGCGGATGAACGCGTCGAGATCAGGCACCGGGACGCCGTCGACCTCAGTAATACGCCGCCCCGCCCACAACTTGTAGCGCGAGGCCGGCGAGCCGTACATGAAGAACGCGATAAACACGCCTTCCGGCTTGATGCCGCGCTGCACGGCCATCGCGCGGTGCGGCTCCTGCAGCGTTGCACCAGCCCAGATCAGCACCCGATCGATGTCGCGACCCGACAATTCAACGGTCTTGACCGGCACCGTCACTTCGGCGCCGGAACGCCACAGCGTGAGCGCGACCTGCGGCGCGCGCACGGCCGCACCGAGGTCTGCGAAGCTGTTGACGACCTGGCCGTCGACCGCGAGCAGCAGATCGCCGGGCACGAGCACGCCGGCCGCCGGCGAGCCGGCGACCAGTCGCTCGATCGTCAATACCTGGCGGCGCTGCGGATTATGTGCCGACAGGCGCTCGATCCACTGGTCGTCGAGCCCGAGACGCCGCGCCTGGGCGAGCGACAACAGTTCGAACTCCGCTTCGGCGGAATACAGCGTCCGGCCGTCGCGGGCGTAGTCGAGCATCTCCTGGACCATGCCGGCAGGCACGCCCAGGTTCCGCTGCTCCAGCTGCCGGCCGGCCTCATAGGCAAAACTCGACCAGAGCGCGAGCACTTCGCCGCGGCGGTCGACGATCACGCCGTCGAAATCCGACGGGCCGCCGACCAGCCGGACCACCTCCAGATTCGAGTCGCGAAACTGCAGCGTACGCGACAACGGGAAGGTCGCAGGCCCCATCGAGGCGATGGTCGCCTGCTGGGAGACGACGCGGTTATCGGCGTGCAGCCCGACGACCTGCACTTCCTCGCCCGTGACCGGCACGCGATCCGCGAATCGGACGGCCTGCACCGGCGTGTCGCCGAGATGTCGCGGGTTGTAACGCACGATCGCGAGGTTGTGCAGCGGGTGCACGTATTCGACCATGCCGTCCACTTCGATGGTGCCGGCGAAAGTCATGCGCACGTTGCCGATGGCGACCGGCACCGTGTTGCGGTCGACCGCAACGAGCCCGCGCACCGCATCCAGCACGACGCCGGTGCCGTGATAGTTGCGCTCGGTCACGCCGGACACCGGATATGGCATGTTGAATTCGACCAGCACCAGGGACGGCGCGATGGTGTCGACGAGACGGTCGCCGGTGCGTGCGAAGCGGGTCGTGCCCGGCTTGGGTGGCGGCGCATCGGGCCCGGCCGCAATCGGTTCGCAAGGCCACTGGCCGAGCCGGTCGTCGCGTACGCAATGCCTGACCGGGAACCATGCGCGGTCGATCCGGACCGTCTTGAGCTGCGGCTTGCGCGTCTCTTCGGGCGTGAAGTAGCGCACGGTCACACGCTGACGGTGGCCGAGTGTCGCAATGACTTCGCGCGCATCGGCGAGATCGTCCAGCGGACGCCCCGCGAGCTCGGTCAGGACCGCACCGCGAGGAATCGCAGCGGTGCCAAAGATATAGCCCGGATTCGCGACATAGACGCCCGTGATCGGCACGTTCATGTGCCGCGCCATCTGCCAGGAGAGCGTATGGAGAACACCGTCGCCGATTTCGACATACTCTTCCGGCGTGATCTCGCGCAGGTCCTGGACCGGCAACCGGATCTGCCGTGTTTCGCCGCCGCGCACGACCGCGAGCTCCACTTGCCCACCCACCTTGTCGTCGAGCCGCGCGTCGAGCGTCTCGAAGTCGGCGATCGGCTGCCCGTCGAGAGACACGAGGATGTCGCCGACCGCGAGCTGGCCGTAGGCTGCAGCGCCCGGCTGCACTTCGTCGACGACCAGCATGCCGGTACGCGACGGCGCAAAGCGGCGCGCGGCGGCTTCGGCGCCCGCCGGCAGGCCGAGCCGGCGCAATTCGTCGTAGGGCGTATAGCTGAACACGGCCTGCAGCGTGCCGCGACTGACGGGTTCGCCGTCCTGCAGCAGCTTGAGCGCGCGCACGATGCGCGGCAGCGGCAGGTAGAAACTCGACGCAGCGCCGGTGGAACCGCCTGCATTCAGCGCGAGCACGCGGCCCTGGATGTCCACGACCGGCGAGCCGGAGGAACCACCCGACGTGCCGGAGGCGGCCTGGTAGTAGAACGTGTTGAAGTCGTTGTACTTGCCGATGCCATATTCCGGCGCCTGGCGATCGAGCCGCGCAAGCGTGCCCGCGAGGATCGACAGCTGTTCGCCGGCATCGTTGCCGATGACGCGGATCTCGACGCCGACCTGCGCGCCCGCCGGGTGCAATGGCAGCTGCGCCGGCGTGATGAAGCGCAGCTTCGACGGGTCGTAGCGATAGAACCCGAAGTCATGAACCGGATCCCGGTAGATCGGCTGCAGTTCCACTTCTTCGCGGTTGATGAAGGTGGCGACCGCGGTCACCGGGCCCGGCGTCACCACGTGCCGGTTCGTCAGGATCAACCCGCGCTTGGCGTCGACGACGAACCCGGTCGCCTGCGAGGACGTGTTCCAGTCCGTGTCGAAAGCGCGCGTGGCGTCGATCTGGATCGCGACTACCCCGGACGATATGCGCTCGAGCGTGCGTGACCAGGCGGGCGTCGTCTCGGCCTCCACCTGACCCGCCGCCGCGACGGGAAGCAGGGCGAAGAGGAATGCGGCGGGCAGCACGCCGGCGCGATCAGTCAAGCCGGTAGCGGAATGCTTCATGGAATCGGTCCCTGAATTCGTCGAGCGTGAAACGGTGGTACTGGGTGCCGACGCTCGCGATCTTGATCGCGCCCATCAGCGAGGCGACGCGTCCGGTGGTCTGCCAGTCGACCCCGCGCATCAGGCCGAACAGCAGGCCCGCGCGATAGGCGTCGCCGCAGCCGGTCGGATCGACCACCTGCGCCGCGCGTACGACCGGAATCTCGTACCGTTTTCCGCTCGCATGAACGACGGACCCGAGTGCGCCGCGCGTCACGACATATCCTTTGACGCGTTCCGCCAGCGCCTCGGTCGACAGCCCGGTCCGTTCCTGCAAAAGCTCCGCCTCGTAGTCATTGACCGTCACCCAGGCTGCGCGTTCAACTAAGGCAGCCAGTTCGGGTCCGTCGAACAACGTCATCGCCTGGCCCGGGTCGAACACGAACGGGATGCCGGCCTCCGAGAACTGCTCTGCGTGCGCGATCATTCCGTCGCGACCGTCGGGGGCGAGCACGCCGATCGTGATGCTGCCGTCCCGCGGCACGTCGAGCCGCCAGGAATGATTCATCGCGCCCGGATGGAATGCCGTGAGCTGGTTTGCGTCGAGGTCGGTGGTGATGTAGGCCTGCGCCGTGAACTCGTCCTCGATCACGCGCACGTGCCGGAGCGACATTCCGTTCGCAACCATCCAGTCGCGATAGGGGCCGAAATCGTGGCCGACCGCCCCCATCGCCGTGCCGTCGCATTCGAGCAGCGTCAGGTTGAATGCGATGTTGCCGGCGCAGCCGCCGAAATACCGCCTGAGCGTCGGCACCATGAACGACACGTTCAGCAGGTGGATCTTGTCCGGCAGGATCTGGTCGCGGAAGCGGCCCGGATAGACCATGACCGTATCGTAAGCGAGCGATCCGCAGATCAGCGCGGTCATGCGAGCACCAGCAGCCAGTTGACCGCCAGCAGCACGAATGCGACGAATACCGCCGCCGATCCGAGTTCCTTGGCGATGCCGGACAGCGGATGGCGTTCCAGACCGATGCGGTCCACCGTCGCCTCCAGCGCGCTGTTCACGAGCTCGACCGAGAGCACGAGGAACATCGGGCCGGCCAGCAGCGCCCGCTCGATGCCATTGTCACCAAGCCACAGCCCGAGCGGCACGATCACGGCGGCCAGCGCGCATTCCTGCCGGAATGCCGCTTCGTCGCGCCACGCGGTGCGGAGTCCGCGCCAGGTGCTGCCGAATGCGCGCGCAAATCGCGCCGCTCCCTGCCGCTTGTCTGGCCGTTCTTTCACGCGCTGGCCGGCTTCCAGGCCACGTCGAGTTGCCGCGCCGCGCGCACGTCGTCGAGGCGCCGCACCGGCATCGTGTGCGGCGCCGTCTTGACGGTCGCCGCGTCGCTGGCCGCCTCGCGGCGGATCGCGGCGAGCGCATCCACGAATCCGTCCAGTTCTTCGCGGGTCTCGGTCTCGGTCGGCTCGATCAGCAGGCATTCTGGCACCAGCAGCGGAAAATACGTGGTCGGCGCGTGGTAACCATGGTCGAGCAGGCGCTTGGCGAAGTCCATCGCCGTCACGCCCGTCTCGCGCGCCATGCGCTTCAGCGTGACGATGAATTCGTGGCTCGCGCGGCGCCCCGGATAGGCGGCGTCAAATCCCGCCTCGGTCAGCCGGGCGAGCAGGTAATTGGCATTCAGCGTCGAGTATTCCGCGACCCGGCGCATGCCGGCGGCGCCGAGGATGCGCATGTATGCCCACGCCCGCAGCAGTACGCCGGTATTGCCCATGAAACCGGACAGCCGGCCGATCGACTCCGGCAGGTCGCGTTCGTCGAGCCACCGGTAGTGGTCGCCGTCCTGCCCGACGACCGGCACCGGCCGGTACGGCAGCAGCCGCTTGCCGACGCCGACCGCGCCGGAGCCCGGGCCGCCGCCGCCGTGCGGCGTCGAAAAGGTCTTGTGCAGGTTCATGTGGATGACGTCGAAGCCCATGTCGCCCGGCCGCACCTTGCCGAGGATCGCATTGAGGTTCGCGCCGTCGTAGTACAGCAGGCCGCCGGCGGCGTGGACTTTCTTCGCGATCTTGACGATGCGCCGTTCGAACACGCCGAGCGTGCTCGGATTGGTCAGCATGATGCCGGCGGTCGCGGGCGAAAGCACCGCATCGAGCGCGTCAAGGTCCACGTCGCCATCCGGCAGCGACGCGATCTCGCGGACTTTCATGCCGCACATCGTCGCGGTCGCCGGATTCGTGCCGTGGGCGGCGTCCGGGACGATGATTTCATTCCGCGCCGTGTCGCCGCGCGCGCGGTGATAGGCGCGGATCATCGCGACACCGGCGAACTCGCCCTGCGCGCCCGCCATTGGCGTCAGCGAGACGCCGGCCATGCCGGTCACGTGGCGCAGCATCTCCTGCAACTCGAACAGACAGCCCAGCATGCCCTGGCCCGTGGCGTCGGGCGCCAGCGGATGCCGGCCGAGGAAGCCCGGCAGCATCGCGAGCGAATTGCATACCCGCGGGTTGTATTTCATCGTGCAGGAGCCGAGCGGGTAGAAATGCGTGTCGATGCCGAAGTTGAGCTGCGACAGCCGCGTGTAATGGCGCACGGCCTGAAGCTCGGAGACTTCCGGCAGTGGCGGCCGCCGGCGGCGGCGGAATGACTCGGGAATGCCGCTTTCGGCGGGGGCCGGGTATTGCGCGGTCGCGCCGCGCCCCGCTTGCGACAGCTCGAATATGAGCGGTTCGGTTTTCTTCATGTCAGGCGGGCAAGCGTGCGGGCGTAGAGTTCGATGTCCGCCGGCGTGCGCGTCTCGGTCGCGCAGACGAGGAGCCCATGCCCGAGTTCCGGGTAGTCGCGCGACAGGTCATGGCCGCCGACGATGCCTTCCTCGGCGAGCGCCTCGAGCAGCGGCGCGACGGGGCGCTCAAATCGCAGCACCGCCTCGTGAAACCGGGGCCCCGTAAATGCGGCGCGTACGCCGGGAAGCGCCGTCAGGCTCGCAACGAGCTCGCGCGTGCGCGCGGCGCAGAGGCTGGCGACGCGTTCGAGACCCACGGGGCCGAGCAACGCCAGGTGAATTGTCGCCGCGGTCATCAGCAGGCCCTGGTTGGTGCAGATGTTCGACGTCGCCTTGCCGCGGCGGATGTGCTGTTCGCGCGCCTGCAAAGTGAGTGTGTAGCCGTTCTTTCCGTCCCCGTCGACCGTGCGCCCCGCGATGCGCCCCGGCATCTGCCGGACGTGCTCCATGCGGCAGGCCATGAAGCCGACGTAAGGCCCGCCGGACGACAGCGGCACGCCGAATGGCTGCGCATCGCCGCAGGCGATGTCGGCGCCGCCTTCCCCCCACTCGCCCGGCGGTGTCAGCAGCGCAAGCGAAACCGGGTTGACCGCCGCGATCACGAGCGCGCCGTTCGCGCGCGCGAAGCGCGTCAGCGCCTCGGCGTCTTCGAGCTGCCCGAAATAATTCGGCTGCTGGATCACGATCGCGGTAATGTCCTGGCCCTGGAAGCGCTCGAGCGCCGCCGCGTCGATCACGCCGCGCGCCGGATCGTAGGGCACAGTATCGAGCGCGAGCTCCTGCCCTTCCGTGATCACGCCGGCCACGCGCCGCCACACCGGGTTCACGGTAGTCGGCATCAGGATGCGCGCGGACTTCGAGCGGCGATGCGCGCGCACCGCCATCAGGCAGGCTTCGGCGAGCGCCGAGGCCCCGTCGTAGAGCGACGCATTCGATACGTCCATCGCGGTGAGGCCGGCGATCATCGACTGGAACTCGTACATCATCTGCAAGGTGCCCTGGCTCGCCTCGGCCTGATAGGGCGTGTATGCGCTGTAGATTTCGCCGCGCGTCGCAAGCGCCCAGACGGGCGCCGGGATGTGGTGCTCGTAGGCGCCGGCACCGATGAAGTTGAGGCGCCGGCCATCCTGGTCCGCGCGTCCGGCCGCCAGGCGCGACACCTCCATCTCGGTGAGCGCAGCGGGCACGCCGGCCAGTTCCTCGACGCGCAGTGCCGGCGGAATCTCGTCGAACAGCGAATCGATGGCATCGACGCCGATGCGGTCGAGCATCGCGCGCACGTCTTCGGCCGTATGCGGAATATAGGGCACGTCAGCTGCCGGTAGCGATCTCGGCGGCATAGCCGGCCGCGTCCAGCGGCACGTCGGCCGCGCGGCCGGACGGCTTCATCCGCAGGATCCAGCCCTGGCCGTAGGGATCCTGGTTGATCAGCTCGGGCTGCGACGCGAGCTGCGCATTGCCGGCGATCACCTCGCCACCGAGCGGGCTGTAGACGTCGGACGCGGCCTTCACCGATTCCACGACCGCGCAGCCGTCGCCGGCCGCCAGCACGCGTCCCGCTTCCGGCACCTCGACGAACACGAGGTCGCCGAGCGACTGCTGCGCGTGATCCGTGATGCCGATCTCGATTGTGCCGTCGGGCAGCGTTCGCACCCACTCATGGCTCTTCGTGTATCGCAGGTCGTCTGGAATGTCGCTCATGCGGGTCTCCCGTCAGGTTTCGATCAGGCTCTTGCCGTTCCGCACGAATGGCGGCTTCACGATGCGCGCGCCCTGGCGCTTGCCGCGGATGTCTACCTCGACGCGCCCTTCAGCCGCGGCGGGCACGCGCGCGAATCCGACCGAGCGCTCGAGGGTCGGCGAAAACGTGCCGCTCGTCACTTCACCGGTTCCGGCCCCGGTGTGCACCGCCTGGTGCGAGCGCAGCACGCCGCGCTCCTCGAGCACGAGACCGACGAGCTTTCGTTGCGGTCCCGCCTCACGTTCGGCGACGAGTGCCGGCTTGCCGATGAAATCGCGGTTGCCATCGAGCGCGACGGTCCAGGCCAGACCCGATACAAGGGGCGACACCGATTCGTCCATGTCATTGCCGTAAAGGTTCAGGCCGGCCTCGAGCCGCAGCGTGTCGCGCGCGCCGAGGCCGCAGGGACGCACGCCGGCTGACTGCAGCGCCTGCCACGCGGCGACTGCTTCCTCGGCGGGCATCGTGATTTCGTAGCCGTCCTCGCCTGTATATCCGGTGCGTGCGACGAACCACTCGTCGCAGGCGGCGCCGTAGAACCGGCCGAGCTTTCCGGCCATCGGCCGGCAGTCCTCAGGCAGCATGGGCGCCGATTTCTTGCGCGCTCCGGGCCCCTGCACCGCGATCATCGCGAGATCGCGGCGCGGGACGACCGCGACACCGACCAGTTTCGCATGCTCCCGGATCCACGCGAGGTCTTTCTCGGCCGTGCCGGCATTGACGACGAGCCGGAACCAGCGCTCGTCCATGTGGTAGGCGATCAGGTCGTCGATGATGCCGCCGTCGGCGTGCAGCATGCAGCTGTACAGCGCTTTGCCGGGCTCGGTCAGCCGGCCGACGTCGTTCGCGAGCAGGCGCAGCAGGAGTGGACGTACGCCGGCGCCGCGCAGATCCACCGTGCACATATGGGACACGTCGAACATGCCCGCGTCGCGCCGCACGGCATGGTGCTCCTCGATCTGCGAGCCATAGCCGACCGGCATGTCCCAGCCGCCGAAATCGACCAGGCGCGCGCCATCGGCGAGGTGCTGTTCGTATAGCGGTGTCCGTCGTCCCATATCGGCGGTTCCCATGGCCGGCGGGTTCCGCCTTCGGCGCCGCGCGTGGATTCTAGCGGAAAGCGCCCATCTGCACAGGGTATAGTCGCCTGCCCGTTCCCGGCTTCGGAGATCCGGCCATGGTCCGAACCTTCCTGCTTTCCGTCCTGCTTTGCTGCGCCGTGCCGTTCGCGCCCGCACCGGCGGCAGCGGACGCCGCTGCCGACCTGCATGCCCTGTTCGACCGCGAATGGGAGCGCGACATGGCGGACAATCCACTGCTCGCGACCTACCGTGGCGACACCCGCTACAACGATCGTTGGCCCGACATCTCAGCCGCGGCCCAGGCAGCGCGCAATGCCGCCGACGCGAAGATTCTCGAAGAGCTCGCCCGGATTCCGCGCGACAGCCTGGCGCCGGAGGAGCAGCTCAACTACGACCTGTTCCGCTACGAGTACGAAGACCGGGTCGCCGCCGCGAAATTCCACGCGGAGTACTATGAGATCCGCGCACGCGAAGGACCGCAGTCGCTGAACGAGACAGCCGAGTTGATGCCGTTCGAGACGGTGGCGCATTACGAAACCTGGCTGCGGCGCATGGCGGCGCTGCCAGCCTACCTGGAACAGTACGGCGAACAGCTGCGACGCGCGGCCGCCGAGAAGCACACGCAGCCGCGGGTCATCATGGATCGCGTCGTGCCACAGCTCGCGATGCAGGTCGTGGACCGGCCGGAGGACAGCCCGTACTTCGGGCGCTTCCGGACCTGGCCCGATGCGATCCCGCAGGCCGAACGTGAACGCCTGGCCGCCGCGGCCCGGAAGGTGATCGCCGAATCGGTGATCCCGGCGTACCGGCAGTTTGCAACCGTGTTCGGCCATGCGTACCTGCCGGCCTGCCGCGAGACGGTCGGCATCTGGGACACGCCGGACGGCCGCGCCTTCTATGCGAACCGCGCGCGCTACCACACGACCACCTCGCTGACGCCCGAGCAGATCCACGAGATCGGCCTCGCGGAAGTCGCGCGCAACCGGGCCGAAATGCGGGCGGTCATGACCGAGGTCGGATTCAAGGGCGAGCTGACCGCGTTCTTCGAGCACCTGCGCACCGATCCGAAGTTCTACTACAAGACGCCGGAGGAGCTGTTTCGCGCCTACGCCTTCATCACGAAGGTGATCGACCCGGAGTTGCCGCGGCTCTTCGGCAAGCTGTACCGCACGCCGTTCGGGCTGCGTCCGATACCGGACACCAGCGCGCCCAACACGACGACCGCGTACTACAGCGGCCCATCCGTCGACGGCACGCGTCCCGGCTACTACTACGTGAACCTCTACCGGCCCGAAGTGCGCCCGAAGTACGAAATGGAAGTGCTGACCGCGCACGAGGCCGCGCCCGGCCACCACCTGCAGATCGCGCTCGCCCAGGAACAGACCGGCCTGCCCCGGTTCCGCCGGTTCGGCGGCATCACGGCCTACAGCGAAGGCTGGGCGCTGTATTCCGAACGGCTCGGCTACGACCTCGGCCTCTACAAGGACCCGTACTCGCGCTTTGGCCAGCTCACCTATGACCAGTGGCGCGCCGTGCGTCTCGTCGTCGACACCGGCATTCACCATATGGGCTGGACACGGCAGCAGGCGATCGACTACTTCATGGCGAATGCGGCAAAGACCGAGGCCGACATCATCAACGAGATCGACCGCTACATTGCCTGGCCCGGACAGGCGCTCGGCTACAAGATCGGCCAGCTCAAGATCATCGAGCTGCGCGAGCGCGCCAGGGCGGCGCACGGCGAGCGCTTCGACATCCGCGCCTTCCACGATACGATCCTCGCGACCGGTGCCGTTCCGCTCGAGATACTCGAGAGCACGATGGACGACTGGATCGAGGACCAGAATAAGCCGTGATCGGCGCACGCCGCGCTTCGGTCGCAGTACATATCGGCGCCGTCACGGTGGGAGGCGGCGCCCCGGTCGTCGTGCAGTCGATGACCAACACCGATACGGCGGACGTCGAAGCGACCGCGCGCCAGGTCCGCGAACTCGCGGAAGCAGGATCCGAGATCGTCCGCGTGACGGTCAACACCGATGAGGCGGCGTCCGCGGTGCCGCATATCCGCGACCGGCTGCTCGCCGACGGCTGTGTCGTGCCGATCGTCGGAGACTTCCACTTCAACGGTCACAAGCTGCTGGCGGCGCACCCGGCCTGCGCCGAGGCGCTCGCCAAGTACCGCATCAATCCGGGCAACGTCGGACGCGGCAGCAAGCGCGACCCGCAGTTCGCCGCGATGATCGAGACCGCCTGCCGCCACCGCAAGCCGGTGCGCATCGGCGTCAACTGGGGCAGCCTCGACCAGGACCTGCTGACGCGGATGATGGACGAGAACTCGCGCCAGCCCGAGCCGCGGGACGCGCTCGACGTGCTGCGCGAGGCGACCGTGGTCTCGGCGCTTGCCTCCGCGGCGCGCGCGGAGGAGCTCGGACTGCCGCACGATGCGATCGTCATCAGCAGCAAGGTCAGCGGCGTGCAGGACCTGATCGCGATCTACCGCGCCCTCGCCGCGCGCTGCGATTACCCGCTGCACCTCGGGCTGACCGAAGCCGGCATGGGCGCGAAGGGAATCGTGTCCTCGACGGCCGCGATCGCGGTGTTGCTGCAGGAAGGCATCGGCGACACGATCCGCGTGTCGCTGACGCCCGACCCCGGCGGCGACCGCCGGCAGGAAGTGCGGGTCGCGCAGGAGATCCTGCAGAGCCTCGGCCTGCGCGCCTTCGCGCCAACGGTCGTTGCCTGCCCCGGTTGCGGGCGCACGACCAGCAGCTATTTCCAGGAACTCGCGCAGCGCATCCAGGACCACGTGCGCCAGCGCATGCCGGCCTGGCGGCGCGATTTCGTGGGCGCGGAGAACATGACCGTCGCCGTGATGGGCTGCGTCGTCAACGGACCGGGCGAAAGCAAGCATGCGAACATCGGCATCAGCCTGCCGGGCACGGGCGAACGCCCGGTCGCGCCGGTGTACGAGGACGGCGAGAAAACCGTGACGCTGAAGGGCGAGCGGATCGCCGAGGAATTCCAGGAGCTGGTCGAACGCTATGTCGCGCGCCGCTTTGCGCGCAGGGAGGCCTGATGGAGACGCTAAAGGAACGCCGGTGCGTTCCCTGCGAAGGCGGCGCGCGGCCGCACGACGCGAAGTCCGCCGCGGGCATGATGCAGCTGCTGCATGCGGACTGGCGCCTGGTCGAGGACGGCAAGGCAATCCGCCGCGAACTCAAGTTCCCGGACTTCTGGCGCACGATGAGTTTCGTGAACGCCCTCGCCCATGTCGCGAACGTCGAGGACCATCATCCGGACCTGGAAATCGGCTACAACACCTGCCGCATCCGCTATTCGACGCACGCGATCGGCGGACTGTCCGACAACGATTTCATCTGCGCCGCCAAGGCGGACGCGCTGCTGTGACTAAAAGGGGACGCACCCCTTTAGGGGCTGGCGTTGCTTCGTCCGCAGGGCATATCGCCCCTAAAGGGGTGCGTCCCCTTTTAGTCACAGCAGCGCATCGCCGCGTCATCTTCGCCTCGTCCCTCGGCACCGTGTTCGAGTGGTACGACTTCTATCTCTACGGCACGCTCGCCGTGTTTTTCTCGGCGCTCTTCTTTCCGCCCGGCAATGACACCGCCGCCTTCCTCGCGAGCCTCGCGACCTTCGGTGCCGGCTTTGCGGTCCGGCCCATCGGCGCGCTCGTATTCGGTCGCATCGGCGACCTGATCGGGCGCAAGTACACCTTCCTGATCACGATCGTCGTGATGGGCCTGGCGACGGCACTGGTCGGCGTGCTGCCAACTTACGCGCAGATCGGCATCTGGGCGCCGATCCTGCTGGTCACGCTGCGCCTCGCACAGGGACTCGCGCTCGGCGGCGAGTACGGCGGTGCGGCGACCTATGTCGCCGAGCATGCGCCGCAGGGCCGGCGCGGCTATTACACGAGCTGGATCCAGACCACCGCCACGCTCGGCTTCTTCCTGTCGCTCGCCGTGATCCTCGCCTGCCGGCTCGGGTTCGGCGAAGAAGCGTTCCGCGACTGGGGCTGGCGCGTGCCCTTCCTGCTGTCGGTCGTGCTGCTCGGCGTCTCGGTGTACATCCGGCTGAAGCTGCAGGAGTCGCCGATCTTCGTCGAGATGAAAGAGGCGGGCCGGCTGTCGCGTGCGCCGCTGACCGAGAGCTTCGGCCAGTGGCAAAACGCGCGCATCGTGCTGCTCGCGCTCCTGGGCGCCACGGCGGGCCAGGGCGTGGTCTGGTACACGGGCCAGTTCTATGCGCTCTTCTTCCTGCAGAACACATTGAAACTCGAGTTCCAGACATCCTATCTGCTGATTGCGGGCGCGCTCCTGATCGGCACGCCGTTCTTCGTCTTCTTCGGCCGCCTGTCGGACCGCATCGGCCGCAAGGGGATCATGGTCGCAGGCTGTCTGCTGGCGGCTCTGACCTTCATCCCCATTTTCAAGGGGCTGACACTGTCGGTGAACCCTGCGCTCGCCGAATTCGAGCAGCGCGCCTCCGTCACCGTGGCGGGCGACGACTGCCGCTTCCGCATATTCGCGAGGCCTGCGACCGAGTGCGACCGGGCGCGCGATTTCCTGACCAAGGCCGGCGTCAGCTACCAGAGTCTCGAACCGGAACCGGGTCACGCAGTCGTCACGACGATCGCCGGCAGGCGCCTGCCGGGGTTCGACGAAGCCGGCTATCGCGAGGCGCTGGCGACGGCCGGTTATCCGGCGACGGCAGACCCCGAACGGATCAACTATCCCGTCACGCTGCTGCTGCTGACCGTGCTGATGATCTACGTGACAATGGTGTACGGGCCTATCGCGGCCTACCTCGTCGAACTGTTCCCCAGCCGGATCCGTTATTCGTCCATGAGCCTGCCGTATCACATCGGCAACGGCTGGTTCGGCGGTTTCCTGCCGTTCCTGGCCGCGGCGCTGGTGGTGCTGACGGGCAATGTCTATTACGGCCTGTGGTACCCGATCGCGATCGCCGCGATGAGCGGCATCGTCGGCTTTTTCGGCCTCAAGGAAACGAAGGACGTCGACCTGCGCTCTTGATGGACGCCGGCACTTCGCCGGATATTCCGAGCGCGCGCTGCATGAAGATGCGCTTGAGCGGCCGCACGGCCTGCACCAGTTCGAGGCCGGAACGGCGCAGCCCCGACCGCAACTCGCCCTCGCCCTGGAACAGCTTCTGGATGCCATCGAGCAGAGCGATTGCGGGCAGCGCCTCGGCCTTGCGCCAGCGCTCATAGCGCCGGAGCGCCCGCCGTTCACCCGGATCGTCGCCCGCCTGTAGCGCATCGCCGGCCACGTCTACGAGCGCCGCGACATCCAGGAATGCGAGATTGATCCCCTGGCCCGCCAGCGGATGCACCGTGTGCGCGGCATCGCCGACGAGCGCGATGCGATGCGCGGCATACTGGTTCGCCTGCAGGAGCCTGAGCGGGAAAGACGCGCGCGGCGCGGTGCATTCGAGCCGTCCGAGAATGCCGGCGGAAGCCTCCGTGACACGGGTGGAGAACTCCTCGTCGGTGCAGCCGGTGAGTTCCTGCGCGAGCGCGGGCGTCGTGGTCCAGACGAGCGACACGCGTCCGTCGGCCAGCGGCAGCAACGCCAGCGGGCCGGTATCGAGGAAGCGCTGCCAGGCGGTCGATGCATGAGGCTTTGCAGGCCGCAGGTGAGTCACGACGGCACGCTGATCGTAGCCCCGGCCGCGTACGCCGATGCCAGCCTGGGTGCGCACCACGGAGTCCGACCCGTCGGCGCCGACTGCGAGCGCCGCGCGATAGTCGCGCCCGTCGGCAAGCGCGATGGTCACCGCCGCATCGCCCATCTCCAGTCTCGCGAAATCCGTCTGCAGCAGCACGACTCCCGCCTGCCGCGCACATTCGAGCAGGGCCGCCTGGACTGCGCGGTTCTCGACGATGTGTCCCAGATCCGGCTCGCCAAGTTCCGCCGCATCGAAGCAAAGCGCCGCCGGTCCGGCTGGATCCGAGCGCTGATCCCAGACGACCATGCGCTCATAGGCTGCGGCGCCGCGCGCCTGCACCGCGGGCCAGGCGCCAGTCTTTTGAAGTAACTGCTGCGAGGCACGGGACAACGCCGACACGCGCAGGTCGAACGGGTCTGCCGCGGCGGGCGGCGTGGCCGGGCGGGGTTCGACCAATGCGATGCTGAGCGAGCCTGTCTTCGCGTCGGCCGCAAGCAGCGCGGCCGCGGCCGCGCCCGCCATCGCGCCGCCGATCACGATGACGTCGAAGTCGCGCTTCACAGCGGCAGTCCACGGACCAGGCGCGGCTGACGGCCGGCAAGCCCCATGGTGCGACGCGCGAACTCGTGCTTGACCGGTCGCAGCAGGTCGAACAGCAGGAGTCCGGACGCGCGCAGCATCCGCGTCGTCGCCAATGGCAGGCCGAAGCCGCGGACGAGAGCGTCCGTGAACCGTATGACCGATTCGCGATCGGGTTTGCGCCAGACCGAATAGCGCTCGAGCAGATCCGCCGAACCGGGGTCGACGGCGGCGCCTGCGACCGCGGCATCCTCGGCCAGCAGTTCCGCGAGCGCCGCCACGTCGCGCAGCGCCAGGTTGAATCCCTGGCCGGCGACGGGATGCAGGCCCTGCGCCGCATTGCCGAGAATCACGGCGCGCGTCGCGGTCACGCGTTCCGAACGCGTCAGCGCAAGCGGATACGACTGGCGTCGGCCAACGCGCGTGAAGCGGCCGAGCCGCAGGCCGAAAGCAAGCTGCAGCTCCGAGATGAACCGGGCGTCGTCGAGCGCGAGCGCCCGCGCGGCCGCTTCGGGCGCGAGAGCCCAGATCACTGCCGAGCGTCCCTCGGCGATCGGCAGCACCGCGATCGGGCCTTCGGGCGTGAATCGTTCGTAGGCCGTGTACTCGTGAAAACGCGCAGTGTCCACATGCGCGATCACCGCCTGCTGGCCGTATTCCGAAACGTCGGCCCCGATCCCGAGCGCCGCGCGCACTGCCGACTGCGCGCCGTCGGCCGCGACGACCAGCCGCGCCGCGATGCGTTCTCCCCGGTCGGTGACAAGCACCGCCCCGGACTCGCTCGCGGCCGCTTCGCGCACGCTCGCGGAGCACATCCGCAGCGACGATATGGCCGCGCACCGCTCGCGGAGCGCCGCCCCGAGCCGCCGGTTCTCGACCGTGTAGCCAAGCGCTGGGACACCCTGCTCGTCCGCCGTCAGCCGCGCCATGCCGAAGCTGCCGCGTTCGGACACGTGGATACGCCGGATCGGCGTCGCCGCGGATGCGACCGCCGGCCACACGCCGATGCCTTCGAACACGCGGCGGCTGCCGCCCGAGAGCGCCGTCGTGCGCGCATCGAAACTGGGCTGCTGATCCGCCTCGGCGGCGACCGGCTCGATCACGACCACCTTGAGCGGAAGTTCCGCGAGCGCGGCGGCCAGCGACAACCCGACCATGCCCCCGCCCGCAATGGCGATGTCGCAGTCCGATGCGCCGGTCGGGCTCATGCCGCCGCCATCAGGGCTTCGATCTCGTCCGGATCGGTCGGCATGGCCGCGGTCAACACCTCGGGATCGCCGGCCGTCACGACCACGTCATCCTCGATGCGCACGCCGATGCCCCACCACTCGCGCCGCACGCCCTTCGTGCCGGGCGCGATGTAGATGCCGGGCTCGATGGTCATAACCATGCCGGGCTCGAGCAGCCGCCACTGATCGCCGACCTTGTATTCACCGACGTCGTGGACGTCCATGCCGAGCCAGTGGCCGGTCCGGTGCATGAAGAACTGGCGATAGCTGCCGTCCCGGATGAGCCTGGCGACGCGGCCCTTCAGGAGGCCAATACGCACGAGTCCCTGCGTGATCGCGCGCACGGCGGCTTCGTGCGGGTCGTTCCACACCGCGCCGGCGCGCACCTTCGCTATGGCCGCCCGCTGCGCCGCGAGCACCACTTCGTAGACGGCGCGCTGGCGCGGGGTGTAGCGGCCGTTGACCGGCAGCGTGCGCGTGACGTCGGAGGCGTAATACTGGAATTCGCAGCCGGCATCGATCAGCAGCAGCTCGCCGTCCTTCATCTGGCGGGCATTGGCGCGGTAATGCAGCACGCAGGAATTCGGGCCGCTGCCGACGATCGGGTGATAGGAGATGTCGGCGCGCCGGCGATGGAACTCGTGCAGCAGTTCCGCCATTACCTCGTATTCCATCCGGCCGGGCGCGGCCACCGCAAGCGCACGGCGGTGCGCCGCGCAGGCGATCTGCGCGGAGCGGCGCATGCTGGCGAGTTCGGCCCGGCTCTTGAACAGCCGCATCTCGTGCAGCGGGTGATCGAGCGCGACGAATTCGTGCGGCGTATGCGCGCCCTGCTTGGCCTGCGACCGCAGCCGGTTGACCCAGCCGATCACGCGCTTGTCGAACTCCGGATGCGCACCCATCGTGTAATAGACCCGCGCGCAGCGTTCGAGCAGCCCCGGCAGGATCTCGTCGATGTCCTGGATCGGGAAGGCGTCGTCCGCGCCGAACTCACCGACCGCGCCCTCCGGCCCCGCGCGCGCACCGTCCCAGGCCTCGCGGGCCGGGTCCCGGTCGCGCACGAACAGCACATATTCGCCCTGCGGGCGGCCCGGCAGCAGCACGGCGACGGCCTCCGGCTCCGCGAATCCGGACAGGTAATAGAAGTCGCTGTCGGGCCGGTAGTTGTACTCGACGTCGCCGTTTCGCAGGCGCACGGGCGCCGCGGGGAGGATTGCGATCGCGTCCTTGCCCATGATGCGCATGAGCTGACGCCGGCGTTTTGCGAATTCGTCCTGTTTCCCGCGCGCGCTCAATGAACCCCCTGCCTGCGCGCAGGCGCAGCGCGAAGCGCCGCGAGTTCCTCGAACGCAAGCTGGGCGCCGGCCCGCACGAATTCCTGCAGCTCGGCATAGTCCGCCTCGCCCGCGTCCGCGGCGCGCCCGGCTTCGAGTTCGACGCGGGAGATCTCGGCCAGGTCCTCCAGTATTTCGCCGACGTCCCCGGTCTTCGCCGCGGCGTCGTTGGCGCCGGCCGCGCCGATCCCGTACAGGAATCCACCGCACCATCCCGCGAGCGCCGCCACGCGTTCCGCGAGCGGTGCTTGCTCCGCCGGCAGCAGCGGCGCGAACGCGAAGTCGGGCGAGCGCAGCGCGTCCTGGGTTTCGGCGTGCAGCTCGCGCAATGCCGGCAGCTCGGCGGCGGCCCCGGGCGCGTCATTGGCAATTTCCGCGAGCCAGTCCGCGGCGCCGAAACCTTCGCGGATGCAGAGCGCGCCGCAGAGCCAGCCATGCGCCTCGGCGGCGCCGACGGCGGAATCCAGCCGTTGCAGGACTTCCTGCAGTTCCCGATAGGTCATTTTCCGAACGGTAGCAGCAAACGACAGTCCATGGCAGCATAATGGCCACATGGACGAATCCGGCAAACCCGGCCTGGAACGCGAGTTCAAGCGGCTCGAGCGGCGCCTCGACGAACTGGTCGGGGTCGTTGCCCAGCTGAAGGAAGAGAACCGCGCCTTGCGCCAGCGCCAGGACACGCTCTCCGCCGAGCGCGCGACGCTGATGCAGAAGAACGAGCAGGTTCGCGCGCGCGTCGAGGCAATGATCGGGCGGCTCAAGGCCATGGAGAGCGGCGCATGACAACGGACGTCAGCCGGGTCAGCGTACGGATACTCGAGAAGGAGTATCACGTATCGTGTCCGCTCGAGGAACGCGCGGCGCTGCTCGATTCGGCCGAGTACCTGAACCGCCGGATGCGCGAGATCCGCGACAGCGGCAAGGTCGTCGGCCTGGACCGCATCGCGGTCATGGCCGCGCTCAATATCGTCAACGAGCTCCTGAAGGCGCGCGGGCGCGATGAAGGGACCGAGTCGGACCTGGCCCTGCGAGTCAAGGCCATGCGCGAACGCGTCGAATCGGCGCTGGTGCGCGGCCAGCAGGGCAATTGAATCAGCGGCGGCTCGCGCAAGCGGCGCGAGCGCCCGAAGTTTGGCGTCACCTGCGGTGTTCGATGCGGGCCTGGGTACCTCTCGACCCTAATGTGAAAAACCCAGGAGCCTGGCTTAGCGGCACCATTGTGCAAGTCCGCCTCGTAGCGGAAAGCCTTAAGTGCCACGGCTTGCTCCACTTGTTGCTCCGTGTCGAGAGCAGCGGTCCAAAACGGCGCAGGCGGGTGACGCCTCTCCATCCGATACATGGCTGACGAGCCGCGGCCCGCGCTGCGCGCGCGATTGCGCGCCGCGCGCTGCGCGATCGGGTCCCGCGAGCGGCTCTCCGCGGCGCAAGCCGTCGCCGCCAATCTCGCCCGCCTGGGTCTGCCCCGCCCCCGCACGCGCATCGCCGCCTACCAGGCGATGGACGGCGAGATCGACCCGTCGATCGCGCTGCACCGGGCGCTCACGCTCGGTTGCGACGTCTTCCTGCCGGTCATCACGAACGCACGCCGCCGGCGCATGCGCTTCGCGCCGCTGTCCGGGACCGGCGAACCCGTCATGGCGGCTGACACCGGCAGCGCGCGCTGGCTGGATCTCGTGCTGGTGCCGCTGGTCGGCTTCGACTGCGACGGTAACCGTCTCGGCATGGGCGCAGGCTTCTATGACCGGCATTTTGCCTGGCTGCGGCACCGTAAATACTGGCGGCAGCCGCTGCTGGTCGGGATCGCATTCGAGATCCAGCGGCTCGACCGGCTGCCGCCGCAGCCGCACGACGTTCCGCTGTGGCGCATCGTCACGGAACGCGGCGTCTACGGCCGCGCCGCAGCCTGCCCATGAATTACTGGCTGATGAAATCGGAGCCGGACACCTTCGGTATCGATCACCTGGCCCGTGCGCCGCGGCGGACGGCCCCATGGGACGGTGTGCTCAACTACCAGGCGCGCAATTTCCTGCGTGACGGATTCGCCGAAGGCGACCGTGCATTCTTTCATCACTCCAGCTGCGACGAACCCGGCATCTACGGAACGATGGAGATCGTGCGCGCCGGTCATCCCGAGGCGGCCGACCCGCGCTGGTACCAGGTCGACGTGCGACTGCTGCGCAAGTTTGCGCATCCGGTCACCCTGGCGGCATTGCGGGAGCATGCGGCGGGCCCGTTGCGGGATCTCATCGTGCTGCGCCGTGGCAACCGCCTCTCGGTCATGCCGGTGACCGCGGACGAATGGAAATTCATTCATCGACTCGCGCGAGAGCGTCCCGAGTGACACGCGCGCGGCTCGGGAAAACAAGCCGCTTCATGCGCTGCGTAATTTTTTCCGCGCGGCGGCTCCCGCGGTCGCGATATGCGCGCGTCGCGCCGCGTCCGCGCGTTAAAAACTTCCGCGCTCGCACTCGCGCGCGCCGTCGACGCGCGCGACGTGCATACCTCTTGCTTGCAATCCCGTCAAGCGTGTATATACTCGGTCCCCGGATTAACCCGACATGGAGATCCATCATGGCGACCAAGAAGAAGGCAAAGAAAAAGGCTTCGAAGAAGAAGTAAGCCCTTTGCCTGATGAATCGGCGGTTGGCTGATCGCAAGACAACCCTCCGCCGGTTCACCAAGAGTTGAAACTGTGCCCGCGAAAGCGGGCATAGTTTTTTGTGGAGGTGGACGATGGACGCTGATGCGAAGAAGGAAGCCGCGGCGCAGGCCGCTCTCGAATACGTCGACGACGACATCCTGGTCGGCGTCGGTACCGGCTCGACGGTCAATCATTTCATCGCGGCCCTGGCCGCCCGGCGCCACCGCATCCGCGGCGCCGTATCTTCGTCCGAGGCGAGCACCCGTCTGTTGCGCGAGCACGGGATCGACCTCGTGACGCTGAACGAGGCCGGCGACCTGCCCGTCTACGTCGATGGCGCCGACGAGGCGACCCGGAACCTGGACCTGATCAAGGGTGGCGGCGGCGCGCTGACCCGGGAGAAGATCGTCGCGGCTGCGAGCCGCCGCTTCGTCTGCATCGTCGACGACAGCAAGCTCGTGCCGGTGCTGGGCCGGTTCCCGCTGCCGGTCGAGGTGATCCCGATGGCTCGTTCACTGGTCGCGCGGCGCCTAGTCGGCCTCGGCGGCCAGCCGGTGCTGCGCCAGGGCTTCACGACCGACAATGGCAACGAAATCCTCGATGTGCACAATCTGAAAATCGCGGATCCCCGGGCGCTCGAGGCCGAAATTGGACTGCTGGCTGGGGTGGTCGCGGTCGGGCTGTTCGCCCGTCGCGGCGCGGACATCCTGCTGGTCGCCGGCGCCGGTGGGGTGCAGACGCTCAGGCGCTGATCATGAGCATGCTGCCGATCATTCTCCGGGCTCTTGCCATTCTGGCCGGCGTGGCCGTACTGGCCATCGGTACCGTTTACGGCATTTCGGAATGGAAGATGCGTCGCACGCACGACGCTCCTCTCCTGCCCTTGCGCGCCCAGTTCGAGCCCGATCCGGTTGCCGGCGAGCACATGGCAAGGGTCGTAGGTTGCTGGGCTGGCTGCCACGGCAACGAAGGCGAAGGCGGCACGGATCAGATCGAGGGCATCCATACGAATGCGGCACCGACCCTGTCACAGGTCGTGCCGCTGTACACAGACCAGGAACTCGCCCGCCTGATTCGCTATGGCGTGAAGCGGGACGGCAGGAGCGCCGTCGGCATGTACGCCGGAGTCCTCTGGCCGCTAGGCGATCAGGATCTGGTCAACATCATCGCGCACCTGCGTCTACAGCCTTCGCTGCCGCCGGTGCCGCGCGCGCATCAGATGACGTTCCGCGGTCGAGTGGCCCTGGTCACCGGCAAATGGAAAGTCTCGGCAGAGCAGGTGGATCGTTCCGCGCCACGCTGGGGCGAGCTGCCACGTAACAATGCATTCGAGCGGGGACGATACCTCGCCGGCATCGTCTGCTCGGAATGCCATGGCGTGGATTTCAACGGGAGTCTGCTCGAAGGCGGCCCGTCGCTCGCAATCATTGCGGCTTATCAGCCGGAGCAATTTCACAGGCTGATGCGGACCGGCAAGCCCATCGACGAGCGGGATATGCCGAAAATGAACTGGCTGCCAGATGTCGGTTTCACTGACGCCGAGATTGGCTATCTATATCACTTCCTGCGTGAATATCACGGCCTTGCGCCCGCAGCGGATTCCTCCTCGTCGAATCCCGGATAGGGGCCGGATATCAGAAGGCCGACCCTCAGGGTCGGCCCTCTTTCAATGATGGCTGGGGGACTAGGATTCGAACCTAGGTTGGCGGAGTCAGAGTCCGCAGTCCTACCGCTAGACGATCCCCCAAATGCGGTTCGTCCGCAGGGCAGAGACTCAGCGCTTGCTGAACTGCGTCCCGCGGCGTGCCTTGCGCCGGCCGACTTTCTTGCGCTCGACTTCACGCGCATCGCGCGTCACGAAGCCGGCCGCGCGCAGCGGCTTGCGCAGCTCCTCGTCGTATTCGAGCAGCGCGCGGGTGATGCCGTGACGGATCGCACCCGCCTGGCCGGTAATGCCGCCGCCCTGGACCCGCACGCTGATATCGAAGCGCGAGGTCATCTGCACGAGTTCGAGCGGCTGGCGCACGATCATCACGCCGGTCTTGCGGCCGAAGAATTCGTCGAGCGGCCGGCCGTTCACCGTGATCGCGCCCTTGCCGGGCTTCAGTGTCACACGGGCCGTTGAAGTCTTGCGGCGGCCGGTGCCGAGTTGTGCGTTCGAGGCCATGAAATCGTCCTTAAATCTCGAGGTTCTTCGGCTGCTGCGCCGAGTGCGGATGCGCGGTGCCGGCGAACACATGCAGCTTGCGGAACATCTGCCGGCCGAGGATCGTCTTCGGCAACATGCCCTTGACCGCGTATTCGATCGCGCGTTCCGGATGTTCCTGCAGCAGCTTTCCGAGCGCGACCGTTTTCAGGTTGCCGAGGTAACCGGTGTGCTGCTGGTACACCTTGTCGCGCAGCTTGTTGCCCGTTACCGTCACCTTCTCCGCGTTGACAACGATGATGTAATCGCCGCAATCGACGTGCGGCGTGTACTCCGGCTTGTGCTTGCCGCGCAGGCGAAAGGCAATCTGGGACGCCAGCCGGCCCAGGGTCTTGCCGGACGCGTCAACCAGATACCAGTCGCGACGCACGCGCTCTGGCTTCGCAAATACCGTCTTCATCATGGGCCCCTGAAAAGGGTCGGGTTCGTGAAAGGCCGGCAAGTTTAAATAAGATGCCCCGGCAATGCAAAGCCGCCTGACCCATGACGCAAGTCATTGTCGCCATTGGGGAAGCCTCCCACGCAAGGCTATATAATGTGCGCCGCATGGAACGCTCCCACCTGACCCCGCTGGACCGGCTGCTGGAAGTGGCCGATGCGGGCCTGCGGGCAAGCTTCGCCCGGCCCGAAAGCCGCCGTCCGACACCGGGCCCCGCCCGGCCCCAGCCTCTCGAAAATGGCCTGCGAAGACATGTGGCCGGGCTGATGCGGGTCAATCACGCGGGCGAAATCGCGGCCCAGGGACTCTATTACGGCCAGGCGCTGACCGCACGGGCCCCCGCGACCCGGGAAGCGCTCCGCCGCGCGGCGGATGAGGAAGGCGATCATCTTGCCTGGTGCCGGGACCGGCTCGACGAGCTGAAATCGCGGCCCAGCCTGCTGGACCCGCTGTGGTTCGCGGGTTCGGTCGCGATCGGCGCGATAGCCGGGTTGTTCGGCGACCGCGCGAGCCTCGGTTTCATGGCGGAGACGGAGAACCAGGTCGAGGGTCATCTCGCCGGGCATCTGGAGAAGCTGCCGCCGGAAGACGCGCGCAGCCGCGCGATCATCGGGCAGATGCAGGCCGACGAAGCGGGCCATGGCCGCGCCGCGCGCGACGCCGGCGGCCAGCCGCTGCCGGAGCCGGTGCCGCGCCTGATGCGTCTGACTGCCCGCTTCATGACCGGCACGGCTTACTGGATCTGACCGATGTCCGATTATGTCTTGCGGTGCGAACGGACGTGTAATACAACGACAACGGTCCAAGGGGGAGCGCAATGGAAGAAGTCGTCAAGCAACTGACCGATATCCCGGCAATCAATCGGTTCCTCAGCTATTGCCGCGTGCGCACGGTGCCCTCGAAGACGGCGCTGATCCACGCCGGCGACCTCCCGGATGTCCTCTACTACATCATCCGCGGCTCGGTCGAAGTCATGATCGAAGACGAAGACGGCAACGAGATGGTCCTGGCCTATCTCAACAAGGGCCAGTTCTTCGGCGAGATGGGGTTGTTCTCGGACAGCCAGCAGCGCAGCGCCTGGGTGCGGACGCGCACGCAATGCGAACTCGCCGAAATGACCTATCCCCGCTTCCGGCAGGTCGCTTCCGAAAGCCCGGGCCTGGTGTTCGAACTCGCGACCCAGCTCGCGACCCGGCTCGACCGGACCAACCGCAAACTCGGCGACCTGGCATTCGTGGACGTCACCGGCCGCATCGCGCACGCGATCATGGATCTCTGCGGCGAGCCGGATGCGATGACGCACCCGCAGGGCATGCAGATCAAGGTCAGCCGCCAGGAGCTCTCGCGACTCGTCGGTTGTTCCCGCGAAATGGCGGGACGCGTGCTGAAGGTGCTCGAGGAGCAGGGTCTGCTGACGGCGCGCGGCAAGACGATCGTCGTATTCGGGGCGCGCCCGAAGATGAAGGCACGCCCCGCGCCGGAACTGTCCAAATCCGCAGCGTCGGCCGCGAAGTAGCGCGCGGCGATAAAGGGAAATAAAGGGGACGCACCCCTTTAACTGATCGGCAATTGGGTCGAGTGCGCTCTGGGCGGCTAAAGGGGTGCGTCCCCTTTATTTCCCTTTATCGCCGCGCGCATGGCGCGGATCGTCGCGGCGTAATCCTTCGCGCCGAAGATCGCGCTGCCCGCGACGAAGGTGTCCGCACCGGCGCGCGCGACCGCGCCGATGTTGTCCAGCTTCACGCCGCCATCGATCTCGAGCCGCACCGCGCGCCCGCTCGCATCGATGCGCCGGCGTGCTTCCGCGAGCTTCGCGAGCACCGGTTCGATGAACTGCTGGCCCGCGAAGCCGGGGTTCACCGACATCAGCAGCAGCAGATCGATGGATCCCAGCGTGTGGTTGAGCCAGCCGAGCGGCGTCGCGGGATTCAGCACGATGCCGGGCCTGCAGCCGGAGTCGCGGATCAGCTGGATCGTGCGGTCGACGTGTTGCGTCGCCTCCGGATGGAAGCTGATCCAGGTCGCCCCCGCCTCCGCAAACTCCGGTACCAGCCGGTCGACCGGCTCGACCATCAGGTGCACGTCGATCGGCGCCGTCACGCCGTGCTTGCGAAGCGCCTTGCAGACCAGGGGCCCGATCGTCAGGTTCGGCACGTAATGGTTGTCCATCACGTCGAAATGCACCCAGTCGGCGCCGGCGGCGATCACCGCGTCGACTTCGGCGCCGAGTCGGGCGAAATCCGCGGACAGAATGGAGGGTGCGATGACGGGCGTCTGCATGGCGCTACTCTAGCGCATGCCGCGCGATTCGCGGACGCGCTCCCAGGCTGCCTGGATGGCCTGGGTTTTCTGTTTTGCCAGGTCGAGCATCGATTCCGGCAGGCCGCGGGCGACCAGCTTGTCCGGATGGTTTTCGCTCATCAGCTTGCGATAGGCGCGCTTGACCTCCGCATCGGTCGCCGTCTTCGGCACGCCCAGTATCTCGTACGCATCGGCGAGTGCATCGGCGCGCGGCTGGGCGCCCGGACGCGCGGATCCGGCGTAGCCCGGGCCGCCGGCGCCCGCGTACGCCTGCAGGCGCAGCAGCGTTTCGAGGTGGGCGAACTCGAGCGCCCCGATGCCGAGCGCGCCCGCCACGCGCGCGAGCGTCGCCCGGCTGGCGCCGCCGAGGCCGTCGCCCGCGAGCGCAGCGCGCATCTGGATCTCGAGGAACATGCGAAGCACCTCCTCGCGGCCGCGGCAAACCTCGGACAGCTCCTTCAGTGCCGACTCGACGTCGTAGTCCGGCTCCTTGCCCTCGTTGTAGAACTGCATGGCCGCGCGGGTGTCCGTCTCGTTCAGGTGGAACTGGCGGAAAGTGCTGCGCGCCGCGGCGATATCCTGCTCCGAAACGCGGCCGTCGGACTTTGCTACGTGGCCCATGACCGAGAACGCGGTGCGGAAGAATGTAGCCCGTACGGCCGCGAGCTCCGCGCGCGGCACGCGCCGCCCGCGCGCCGCATACTGGTCGAACAGGTGGCCGATCACGAGGCCGAGCAGCACGCCCGTCGCACGCCGGCTCAGGATGAAGCCCAGCAGAGCGCCGATCAGTTTTCCGATCCAGCCCATCGTCCGTCCTTGACCACCCGTGAAGGCCGCTGCAAGAATCCGCGCTCCCGCGACGGCGCACGAATGGTACCAAGAGCCCGCACCGCATGAACCAGGATCCGATGTTCGAGTCGCGGCTGTCGGGCCTGACTCTCGTCCACCGCGGCAAGGTGCGCGACAACTACGCGATTGGCGCGGACCGGTTGCTGATGGTCGCGACCGACCGGCTGTCCGCCTTCGACGTGGTGCTGCCCGACCCGATACCGGGAAAGGGCCGGGTGCTGACGGCGATCTCGAATTTCTGGTTCGCGCGCACGCGGACGATCGTCGCGAATCACCTGACGGGCGAGCCGCTGGCGAAGTACGTGACCGACGCCGGCGAGCGCGCGGCGCTCGAAGGCCGCGCTGTCATCGCGCGCAGGCTGAAGCCGCTGCCGGTCGAGGCGGTCGTGCGCGGCTACCTGGCCGGTTCCGGCTGGAAGGATTACCGGCGCGAGGGTTCGATCTGCGGTGTCGCCTTGCCTCGGGGCCTCGTGCAGGCGTCACGGCTGCCGACGCCGATCTTCACGCCGGCGACCAAGGCCGCGGCCGGCGAGCACGACCTGAACATCCCGTTCGAGCGCATAGCCGCGGAAGTCGGTGCCGGCGTCGCCGAGCGCGTGCGCTCGCTCGCGCTGGCGCTCTACGCGCACGCGGCGGCATACGCGCTTACCCGTGGCATCATCATCGCCGACACGAAGTTCGAATTCGGACTGGACGATGCGGGCGGCATCGTCCTGATGGACGAGGCGCTGACACCCGACTCATCCCGCTTCTGGCCGGCCGAAGGCTACCACGAGGGAATCAGTCCGCTGTCCTTCGACAAGCAGTTCGTGCGCGACTACCTCGAGACGCTCGACTGGAACAAGCACGCGCCCGGGCCGCGGCTGCCGCCGGACGTTATCGAGTGCACAGCCGCCAAGTACCGCGAGGCCCTCGAACGTCTCGTCGCCTGATTATTGCGCGTGGTCGCGGCACTGGCCGTGCCGGCCAGGCGCGATGCTAACATGTCGTACCCAGGCGATTGCCATCGGATTGCGCTCATGATGATCCACCGCATAGCGGGTTGCTGCATCGTCGCACTGATGTCCTGCGCACACCCACGTGCAATGGCCGAGACGCCAGCATTCTCGCTGGCTGACCTCGCCTGGATGCAGGGCCACTGGATCATGGGGGGCGACGACGGCCTTGCCGAGGAGATCTGGATGGCGCCACTTGACGGCTCGATGGTGGGTTCATTCCGATGGGCTGTGCCGGGCCGGATGCACGTGCTCGAGTTTCTCATCATCGAGCAGCGAAACGACGAAGTGATTTTCCGTTTCAAGCATTTCGATCGTGATTACCGTGCCTGGGAGGAGTCGCCCAATGCCTACCGGCTGGTGCGGGCCGAGGGCAACAGCGCGAGATTCGAAAACGTCGCCTGGAATGGACGCGTACCTCAGGTCATCCACTATCTGAGCCCGGCATCCGACCGGCTCACGTTTCGCGGCGAGAGCCCCGACGGCGATGGCGAACCGCTGATACTGGAATTCAGGCGCGCCGACTGACGACGGAACTCACTGCAGTCGGTGGGACCAGCGCGCGATCAAAGCATGGATCGCGTCGAGGCCGTCGGTCAGTGCCGCCGGTCCCGGCTGCAGGATGATCGCCGACTTGATCTCGTGCAATTCGCCGTCGCGCACCGCCGGCACTTGCGACCAGCCGGGCCGCGTGGCGACCTGCTGCGCGCGGAATTTCTTGCCGCACCACGAACCCAGGATCATGTCGGGCGCGCGGCGCACGACCTCCATCGGGTCGGCGATGATGCGGTCGCGCCCGAGCGGCATCGCGGACAGCTCCGGAAAGCAGTTGATGCCGCCAGCGATCTCGACGAGCTCGCCGACCCAGCGGATTCCGGCGATCAGCGGCTCGTCCCATTCCTCGAAATAAATGCGCGGTCGCCGCGGCAGCATCGCCGCGGCCGCGCGCACGCGCAGGACGCCGGCCTCCAGCTCGTCGGCGAGCGCCGCTGCCTTCGCCTCGCAGCCGATCATGCCGCCGAGCATGCGGATCGTGCGCAGTATCTCTGCGACGCTGCGGTGATTGAACAGATGCACTTCGATGCCGGCGCGTGCGAGCTCCGCCGCGATGTCCGCCTGCAGGTCCGAGAATCCGAGCACGAGGTCGGGCGCAAGCCCGACGATGCGGTCGATCTTCGCGCTGGTGAAGGCCGATACCTTCGGCTTTTCGCGCCGCGCGCGCGGCGGGCGCACGGTAAAGCCCGATATGCCGACAATGCGCGCGTCCTCGCCGAGCAGATACAGCGTCTCGGTGGTCTCTTCGGTCAGGCAGACGATGCGTTCGGGATACCGGCCCGGCATTGCGGCACTGTAGCAGGGGCGCAATTGCGGGCGCACCGGCCCTGTGCCACGCTGCCGTGATGAGCGTGGACCTGAACTTCGGCCGGCGCGTGGAACGGCGGCTGTTCGACCGGCACGACACGCCGGTCGCTCCCGCGAACTGGCTGTTCGGCCTGCTGCGTTATCCGTTCGCGCTGATCCGCGACCTGCTGACCGGCGAGCTGAACCTGCGCGCGATGGGTCTCGTATACACGACGCTGCTGTCGCTCGTGCCGCTTATCGCATTCGCTTTCGCCATCCTGAAGGGACTCGGCATCCATCGCGATCTCGAACCGCTGATCTTCGAGTTCCTGCTGCCGATCGGCGAGCGCGCCGGCGAACTGACCGCGCAAATCATGGCATTCGTCGACAACGTTCGCGGCGGCGTGCTCGGCTCGGTCGGCCTCATCTTCCTGCTCTACACCGTGGTAACGACGATCCAGAAGCTCGAGAGCGCGTTCAACTTCGCCTGGCACGTCGAGCGGCCCCGCTCGATGCTGCGCCGCATCAGCGAATACCTGAGCCTGATGGTCATCGGGCCGCTGTTCCTCGTGATCGTTTTCGGGCTGTTCAGCGCGGTTGCGAGCCACGACGCCATGCGCTGGCTCACCTCGCACGAGCCCGGCGGAACCGTGATCCGCGGGCTCGGGGAACTGGGGCCGTACCTGTTCGTCACCGGCATGTTCACGTTCCTGTACCTGTTCGTGCCGAATACCCGCGTGCAGCTGAAAGCCGCGCTCGCCGGCGGCCTGGTTGCGGGCATCCTGTGGGCGGCCAGCGGCGTCGTCTTCGCGAAAATCGTCGCGGCGTCGACGCGGATGGTCGCGATCTACGCGGGCTTCGCGATCTTCCTCGCCGCCCTGATCTGGATCTACCTGAGCTGGCTGATCCTGCTGATCGGCGCGCAGCTTTCGTTCTACGTGCAGAACCCGCGTTACCTGCGCGCCGGACAGGTGCCGGTGCGCCTGACCAGCAGCCTGCGCGAACGCCTGGCGCTCAGCGTGATGGTGATGATCGCTCGCAGATTCGTCGCCGGCGACCCGCCCTGGCGGCAGCGCCTGCTGGCGGAACACCTGGAGATTCCGGGCTCGGCGCTCTCGACCGTGATCGACTCGCTAGAGAGCGCCGGCCTCGTGAGCGTGAACGAGGAAGAGGACGTGGTGCCCGCGCGTGACCTCGAGAGCATCAACCTGTGCGACATCCTGAACGCGGTGCGCGACGAGCGGCAGTACGAGACCTGGCTGCTGGGGCGCGCGCGCACCGATCCGGATGCCGATGCAGTTGCCCTCACCGTCGAATCCGCCATCCGGGAGCGCGTCGCCGGAAAAACGCTGCGCGAGTTCGCCAGTCCGCCCGCCGGCTAGTCGCCGGCGATCGTCATCTGCTCGATCAGCAGGGACCCGCATTGGATCGCGCCGCGCCGATCCACATCATCGCCCTGGGCGACGATGCCGAGATACATGTCCTGCAGGTTGCCGGCGACCGTGATCTCGTGCACCGGGCGCGCGATCTCGCCGTTCTCGATCCAGAAACCCGCCGCGCCGCGGGAATAATCGCCGGTCACGGGATTGACGCCCTGCCCCATCATCTCGGTGACCAGCAATCCGGTGCCGAGTTTCCGGAGCAGCGATTGCGGGTCGAGCATTTCGCCCCGGACGACCAGGTTGTGCACGCCGCCGGCGTTGCCCGTCGTCACCAGCCCGAGCTTGCGCGCCGAATACGTATCGAGCAGGTAACCGTTCAGCACGCCGGCGGTCACCAGGTCGCGGTCGCGGGTCGCAACGCCCTCCCCGTCGAATGGCGCCGAGCCCAGCGCGCCCGGCAGGTGCGGCCGCTCGATCAGCGATATCGCCCCCGGGAATAGCTGCCGCCCGCGCGCGTCGAGCAGGAAGCTGCTGCGGCGGTATTGCGCGGCGCCGCCGATCGCGCCGACGAAATGTCCGATCAGGCCGCGCGCGAGTTCGGGTGCGAACAGCACCGGCGACTTGCAAGTCGCCATTTTCCCCGCCCCGAGGCGCCGCACCGCCCTGCGCGCGGCCTTGCGGCCGACCTCCTCGAGGTCCTCGAGCGTCCGCCAGTCGCGCGCCGCCGTGTACCAGTAGTCCCGCTGCATCTCACCATTGCTCTGGCCGAGCACGACGCAGCTCACGCTGTGCGACGTGGACGGATACCCGCCGACGAAGCCATGGCTGTTGCCGAACACGCGCAGTTTCTGGTGGGTCGAGACCGAAGCGCCCTCCGAGTTGCGGATGCGCGGGTCTTCCGCGAGCGCCGCGGCTTCGCAGCGCTTTGCGAGCTCGATCGCGGCCGGCGCCTCCTGCGCCCAGGGATGACAGAGCTCGAGGTCCGGCACCTCGACCGCCATCATCGATGCATCCGGCAGGCCCGCGAACTCGTCGTCGGTCGTGAAGCTCGCAATCGACAATGCCTTCGCGACCGTCTCCTGGACCGCTGCCGGCGTCAGGTTCGCGGTGCTGGCAGACCCCTTGCGCTGGCCGGTGTAGACGGTGACGCCGAGGCTGCGGTCGCGCTGGTATTCGAGCGTTTCGACCTCTCCCAGTCGCACCGTGACCGAGAGGCCGGTCGACACGCCGACGCCCGCTTCGGCGGCGCTCGCGCCCCGGGCGCGCGCCTCCGCCAGCGCCTGTTCGACGATGCGTTCGAGTATCTGGGAGTCCGGATGGGCGGCGACGGGCATGTTCAGGCGCCCATGCTAGCATCGCCGCAATGCGCCGCCGCCAGCTTCCCGGAGAGCCGCCGCCTCCGACCAAGTCCGAGCTGAAACGCCAGGCGCGCTCGACGCAGGACCTGGCCAATCGCCTGATCGACGCGCCGGCGGAGATCGTCGCGGGCCTGGAGCTGCCGGAAAAGCTCGCCGATGCGCTCGAGCTCGCACGCCGCATCACCCGTCATGGCGCGGCGCTCCGGCAGCGGCAATTCGTCGCCAAGCTGATGCGCGGCCTCGATCCCGAGCCGATCCGGCTTGCGCTCGAGGCCGATGCGCAGGCCTCCCGCCAGGAAGCGGCGCGCTTCCGCCGCGCCGAACGCTGGCGCGACCGGCTGATCGCCGACCGCGACGCCGCCATCGAGCGCTTCATCGCCGAGTTTCCGGCGGCGGACGCCGCGGCACTGGAAAGCCTGGTGGCCGCGGCGGTGGCCGAGCCTGGCGCCGCAAAACCGGCCGGCGCGAGACGGGCTCTGTTCCGCTGGGTGCAGAAACAGTTCTGACGGCTGTCGCCTTCCGGCGACGTTGCCCGTATTGCCGGTGGTTGCGATGGCAGTAGCCTGTTCATGTTGCCCAGCGTATCAAGCATCCCCTGATCTTCGGGCATCCCCCCGCGCCGCACTACTCCCTGTCGGCGCGGGGGTATTTCACCGATCACACCGCCTGAAATCCTTTCCCAGTCAATTAGTTACTTACTGGTGCTAGAATCCCGCGATGAAACCGCTGGTCGGCATCATCATGGGCTCGTCGTCCGACTGGAAAACGATGCGCCACGCCGCCGAGACGCTGAAATCCCTTTCGGTGCCCTTCGAGACCCGCATCGTATCGGCCCATCGCACGCCGGATCTGCTGTTCGAGTACGCCGCCAGTGCCGACGGCCGTGGCCTTGAAGTGCTGATCGCGGGCGCCGGCGGCGCCGCCCACCTGCCCGGCATGACGGCATCGAAAACGCTGTTGCCGGTCATCGGGGTTCCGATCCAGTCCAGGGCCCTGAATGGTCTCGATTCGCTGCTGTCCATCGCGCAGATGCCGGCCGGCGTGCCGGTCGCCACGGTCGCGATCGGCGAGCCGGGCGCAAAGAACGCGGCCTTGCTCGCCACGGCGATACTCGCCGCGCGGCACCCGCCGCTGAAGGATGCGCTGCGCGCCTTCCGCGAGCGACAGACCGCCGCGGTGCGGGCCAAACCCGATCCCTCCGGCGGCTGATTCATGCGCATCGGTATCGTCGGCGCCGGGCAGCTCGGCCGGATGATGGCCCTGTCCGGCATCCCCCTCGGGTTGCAATTCACGATGTACGACCAGCGCGGCGACGTGCCGGGCGCGGCGGTCGCACCGGTCGCGACCGGCCGATTCGACGACCTGCGCCGGTTGCTGCGGTTTGCACAGGGGGTGGACGTCGTGACCTTCGACTGGGAGAACGTACCGGTCGATTCCGCGCGCGCGATCGCCGAGCGCGTTCCGGTGTGGCCACCGCCACGCGCGCTCGAAGTGAGCCAGGACCGCTGGTCCGAAAAGCGCCTGTTTCGCCGGCTCGGCATCCCGCACGCACCGACCGTGCAGGTCGAGACCTGCGAGGACCTGAACCGCGCGGTCGCGGCGCTCGGCGCGCCGGGAATCCTGAAGACCCGCCGCCTCGGTTACGACGGCAAGGGCCAGGTTCTGCTGCAGAGCCCGGCCGATGCGCGCCGCGCCTGGCAAACGCTCGAGGGCACCGCGCTCGTGTACGAGCGGTTCGTGCCGTTCACGCGCGAAGTCTCCCTGATCGGTGCGCGCAGCCGCGCCGGCCAGGTCGCGTTCTATCCGCTCGCCGAGAACCGGCATGAGCGAGGCATCCTGGCCGAAACGCGCGCGCCGTTTCGCGACGCCGGCCTGCAGCGCGCGGCCGAGCGTCATCACCGGCGGCTGATGCAGGCGCTCGGCTATGTCGGCGTGCTATGCGTCGAGTACTTCGTGCTGCGCGGACGGCTGATCGCAAACGAGATGGCGCCGCGCGTGCACAATTCCGGGCATTGGACCATCGAGGGCGCGGAGACCAGCCAGTTCGAGAACCACGTTCGCGCCGTCGCCGGCCTGCCGCTCGGCAGCACGCGCACGCGCGGCCACGCCGTGATGTTCAACCTGATCGGCCGCATGCCGCGGATGCGTCCCCTGCTCGGCCTGCCGGGCGTGCACCTGCACGATTACGGCAAGACGCCCCGTCCCGGCCGGAAACTCGGCCACCTGACCCGCATTTGCGCCACGCAGGCCGAGCGCGCCCGCGCCGCGCGCGCGCTGCGGCGCAGGCTCGTGCTAGCCTTGTAAGCGCATGTACCTGGAACATTTTCAGCTGACCGAACTGCCATTCCGGCTGAGTCCGGACCCGGCATTCCTGTATCTGTCGAAGCACCATGCGCGCGCCAAGGCGTACATGGAGTCGACGATCTGGTTCACGGACGGCTTCGTGGTCATCACCGGCGAGATCGGTTCCGGCAAGACGACGCTGATCGAGACCTTCCTGCGCGAACTGGAAAAGGACGTCGTCGTCGCACAGGTTGCGCAGACACAGGTATCGCCGATCGAGTTCCTGCAGGCCGTGCTGGTGCAGTTCGGGTTCTCGCCATTCAAGATGCGCAAGGCCGAGCTGCTCGCGACGCTCAACCAGTTCCTGGTCGAGCAGTACGCCGCGGGCCGCAAGGTGCTGCTGATCGTCGACGAGGCGCAGAACCTCACGAACCGGGTGCTCGAGGAGATCCGGCTGCTGTCGGGCGTCGAGACGACCAAGGAGAAGGTGCTCCGCATCATCCTGTGCGGCCAGCCCGAGCTGAATGAAAAGCTCGATTCGGACGAGCTGATCCAGCTCGTCCAGCGCGTGCGCCTGCGTTTCCACCTGACCGCGCTGACGCCGGAAGATACGCAGGCCTACATCCTGCACCGGCTCGAAGTCGCCGGCCTGCACGGACGCCAGCTCTTCGACGAGGAGACCTTTCCGGTCATTTTCCGGTACACGGGCGGGGTGCCGCGCCTGATCAACACGATCTGCGACACGGCGCTGATGGGCGCCTATGCGCTCGGCCAGCAGAAAGTCGGCGTCGCGGAACTGAAGGCGGCGATCGACGAACTGCAATGGGTCGAGTTCGCCGCGCGCACCAACCGCATGCGCGCAGGGCTCCAGCAGGAACCGACGACGCACCGGCCGGTCGACGCCGACGAGGTGCTCGCGCGCGTCATCGTCGCGCACGAGGGCGAGCACGTCGAGGAACGCCCGCTCCGGCTCGGCCGCCTGATTATCGGGCGGACCGTCGACAACGATGTGCAGATCGACAGCAAGTTCATCAGCCGGCACCATTGCCAGATCGTGACCAACGCCGATGGCAGCGTGCTGGAAGACCTGAATAGCACCAATGGTGTGTACGTGAAATCGAAACGCGTCCGCAAGCACCACCTGAACGACGGCGATGTCATCGTCCTCGGCAAGCACGAGATCATGTATCTCGACGAGCGCTCGGCGCGGGCGCGCGCTCACCAGGCGCAGGAATACACGGACAGCCACGAGGCGCAGGAAGCGTCCGAAGAGGAAGTGCCCGGCTAGTCCTCGTCGTCGAATTCGGCGCCGTAACGGCGTTTCTGGATCCGGTAATCGCGCCGGCGCAGCACCAGAACCAGGCCCGACACCACAGCGATCAGGCCGAATCCGCCCATCAGGTCGGACCACCCGGGCGCCCGCCACGCGAACGACGCCAGGACCGCCGCCAGCCCGACCAGCATGTAGGCGTACGGCAGGCTTTCGTACACGGCCCGGGCGAGGCGCATTGCGTTTCCCTCAGGCCGTGCCGCCGACGGTCAGCGCATCCACGCGCAACGTCGGCTGCCCGACGCCGACCGGCACCGTCTGCCCGTCCTTGCCGCAACTGCCGATCCCCTCGTCAAGCATCAGGTCGTTGCCGACCATGCTGACGCGCGTCAGCACGTCCGGGCCGTTGCCGACGAGCGTCGCGCCCTTGACCGGCGCGGTGATGAGCCCGTCCTCGATCAGGTAGGCCTCGCTCGCCGAGAACACGAACTTGCCCGAGGTGATGTCGACCTGCCCGCCGCCGAAGTTGACCGCGTAGAGGCCGCGCTTGACCGAGCGGATGATCTCCTGCGGATCGTGCGGGCCCGGCAGCATGTAGGTGTTCGTCATGCGCGGCAGCGTCGTGTGCGCAAACGATTCCCGCCGCCCGTTTCCGGTCGGCTTCATGCCCATCAGCCGCGCGTTGAGCTTGTCCTGAAGGTAGCCTTTCAGCACGCCGTTCTCGATCAGCGTCGTGCAGGACGTCGGCGTGCCTTCGTCGTCCACATTCAGCGAGCCGCGCCGCCCCGGCAGCGTGCCGTCGTCGACGACCGTGCACAGCGGCGACGCGACCCGCTCGCCAATGCGGCCCGAGAACGCGGACGTGCCGCGCCTGTTAAAGTCGCCTTCCAGCCCGTGGCCGATGGCTTCATGCAGCAGCACCCCGGGCCAGCCCGGCCCGAGCACGACGGTCATCGTGCCGGCAGGCGCGGGCACCGCGTCAAGATTGACCGTCGCCTGGCGCACGGCTTCACGCGCCAATCGCAGCGGCCGGCCGTCGGCCACGAATTCCTCGAGCGAATAGCGCCCGCCAGTGCCCGCGTAACCCTGTTCACGGCGCCCGTCCTGCTCGATGATCACCGAGACGTTCATGCGCACGAGTGGCCGGACGTCGGCCGCGAGCGTGCCGTCGCTCGCCGCGACCAGCACGACCTCATGCACGGCGGCGAGCGTCGCCACGACCTGTTTCACGCGCGGATCGAGCGCACGCGCGCTGCGGTCGAGTTCCGACAGCAGGGCGACCTTGTCGGCGTCGGCGAGCGATGCGATCGGGTCGTCGGGCAGGTACAACCGGTGTGAGGCGGTCGCGTGCCAGGCCTGCAGCTGTCCCTTGCCGCCTTCCTTCGCGATCGCGCGCGCGGCCCGCACCGCATCGAGCAGCGCGCCCGGCACGACCTCGTCCGAATAGGCGAAGCCGGTGCGTTCGCCGGCCATCGCGCGAACGCCGACGCCCTGCTCGATGCTGTGGCTGCCTTCCTTGACGATGCCGTCCTCCAGCGCCCAGTGCTCCTCGCGCGCGAGCTGGAAATACAGATCGCCGGCGTCGATGCTCGCGCCCAGCAGCGAGCCGAGCGCCTGCTCGAGCCGGCCCTCGTCGAGTCCCGACGGCGTCAGGATGCGGTCGCGCGCGAGCTGCAGAGCGTCCATGTTCAGCCGACCACGCGGTGCTGCAGCACCGGGAAACTGGCGCGCGTCGTCTGCTGGCCCGCCCGGTCGAGGCTCGCGAGCACGACGCCGCTGCCACGCGGCCGGCGCGAAAGCACCCGCCCCCAGTAATCGACGATCAGGCTGTCGCCGTAGGTCTCGCGGTCGCTGTCGTGGATGCCGGTCTGCGCCGCGGCGATGACGAACGCCGTGTTTTCGATCGCGCGCGCCCGCAACAGCACTTCCCAATGCGCGCGCCCCGTCGGGCTCGTGAATGCGGATGGCACGCTGAAAATCTCGGCTCCTGCGGAAACCAGTTGGCGAAACAGCTCGGGGAAGCGCAAATCGTAGCACACGGTCAGGCCCAGCCGGCCGGCGGGCGTGTCCACCGTGACAGGTTTCGCACCGGGCGTCGCATTCGCCGATTCGCGATAGCCCTCGCGGCCGCCCGGCAGGTCGACGTCGAACAGGTGGATCTTGTCGTACCGGGCCGCGCGACTGCCCTGCGCGTCATAGACCATGCAGGCATTGGCTGGCCGCGCCTCGCCGGCGATCGCGATCGGCTGGGTGCCGGCCACGATCCACAGCCCGAATTCGCGGGCCATCGCGGCAACGGCCTGCTGCACGGGGCCGTCGCCGTCTTGCTCGACGATGCCGCGCCGCTCGGCTTCGGTGCGTCCCATGAAGCAGAAATTCTCCGGCAGGACAGCGAGACAGGCCCCGCCGTCGCGGGCCAGCTCGAGCAGGCGGCGGGTCGCGGCAAGATTCTGCGCCACGCCCGCGGCCGAGTTCATCTGCACGGCGGCGACGACCGGATGCGTCATCATTTCTTCGAGCTCTGCTGGTTGTCTTTCATTTCCCGGGCATCGATGCGTCGCAGCTGTGGATCGTCCCAGGACCCCGTGATCCGATAGTAACCGCGCGTGGCGCCTTTCAGCGGTTCCTTGAAGATCTGCGAGAACAGGAGCAATGCCGCGCCCACGGCCGGGCCGCCGGCGAGTGCGCCCGCGACGCCGAGCGATGCGCCGAGCTGGCCCGTGACCACGGCGGTCTGGTCGTAGGTCCGGTCACGCAGGCTGGTGCGGCCGGCAATGCCGATTTCCGCCGCGGAGCCGCGCAGCGTCAGGTTGTCGGTAGTGGCCACGCCATCCGTGAGCTGGAAGGTCCCGCGCAGCGTGTCGAAAGCAAGGCCTTCGCCGGTCAGGTCGCCGAAATCGAGCGCCAGGCGCCGCGGCAGATGGGCGAGGCTCATGAGCCCGAAAACGCGCCCGGCGCCGGGCTCGACCGACGTCAGGCTGCCGTCTTCGGCTGCGATCTCTATCCGGCCCGACAGCCGCCCGAGTGCTTTCACTTCCGGTGCGCCAGGCCAGCGCAGCGTCGCCGACACGCGCCCGTGCTTCGCCTCGACCAGCGAGCCGAATTGCAGCGCGCTCATGAAACTGAGCACGTCGCCGGTATCGACCACGAATTCAAAGCGGCACTCCGCGCCCTGGTCGCGTACCAGCCAGCTGCCGCGGCCTTCCGCCGTGTACGACGCATGCGTCATCGTGAACTGATTGAGCGTGATGCCGGCCGTGCCGCGCGACAGTTCTGCCTTCACGTGCCCGAAGCGCCGGCCGTCGAAGACGAAGTCCCGCAGGTTCACGCGGATTGCCGGCAGCTTGCGCGGATCCGGATCGGTCCCGTCGCCGGTGCGTACGGCACGCTCACCGAAATGCAGCCGGTCCAGGTCGAGCTGCATCGGCACTTCGCCCGGAAACGTGTAGGGCACGGTCAGGTGACCGCTCGCCGCCGGCCCGGTCACGTCCAGCTCCCAGGCTCGGTTGCCGGGGCGCAGGCGCCCGCCGACATCGGCAAAGCGGTAGCCCAGCACTTCGAAGTTGCGTACCGCGAGGTCGGCGCCGCCGAACCAGTCGGAAAGCGGCCGCCCGCGCGGCTGGTCCCATTCGAGATCGAGCAGCTCGGACAGGTTCACCGACTCGAGCCGGCCGGTGAGCCAGAGCCCCGTCTCTTTCGGCAGCGCGCCGGGCGCGCGGCCGCCGAATACGACGATGCCGCGCTCGACGGGCGGATCCTCGGGTCGGCTGCGCCATTGCACGATCGCGTTGATGTCGCGACCGAATTGGGCCTGGATGCGCGGGCCGGCAAAGCCGTCGAAGTTCGCGCTGATGGTCAGCGGGAGTGCGGCATCGGTCGACTTCGCGAACGGCTCCGGCAGGCGCGATGCGAGTCCGCGCAGGTCGCTGCTCACCCGTACGCTGCCGCGCGCCGGGCGTTCGCGGTCGGCATTGCGCAGCACGGTCAGGAATCCGCGCCAGTCCGCGCTGCCCTCGATACCCGCATTCGCCGGCAGGCGGGCGACCGGCCGCAGTTGCGCACCCTGCAGCCTGCCCTCTGCATTGACCTGCGTGCTGAGGCTGCCGTCCGCAAGGGCCGTGGTGGCGATCGTCGCCTGCACGGGACCGCCGAACAGCCGGCCCGACAGCGCCGGCGCATGGATCTCCCGATTGCGGACCCAAAACTCGCCGTTGATCGCGGTCGCCTCGAATGGCTGGGTCCGGTGACGGAGAGCGACGCCTGACAGCGTCGCCATCACGGTCACGACCCGCTGTTCGAAATCCTTGATCGGCAGAAACATCGCGATCTCGCCCCTGACCGATCCGGAGCCCGCCAGCTCCGCGAACGCGGCGCCGAACGACGGGGCGAGCGGAGTCGACTGCAGCAACCGGATCGCGCGGCCGGCGTCGCCGCCGGCGTTCCCGCGCACCGCGATGATCGCATCGCGCAGGTCCGCGCTGTGCGCCTCGGACTGCAGGATGCCGATGCCGCCGAGCGTGCCGCCGGTTGCGTGCACCTGCATGGCCGGACCGTCGAAGGTGAAGCGGGCGGCCATATTGCGGATTTCCGGCCAGCCGGGCGCATAGAACAGGTCGACGCCGCTCGCACGGCCCTCGGCGTGAAACTCGCCCTGTCCTTCGCGATACGGAAATCCGCGCACGGGCCCGACGATGGACACGCGACCTTCGTTGACGCGGCCGGCCCGGAACGCCGCGTCGAGCCAGGCGATGGCCTTTGGCGACAGTTTCTCGATCGGCAGATAGCGCCAGGTCTGCCTGACGTCGAAATCACTGGCGGTTGCGTCCAGCACCATCAGCGGCAGTTCGCCCGGCCGCAGCACGACGCGGAGCCGGCCGCGCGCCTTGCCATGGCCCGTGTCGATGTGGCCGTCATCAAGCCAGATCCGGACGCCGTCGCCGAAGCGGCTCCATTCGAGGCGTCCATCGGCCCTCGGCACGGCCGCGATCGCGCGCCATTGCAGCGGCCACTTCACCGTCGCATCGCGCGTTGCGACGTGGACCACGCCGCCGGCGCCACGCCCCTCGATCGCACCGTCGAACCCGCTGAAGCCGGCCGCGCGCCGGTAAGGCTCGAATCCGACGTCCTCGAAGCGCACCCGCCCGACGATGTCCGGCAGGCGCTTCGCCCCCGCGTCGGCCAGCGCGACGTCGAGGCCGAAGAGTTCGCCGCGTGCATTCAGCGCGACGAGGCGCTCGCGCAGCTCCCCCGGCGGCAGCATCGGCGCGAACGGCGCGAGATTCTCGAGGCGAAGGTAGTCGGCACGCGCGGTCGCGGACGCGACGCGGCCTTCCTTGAGGCGCAATTCGACATTCAGGCTCGTCGGCCGCCACGGCGCGCCCGTGCGTGACAGCACCAAACCCGTCGCCAGCAACGAGACCGTTTCCGCGGTCCGCCGGATGCGGATGTCGCCCGCGACCCGGCTGAATTCACCCTCGTCTCCGGGCAGGCGCAGGTTCTCGAGCTGCGGCCGCAACCGCACCGACGCCAGTTTCCGCCCCGTGCCACGCATCGACAACCCGAGCGCGCCGTGGCCCGCCGCGGGCACGACGAAACTCTCCGGCAGGAGCGCCGCCCACTGTTCGAAATCGAGGTGGCGCCCGTCGGCGCGCAGGCTCCAGACGATCGTCCCGAAATCCTCGAGCTCTCCCTCCGCCTCCGCGTCGAACTCGATGGACGATCCCAGGTGTTGCGGCAGGTTGACTTCGCCGCGCAGGGAGACGCGATCGCCGGCGCGTTCAATGTCGATGTCGGCGCCGGTAAGCTCGAAGCGACCCTGGCGAGCACGCAGGTCGAGCACATCGAGTGTCGCGTCGCGCACCGCAAATATGCCCCGTGGCACGCGATCGAGCGAAACCGGCCGCCGTTCGGACTCGCGTGCCTGGAATGCGCTCTGCCCGACCATCTGGATGCTGCCGTCGGTATGGATCACGAAATTGAGCCGGGGGCGGACCAGCAGGACGCGCCCCACCTCGATGCGCCGGTACCAGAGCGAACGCAGGATCGACAGGGTGACGCGTCCGGATTCGGCACTGACCAGCGCGCCGTCGCCCGATGCCGACAGCACGCGCGCGCCGCGGAAAACGACCTCGGGCCCGTAGCCGCCGATGCGGGCGTGCACCGAATCGAATTCGAGCTTGAGGCCGCTGGTCGTGCGCACAGTCTCGACGATGCGCTGCTGATAACCCGGCAACAAATCAATCGCGAGGCGGAATGCGCCGAGCGCCAGAGCGAGCACGAGCGCCGTGGCGCCGGCCAGGCCTGCCATCCAGCGCCCGAACTTCGTCACCGCCCTGGTCATGAAGTCATACCAGCACCACGTCGAACTGCTCCTCCGCGTACCGGGCCTCCGCCTGAAGGCGGATCGGCCGGCCGGTCGCGTGTTCCAGGTCCGCCAGCGCCGGCGCTTCCTCGTCGAGCAGCAGCTCGATGACGTCCTGATGCGCCAGCACGACCAGTTCCTGGAAGTCGAACTGCTGCGCCTGCCGCAGCACCTCCCGGAAAATCTGGTAGGCGACCGTTTCTGCCGTCTTGACGAACCCCCGGGAATCGCAGTTTGGACAAGGCCGGCAGAGCTGGTGTTCCAGGCTGTCGCGGGTCCGCTTGCGCGTCATTTCGACCAGCCCGAGCGCCGAGACCGCCGAAACGTGCGTACGGACATGATCGCCCGCCAGTGCCTGTTCCAGCGCCTGCAGGACGGCGCGGCGGTGTTCCGGGTCCTGCATGTCGATGAAGTCAGCGATGATGATGCCGCCGAGATTGCGCAGCCTGAGCTGCCGCGCCATCGCAACCGCCGCCTCGAGATTGGTCCGGTAAATCGTATCCTCGAGGTTGCGGTGGCCGACGAATGCGCCGGTATTCACGTCGATGGTGGTGAGCGCCTCGGTCTGGTCGAACATCAGGTAGCCACCGGATTTCAACGGCACTTTTCGGTCGAGCGCCCGCTCGATCTCGTCTTCCACGCCATACCGGTCGAAGATGGGGCGCCCACCTGCGAGGAGCTCGATGCGGTCGGCGAGCACCGGCATGAACGTGCGTGCGAACGCGATCATCGCCGCATGTGCGGCGGGCGCATCCACCAGCACGCGCGCCACCTGCTCGCCCATCAGGTCGCGCAGCATGCGCAGCGGCAACGCCAGATCCTCGTGCACCCGCGTGCCGGGGGCCGCCCCGACGCTGCGCTCCCGGATGACCTCCCAGAGCCGCTCGAGGAACATCCGGTCGGCCCGCAGCGCCTCGTCTGAGGCGCCTTCCGCCACGGTGCGGACGATCCAGCCGCCGCTGCCGGCGGCGTCCGACGCCACGGCATCGCGCAGGCGCGCGCGTTCCTCGCCGTGTTCGATTCGCGCCGAGATGCCGATACCGCTGCCCTGCGGCATGTACACGAGGAATCGCGACGGCAGCGAGACATAAGTCGACAGGCGCGCGCCCTTCGTCCCGATCGGGTCCTTCAGCACCTGAACGAGCAGCAGGTCGCCCTCGCGGACCCGGCTCTGTATGTCGGCCAGCGGCGCATCGCCGTTACCCGGCGAAATGTCGGAGGCATGCAGGAATGCTGCGCGCTCGAGCCCGATTTCCACGAATGCGGCCTGCATGCCCGGCAATACGCGGGTCGCACGGCCCTGGTAGATGCTGCCGGCAATCCCGCGGCGGTTCGCCCGTTCGACGTGCAGCTCCCGGGTCAACCCCTGCTCGACGATGACTGCACGGCTCTCGCGCGGCGTGACATTGACCAGGATCTCGACGCTCATGCGTCAGCCTGCCAGCGCAGCACGCCGGCAGCGTCCAGCAGGGCCGCCGTTTCGAATAGCGGCAGTCCCATGACGCCGGAAAAGCTGCCTTCGAGGCGCTCGACGAAAACGGCGCCAAAGCCCTGGATCGCATACGCCCCGGCCTTGCCGGTGGCCTCTCCCGTCCTGCAGTAGCGCCGGCATTCGTCCGCGCCAAGGGCGCGGAATGTCACGCGGCTGCAATGCAGCGCAGCCTGCTGCCTGCCATCGACATGCAGCGCGACCGCCGTCAGCACCTGGTGCGTGCGGCCGCCGAGCGCCATCAGCATCGCGACGGCGTGCGCCTCGTCCACCGGCTTGCCGAAAATCCGGTCGTCGAGTACGACTTCGGTATCTGCCGCCAGCACGGGGCGGTTGGCGCGCCGGCCGAGCGCCGTTGCCGCCGTCCCCGCCTTGTCGCGGGCGAGCCGCATCACGTATTCCGGGGGACTCTCATCTGGGCGCGGCCGCTCCTCGAGATCGACCGGAAACGGCTCGTGCCGGACACCGATCTGCGCCAGCAACTGGCTGCGTCGGGGCGAAGCGGAAGCCAGGATGATGGACGCGTAAGTCATTGACCCGCAAGAATAGCCCGCGGGGAGACGCCATGGCGAAGGACTTCAGCCGCGGTGGTAGGGATGTCCCTGGAGCAGGCTCTGCGCCCGATAGAGCTGTTCCGCGACCATCACCCGCACGAGTGCATGCGGAAAGGTCAGCGGCGACAGCGACCAGCGAAAATCAGCGCGCGCCGAGAGCGCCGCATCGAGACCATCCGGCCCGCCGATCAGGAAAGCCAGGTCGCGGCCGCCGGCGCGCCGCTCGGCCAGCCACTTCGCCAGTTCGGGCGTCGTCAGCGCGCGGCCAGTGACTTCGAGCGCGACGACGTAGTCGCGCGCGCCGATCGCGGCATGCATGCGCTCGGCCTGCCGGGTGAGCGCGATCTCGACGAGCTCGAACCGGAGGCCGTGCGCGAAGCGTCTGGCATAGTCCGCAACGCCGGTGTTGATCCAGTCAGGCAGCCGGGTCCCGGCCGCGATCAGCCGGACGCGCACCGGCCGCGCTCAGGCGACGCTCGGGCCGCGTTGCGCGGGGCGCAGGTCCCAGAGCTTTTCAAGTCCGTAGAACTCGCGGATGCGGGGCAGCATCACGTGCACGATCAGGTCCTGCAGGTCGACCAGCACCCATTCGCCCTCGCGGTCGCCCTCGATGCCATACGGTCGGTGGCCCGCCAGGCGGCAGCGCTCGACGACGCGATCGGCGATCGATTTGACGTGGCGATCGGACGTTCCGGTCGCGACGATCATCGTGTCGGTGACGTCGGTCAGCTTGCGCACGTCCAGGATCTTGACGTTGACGGCCTTCATGTCCTGGAGTGCGGCGACGGCGATGTCGGTCAGGGCGCCAGGCGTCGGTTTGCGTGGTTTTTTCGGTCTGGCGGGGCGGGAGCGCGGGGCGGCGGACACTGCGGAACTGCGATACTTCCTCGGTCTTTTGTCGATCATTCCTGCCTTTCACCTGGCCGGGCGTAACTGCCCCTGGCGAGGATGATCCTACGCGCAGCCTCAGGCATCAAGTAGCGTGGATCGCGGCCCGCCGCAATGACCTCCCGCACCGCGCTCGAAGAAAGATCGAGCTGTGTATTCCGGCAGACGTGCACGAGACCCGCGGGGCTGTCGGCAAGCCGGGCCGGGTCGTCACAGCGATTCCGCTCCAGCAGTGTTGACGGCAATCCGGCAACCGGCGGCGCGACGCGCGGCCGCAACGCGACGACGACGTGCGCGAGCCTGATCAGCTCGCCGGCACGATGCCAGCGCTCGAGTCCGGCGAAGGCGTCCATGCCGAGGATCAGCACGATCGGCTGCGACTGGCGCTCGGCGCGCAGCTCCTCGAGCGTCAGCACCGTATAGGAAGGTCCGGCGCGTTTCAGTTCGCGCTCGTCGACCAGGAACCGGTCGTCGTCCTCGACCGCGGCGCGCACCATGGCGAGGCGCGTCGCGGCATCCGCGAGCGGCGCCGCGCGGTGCGGCGGATCGCCCGCCGGTATGAATGCAATCCGCTCCAACCCGAGCAATTCATGCAGCTCGTGCGCCGTGCGCAGGTGCCCGTAATGGATCGGGTCGAACATCCCGCCGAACACGCCGAAAGGCCGCATGGCTTCAGTTCGCCGGCGGGACGGCCGGGAGCGCGCCTGCCAGCGCCGCGACGAGGCCGGTCAGCGACGTCCACGGGTCACCGCGGCCCTGGCCCTTGATCTGCCGGTCGGCGAGCGCCGCCGACACGAACAGCGGTTCCAGCGGCTGGCCCGCGGTGCGGGCGACCGCGCGACGCAGCAGCGCCCGGCGCCGCTCGGCCTGCGGCCCATATCCCCGCGGACCGCCGGGATCCGCCCGCGATTCGGCGAGCCCGCGCAACTCGCGGCAGATGGCCCAGAGCACGAGCGGCGCCTCGGTACCCTCCGCGCGCAATCCGTCGAGGATGCGGAGGCTGCGCGCCGCGTCACCCTCGAGCGCCGCTTCGCCGAGCTGGAATACGTCGTAGCGCGCGCTGTTCGAGACCGCCGCCTGAACATCTTCCACGGTGAGTCGGCCGCGCGGATGCAGCAGCGCGAGCTTCTCGATCTCCTGGTGCGCGGCGAGCAGATTGCCCTCGACGCGTTCAGCAAGCAGCGCCGCGGCTTCGATTTCGAGCCCTAGCCCGTGCCGCGCTGCACGCTCCGCGATCCACCGCGGCAAGCGCGCGATCTCGACCGGCCAGGCCAGCACGACGTTGCCGTGTTTCTCGAAGGCCTTGAACCACGCGGTTGAGTAGGTTTCGCCTTCGGGCCGCGTGGTCGTAACCAGCAGCAAGGTATCGGGTGGTGGATCCGCGGCGAGCCTCGCCAGCATCGCGCCGCCCTCCTTGCCCGGCCGCGGGCTCGGCATGCGCACCTCGATGATGCGCCGTTCCGAAAACAGCGACAGCGACTGGCAGGATGCAAGCAACTCCGACCAGTCGAAAGAGCGGTCCGTGGTGAACAGTTCGCGTCCGCTGAAGCCTGCGGCGCGCGCGCGCGCGCGGATCGCGTCCGCGGCCTCGCCGACCAGCAGCGGCTCGTCGCCCGCGATCAGCCAGGCATTTGCGAGCGGTTCGTCGAGTGTGCGCGGCAGCCTGTCGGTGTTGATGCGCATGTCAGCGGTGATCGTAGTGCGAAACTTTCGAATGTGCGATAGTCATCGCCCCATGTGCCGCCTTCTCGTCGTTGGCGCGCTCTTCGCGGCCGGCGCGCCATTCACCGCGGCAGCCGAACTGCCGCAGTTCCAGATCGCCGCCCATGCCGGTTACCGCGCCGGCGGCAACCTCGAGGACGCCGACACCGGCGACGACCGCGACTTCGACGAGGGCGAAAGTTTCGCGATCGCGCTCGAGCTGCGGTACCGTCCGGGCGATGACCGTTTCTTCCAGCTCTGGTATTCGCGCCAGGCTTCCGCGGTCGACGACGAATTCGGCGTGCTGCACGACGTCGACATCGAGTACCTGCATCTCGGCGGCACCGTGCCGCTCGGCAGTCACGAGCGCTTCCTGCCTTATTTCGCCGCCGGCCTCGGCGCGACGCGGTTTTCGGCTTCCGGCCCCGATTCGCGCGACCAGACGAAGTTCTCCGGCTCCATGGCCATGGGATTTGCCCTGCCGCTGGCGGAAAGCGTCTCGTTGCGATTCGAAGCCCGCGGTTATCTCACCGCGGTCGATTCCGACACGGCGTTCTTCTGCCGCTCCGACGGTGGTGGCGGTCTTTGCCGGATCGTTGCGAGCAGCTCGACCGTGTTCCAGGCCGAAGCGCTCGCGGGCATCGCGATCCGTTTCTAGGGCGCGGGTGCGCCCGGCACCAGCACGAGCGCGTTCAGGAAGGCATGCGGGTAAAGATGAAGCTGCGGGATCGAAAATCGTGCTGGCATGGATGCCCCCAACCCGAAGTGTACAATGGCGATATGCGCCGGCACACCCAGATCCTTCTGCTCATCCTGGTACTGGTCTCGGTCCAGATCGCGGCCACCGGCCACCAGCACGCCGCCGACGCGCTGCCCGCTGGTCAGCAGGTTGCGGCCTGCGATTTCTGTACCGGCCTGCAAGCCGCCGCGCCTGCACCGGCCACTGCCGGCGCGAGCCGTCACGCGCCCTCCGTCTCCCGGCTGCCCGCCGCGGACCTGCCGCTTGCCCTGCCCTCGCAGCCGAGCGGCGCACACCGGACTCGAGCCCCGCCCGCGTTCCGTTCCATCTGATCCCTGGCGGCATGGCGCACGGCGCCGTGCCATCCGCCGGCATCACAATGCCGGTGCAGCTTTTTCAGGAACGGAATCATGCGCAATACCATTCTCATTGGCGGCATCGCGTCCGCCCTTCTCAGCCCCGCCGCGCAGGCGGAGGACCCTCATCCACGCGAACTCGAGGAGATCGTCGTCACGGCGGCGCCGCTTGCGACCGATACACGCAGCATGGCGCAGCCGGCGAGCATTCTCGCCGGCGACGCCCTGACACTCGCACTCGCACCGACCATCGGCGAGACGCTCTCGGGCAAGGCGGGCGTCCAGTCCACATTCTTCGGACCGGCGGCATCGCGTCCCGTCATCCGCGGCCTCGGCGGCGACCGGGTCCGCGTCCTGACTGACGGGCTCGCGACGCTCGACGCATCGGGATTGTCCGAGGACCACGCGGTCGCCATCGACCCGGCGCTCGCGGATCAGATCGAGGTCCTGCGCGGGCCGGCGACCCTGCTGCACGGCAGCGGCGCAGCGGGCGGCCTCGTCAACGTCGTCACGAACCGCCTGCACCGGCACGCGCACGAGTCGCCGAGCGGGCTGCTCGAAGTGCGTGGCGACTCGGCGCTCGGCGAAAAGGCGATCGCGGGACGCTTCGACACGGGCGTCGGGGCACTCGCGTTGCATGTCGATGGCACCTGGCGGGAGACGGACGACTACGAGATTCCGGGGTTCGCGGAATCGCGCCGCCTGCGCGCGCTGGAAGAGGAAGAAGAGGAAGGCGAAGAGCACGAAGAGATGCACGGCAAGGTCGATAACAGCTGGAGTCGCACGAAGTCGGGTGGCGCTGGCGCGAGCTACATCGGCGAGCGCTGGCAGTTCGGCCTGGCCGCCAGCGTGCATGACACGGAGTACGGCGTGCCCATCGCGCACCACCACGACGAAGAGGGTGAGGAGGAAGAAGAGGAAGGCAGCGTCTCGATCAACCTTGAACAGCAGCGACTCGACTTCCGCGCGCGTGCCCCGCTGACGGCCGGCGACGGCCCCGTGCTCGAGTTGCGCGGCGCCGTGACCGACTACGAGCACGCGGAGGTTGAGCCGACGGGCGAGATCGGGACACTGTTCCAGGTGGATGGCGAGGAACTGCGTGCCTCCGTGAATTTCGGCAAGGACGCTGCTCGACAGTCCACGCTCGGCCTGCAGTGGCAGCAAACGGATCTAGAGGCCACGGGCGAGGAAGCCTTCATTCCGGGCACGCGGACCCGCACCCAGGGATTGTTCGGCTTCCAGCGCCATCGATTTGATTCTGGCTCGCTCGAGTACGGCGCGCGGTTCGACGAGCAACGCATCACCGGCGCACCGGCGGGCACCTATGACAAGAGCGCCATCAACCTGTCGGTCGGTGGCGTGCGGCCCATCGGCGAAATCCTGTCGCTGGTTGGCCAGCTGTCGCGGAGCGAACGGCATCCGAGCGCGACGGAGCTCTACGCCGACGGTGCGCATATCGCGACGCAGCAGTTCGAGGTAGGCGATCCGGATCTCGACACCGAGCGCGGCATCACCGCGGAAGCTGGACTGCGTTTCGACGGCGAGCGCGTCGCCGGCGAAGTGCGCATCTTCGCATCGCGCTACGACGACTACATTTTCCTGGCCGCGACCGGCGAAGAGGAAGATGGGCTTCCGGTGTTTAGCTATCGCCAGGAGGACAGCCGTTTCGAGGGGTTCGAAGTGGAGCTCGAGTTCCCGCTCAGCGACGGCCCGCTCTCGCTCGCGCTGACGGGCGAGTACGTGCGAGGCCGGCTCGATGACAGTGGCGACCTGCCGCGTATGCCGCCGCTCGGGCTTGGCGCCCGATTGGCGTATCGCGATGGCCCCTGGGCCGCCAGTCTTTCGGTCAACCACCACTTCAAGCAGGACAAGGTGACCGAGCTCGAGCTGGTGACCGACGCCTACACGATGCTGGACGCCGACCTGGTCTTCCGCCCCGACTGGATGGGGAAAGGCATGATGCTGTTCCTGCGCGCGCGCAACCTGCTCGACGAGGATGCGCGCATGCACACCTCGCCGCTGAAGGACCAGTTGCCGTTGCCGGGCCGCTCGATCGGTGCGGGTATCCGGATATCGTTCGGCGGTGAGGGCGGCTAGCATCGGTGTCCATGAACCAGCGCCGCGTGCTCTATCCGCCCATTGAACCCCGCCGCCAGGGCCACCTCGCAGTCGGCCACGGCCACGAAATCTACTGGGAGGAATGCGGCAATCCGGACGGCAAGCCCGTCGTATTCGTGCACGGCGGGCCAGGTGCGGGCTGCGACACGCGCGCGCGACGGTTCTTCGACCCGGCGCGCTACCGCATCCTGCTGTTCGACCAGCGGGGCTGCGGGCGCAGCCGCCCGCACGCGAGCCTCGAACACAACACCACCTGGGATCTGGTCGCCGACATGGAGCGGTTGCGCGACATGCTGGGCGTCGAGCGCTGGCAGGCGTTCGGCGGCTCCTGGGGCTCGACGCTCGCGCTCGCCTATGCCGAAACACACCCGGAGCGCGTGACGGAACTGGTGCTGCGCGGCATCTTCATGCTGCGCCAGTCGGAGCTCGACTGGTTCTACCAGGAGGGCGCAAGCCGGGTCTATCCCGATCGCTGGGAAGACTACGTCGCGCCGATCCCGCCCGTGGAGCGCGGCGACCTGATGCGCGCGTTCCACCGCCGCCTGACCGGCAGCGACCGCGTCGCTGCGCTCGCGGCCGCGCGCGCCTGGGCGATATGGGAAGGATCGACCAGTTTTCTGCTGACCGACGAGGACAACGTGCGCAAGTGGGGCGAGGACGAGTTCGCGCTCGCCGTTGCGCGTATCGAGTGCCACTATTTCGTCAATCGCGGATTCCTGAAGCGGGAATCACAGCTGCTAGACGACATCGGCCGCATACGACACATTCCCGGCGTCATCGTGCAGGGCCGCCACGACATCGTCTGCCCGATGTTCACGGCCTGGGATCTGCACCGGGCATGGCCGGAAGCGGAGTTACGCGTGGTCGGCGACGCCGGCCATTCGGCACTCGAACCCGGCATCACCGACGAGCTGGTGCGGGCGACGGATCGCTTCAGCACTCCGGGACGTTGACGGCGAGACCGCCCTGCGAGGTTTCCTTGTAGATCGACTTCATGTCGTATCCGGTCTGGCGCATGGTCGCGATCACCTGGTCGAGCGAGACCTTGTGCGTGCCGTCGCCACGCAGCGCCAGCCGCGCCGAATTGATCGCCTTGACCGCGCCCATCGCATTGCGTTCGATGCAGGGAATCTGCACGAGGCCCGCGATCGGGTCGCAGGTCAGGCCCAGGTTGTGCTCCATGCCGATCTCGGCCGCGTTTTCAACCTGCCCGTTGGAGCCGCCGAGCGCCGCGGCGAGCCCGGCGGCCGCCATCGAGCAGGCGACGCCCACTTCTCCCTGACAGCCCATTTCCGCGCCGGATATCGACGCATTGCGCTTGTACAGCAGGCCGATCGCCCCGGCCGCGAGCAGGAACCGCCGCACGCCCGCCTCGTCGCTGCCCGGAATGAGTTTCGCGTAGTAATGCAGCACGGCGGGCACGATGCCGGCCGCGCCGTTGGTCGGCGCCGTGACGACCTGCCCGCCGGCCGCGTTCTCCTCGTTGACCGCAAGCGCCCAGGCATTGACCCATTCCATCGGGTCGACAGGCCCGCGCGGCGCTTCGCTGTCGAGCTCGCGCTTCAGCCGCGGCGCGCGCCGCGGAAGGCGCAGCACGCCCGGCAGCACGCCTTCCGCGGCGAAGCCGTGTTCGACGCAGGACCGCATGACACTCCAGATGCGTGCGAGCTTCGCGTCGATCTCGCTATCCGGGCGCAGCGCGCGCTCGTTGGCGAGCATCAGCGCGTCGATCGACAGTCCAGCGCGCTCGCTTTGCGCGAGCAGCTCCGCGGCATCGGCGAATGGCAACGGCATGGCCGCAGCCGGACTGCCGGGCACGGCGGCCGCCTCGCCTTCGCGCTGGACCGCACCGCCGCCGATCGAGTACATCTCCTCGGTCAGCAGCGTCGCCCCTTGTGCATCGCGTGCCGTAAACCGCATGCCGTTCGAATGTCCCGGCAGCATCTGGTCGCGATGGAACAGCAGATTCATCGGCTCGTCGAAGGCGATCTCATGCCGGCCGAGGAGCCGCAGCCGGCTGCTTTCGCGGATCCGCTTCAGCGTCGGCGCCATCACGCCCGGATCGAGGCCCGACGGATCGTTGCCCTCGAGACCGAGCAGTATCGCGCGGTCGGTGCAGTGGCCGAGGCCGGTCAGCGCGAGCGATCCATAGAGCTGCACGAATACCTCGGACGTGCGCTCGAGCACGCCGCGTGCCTCCAGGTCGAGCGCGAACAGCCGCGCCGCGAGCATCGGGCCCATCGTATGGGACGACGACGGTCCGACGCCGACCTTGAACACGTCGAACACGGACTGGTTCATGGCTCGAGCGCGGTAAGCCGGCGCAGGATCAGGGACGCGATCTCGTCGGCGAGCGCGGCGCGAAGCGACTGTTCCTCGTGCTCCTTGGCCAGCACCGCGGTCTCGTCATAGCCGTAATCGCGGGTCAGCGACACCTGCTGGGGCGCGAGCAGCTCGCGCTCGCCCGCGGTCACGGAGAATTCCGCGCGGTAATAGACCTCGTATTCGCCCGGGCGGTTCTGCGCGGACACTGACAGCAGTTCGCGGCCGGTCTCGTCCACGCTGAGCCGGATCGCGGCGGTCGCTTCGGCCGGCGTCGGCGCGAGCGTCACGCCGGCCGCGCGCAGCCGCGACGTCAGCGCCGCGTACAGCGGCGTGTAGCGATCCGGCGCATCCAGCCAGGGCTTTGCGAGTACGGGCGGCAGCGGATCCGAGCCACGCAACTGGAACCCGCAGGCGGCGGCAAGCGCTGCGAAGATGAGAACGGCGAATCGGCCGGTGACGCGCATCAGACGACCACGTTCACGAGCTTGCCCGGGACATACACGAACTTGCGCACGGTCTGGCCCGCGACGAATTTCGAAACGCCGGGATCCGCGAGCGCCGCCTCGCGCGCCGCCGCTTCGTCCGCGCCGGCCGCAATCTGAACGCGGCCGCGCAACCGGCCGTTCACCTGCACGATGATTTCGACCGTGTCCTGCGCGAGCGCGGCCTGATCGACGGCCGGCCAGCGTTCGTTGACGACCGGCGTCGCGTGCCCGAGCGCCTGCCACAGCGCATGCGCCGCATGCGGCACGAACGGCGAGAGCATCAGCACGACGAGGTCGAGCGCCTCCTGCATCACGGCGCGGCCCTGGGCCGAGCGGTCGTCGAAGCGCGCCAGTGCGTTCAGCAGTTCCATCACGGCGGCGATCGCCGTATTGAAGGTCCGGCGCCGGCCGATGTCGTCGCCGACTTTCGCAAGCGTCTGGTGCAGCTGTCGGCGCAGGGCGCGCTGGGCAGGTTCGAGCGAGTCCGGGCGGAGCTCACCGGCCGGTCCGAACTGCACGTGCGCGTGGACGATCTTCCACAGGCGCCTCATGAACCGGAATGCGCCCTCGACGCCTTCGTCCGACCACTCGAGCGTATGCTCCGGCGGCGCCGCGAACATCGTGAACAGCCGCGCCGTGTCCGCGCCATAGCGGTCGATAAGTGCCTGCGGGTCCACGCCGTTGCGGCGCGATTTCGACATCGTGCCGATGCCGCCGTACTCGACGGGCTCGCCGTCCGACTTCAGGACGCCGGTCCTGCGTTCGCCCTCGCCGGCCGCTTCGACTTCGGCGGGGTTGTAATACGCGATGCGACCCGACGCGGGCTTCCGGAACCAGATCTCGTTCAGTACCATGCCCTGCGTGAGCAGGCGCCGGAACGGCTCCGATATCGCGGTCAGCCCGCAGTCGCGCATAACGCGCGTCCAGAACCGCGAATACAGCAGGTGCAGGATCGCGTGCTCGATGCCGCCGATATACTGGTCGACATTCATCCAGTAGCCGACGTCCGCCGCATCGGTCGGCGTGTCCGCGCGCGGCGCGGTGAAGCGCGCGAAATACCAGGACGAATCGACGAAGGTGTCCATCGTGTCCGTCTCGCGCCGCGCCGCGCCGCCGCAGCGCGGGCAGGGGACGAGCCGCCAGGCATCATGCCGGTCGAGCGGATTGCCCGGCCGGTCGAAGTCGACATCGCGCGGCAGCTCGACCGGCAGCCGGTCGCGCGGCACCGGGACGGCGCCGCAGGCGCCGCAGTGGATGATCGGGATCGGACAGCCCCAGTAGCGCTGCCGGCTCAAGCCCCAGTCGCGCAGCCGGTAGCGGACGACGCCATGGCCGAATCCCTGGCCCTCGGCCAGCGCGATCGCGGCCTCGACCGCCTCCTCGCCGGTCATCACCGCCCCGCCGGCGACGGGGCGGACATAGCGCACCGGCTCGGACTTCGGTGGCACGTAGGCCTCGTCGTGCACCGGCTCGCCGCCGTCCGCGGCCATGTAGACGTCGATCACCGGAAGCCCGTACTTCCGAACAAAGTCGAGGTCGCGCTGGTCGTGCGCCGGACAGCCGAAGATCGCGCCCGTCCCGTAGTCCATCAGGATGAAGTTGGCGACCCAGACGGGCAGCTCAAGCGATGGGTCCAGCGGATGCCGCACCCGGATGCCGGTGTCGATGCCGCGCTTCTCGGCCGTCTCCAGCGCCTCCTCCGACGTGCCGATGCGCCGGCACTCGGCGTTGAAGGCGGCAATCGAGGGATTGCCGGGCTCCAGCGCCCGGGCCAGCGGATGGTCGGGCGACACCGCCGCGAAGGTCGCGCCCATCAGCGTGTCCGGCCGGGTCGTGTAGACCTCCAGCCTGTCGAACCCCGGCGGCGCGCCGACCGTCTCGAAGGCGAACTGCAGGCCGCGGCTCCGGCCGATCCAGTTGGCCTGCATCAGGCGGACCTTCTCGGGCCATTTCGTCAGCCCGTCGATCGCCTCCAGCAGCTCCTCGGCCATCGCCGAGATGCGGAACACCCACTGCTCCAGCTCGCGCCGCTCGACAGGCGCCCCCGACCGCCAGCCCTTGCCGTCGATCACCTGCTCGTTGGCCAGCACGGTTCGGTCGACCGGGTCCCAGTTCACCGTGCTCGACCGCCGCGCGACGAAGCCGGCCTCGAGCATGTCCAGGAACAGCCGCTGCTGCTGGGCGGAGTATTCCGGGTCACAGGTCGCGAGTTCGCGGCTCCAGTCGAGGCTCAGCCCCATCGACTGCAGCTGGCGCTTCATCGTCGCGATGTTCTGGTAGGTCCACTCCGCCGGGTGGACGCCGCGCTCCATGGCGGCGTTCTCGGCCGGCATGCCGAAGGCGTCCCAGCCCATCGGGTGCAGCACGTTGAAACCGCGCGCCGCCTTGTAGCGCGCCACCACGTCGCCCATGGTATAGTTGCGCACGTGGCCCATGTGGATGCGGCCCGACGGATAGGGGAACATCTCGAGCACGTAATACTTCGGCCGGGGGTCGTCGTTGTCGGTCTGGAAGACGGCGGTTTCGTTCCAGGCTGCCTGCCAGCG
>DATKBY010000043.1:0-61801 GCA_035513555.1 Steroidobacteraceae bacterium | reverse complement strand
TGCACGACCGGCCGGCCGAGGTAACGTGCGATCCCGTACGCCGTCCCGCCGCCCAGGATCCACCCGATCCACACGAGCAGCATGCTCACGGGCTCGCCCCAGGCATAGACGGCAACCGGCACCAGGACGGCGATCGAGGCGAACGCGAGCATGGCCGAGATAGCGGCCACCAGGACGAACAGCAGTGCGCCCGGCGCGGGATGGCGGGCGATAACGTCCTTGCTTGCCTCGAGCATCTGGAGCAAGGCGGCATGCAGCGCATCTGACGTCACGAGCATCGCGAGCGCGACGCACAGCACGACGAGCCCGACTGCCCGTCGCCAGACCACCCGATGTTGCGCGAACAATTCCATCCCGCAGGCTCTGCCCCGTCCCGGGTATCATCGTAGCCCTGTAATCGGGCGCGGCAAAGGCGAATGAGAAAAGCCATCGACAGGCGGCGGTTCGTGCGCGACTCATCGGCGGCGCTCGCCGCGTCCGAGGAAGCGTCCGTGATCGGGGACTACCTCGACCGGCATCTCGACCGGTGACCGCGCGCATCGCACTCGTCACCGGCGCGAGCTCCGGCATCGGGACGGCCATCGCGAGGCGACTCGCCGCCGACGGTTTTGCGGTCATGGTTGCAGGTCGAGACGCTGCCCGCACGCGCGCCGTCGAGGCCGCCATTCCGGGCGTGCGCACCTGGATCGGCAACCTGATCGCCCCGGAGGCCTGCGACCAGCTCGTCGCCGCCTGCGTGGAGACCTTCGGTAGCCTCGATCTCCTCGTCAACAATGCCGGCATCTGGCATGCGGCGACCGCCGAGGAGACTACCGATGCAATCTGGCACGAGACGATCGCCTGCAACCTGTCGAGCGCGTTCTTCCTGAGTCGTGCGGCAATGCCCCACCTGCGACGCCGCCGGGGCGCGATCGTCAACATCGCATCGAACTGGGGGCTGGCCGGCGGGCCGCGCGCCGTCGCGTATTGCGCGAGCAAGGGCGGCATGGTGCTCATGACCCGCGCGATGACGATCGATCACGCCGCCGAAGGCGTGCGCATCAATGCAATCTGCCCGGGCGACGTCGAGACGCCGATGCTCTACCGCGACGGCGCGCTGCGAGGCCTGGACCGCGAGGCGGCGTTGCGCGAATCGGCCGCCGGCTCGCGCAGCGGCCGCGTCACGTCACCCGAGGAGGTCGCAGCGCTCGTCGCGTTCCTCGCGTCCGATGCCGCTGCACAGATCAACGGCGCTGCGATCCCGATCGACGGAGGAAACTGCGCCTGAGGTCAGGCGGGAGCGCGCCAGTCTCATCGCGGGAGTCCGGTCATGCATTCCCGCTCGCGATGATCCTCGAGACCGAGCTGTGGCCAAATCTCTTGCGGAATGCGGGCGGCGCGAGTCCTGCCCGTGCTCGCGAGCGCGCCTCTCGCCGCGTTCGGTCGGGCGCTGACGTGCTCCAGCCGCGGATTATGACCGCACCGATTTCGGCAACATGCTTGACTGACGGCGGGCGCAGGCATAGCGTGCGCCAATCGCGCGATCGCGTCAGCGCGACACCCGGAACGACCAGCAACACGGAAAGTTGACCAAACATGGATCCGAACTTCAAGCGGCGTACCGGCCACCTGGGCCTGATCGCGGTCGCGGTACTCGTCGCGGCGCCCGCGTCGGCGGCTGGCCGCTCGGACTTGGTGGCGGCAGCGTTGTCGCACGGCACGCCGCATGTGTCCGATGAATTGATCGTCCAGTTCCACGCCGGCTTCGGCTCGACGGAACAATCGCGGGCTCTTGCCCGTATCGGCGGGCGTCCCGCCGACGTCGTCGCCGCGGGCGCGCGCCGCAACGACGGGAAGGGAGACCTGGTCGTCGTCAAGCTGCCGCGGGGACTGGCGGTGGCAGCGGCGATGCGCGGGCTGGCGACCGAATCGATCATCGAGTTCGCCGAACCGAACTGGATCTACCAGCACACGGCCAACAGCAACGACCCTTACTACACGAAGGGCTCGCTGTGGGGCATGTATGGCAATACAAGTAAGCCCTCGAACCAGTACGGCAGCCAGGCCGGCGATGCCCAGTCCAACGACTGCAGCAGCGTCTGGGTCGGCATTATCGACGAAGGTTACATGTTCACGCACGCGGACCTCTCGGCCAATGCGGGCAAGAACCCGGGTGAAACAGGCACCGCAGCCAACGGCAGCAACAGGGAGACCAACGGCGTCGACGACGACGGCAACGGCCTGATCGACGACGTCCGCGGCTGGGACTTCGTCAACAACGACAACAGCGTTTTCGATGGCCTCGCCGACGATCACGGCACGCACGTGGCCGGCACCATTGGCGGCGTCGGCAACAACAGCCAGGGCGTGTCCGGGGTCTGCTGGACGATCAAGCTGCTGAACGCAAAGTTCCTCGGGAACAATGGCGGGACCACGGCGAACGCGATCAAGTCGGTCGACTACTTCACCGACCTGAAGAAGCGCCACAGCCTGAACATGATCGCGACCAGCAATTCCTGGGGCGGCGGCGGCTTCTCGCAGGGCCTGACGGACGCGATCAAGCGCGCGAATGACGCCGGCATGCTGTTCGTGGCGGCTGCAGGCAACAGCAGCGTCGACTGCGACACGAGCTCGAGCTGCTACCCGGCGGAGTACGGAAACGCGAACATCATCGCGGTCGCCTCGCTCGACAGCAACGGCGCGATGAGCTCGTTCTCGAACTGGGGCGCGAAGACGATCGACATTGGTGCGCCGGGCCGCGGAATTATTTCGACCGTGCCGGTGCGGTCGCGCGGCAATATCGTCGGTGGCTACGCAAGCTACAGCGGCACGTCGATGGCGACGCCGCACGTCTCGGGCGCGGCCGCGTTGTACAAGCAGCGCAACCCGAGTGCGACGGCCTCGCAAGTGAAATCGGCCATCATGAACTCGACTCAGTCGACCACGTCGTTGAACGGCAGGGTAGTCAGCAACGGGCGGCTGGACGTCAGCAACTTCTGAGAACGGCAGTCCCGAGCGCCCGGACGGCAACGTCCGGGCGCTTTCTTTTGCATTTTTTCACTTCACTCCGGAAGTGAGAAATCTGCGCGTGGCCATGCCACGTTTTCTGCGCGCCGCACGTGTTTACAGGCAATGAGCGCTGGACGCATGCCGCGGCGACCCCGGCTATGCGCGGCCGCGTCCTCGCGGCAGTTGCACAGGAGCAGAGGGAAGGACTGGTCGCTTCGATTGGCATCGACATTTCCAAGGGGGGTGCAAAGTGGGTTTCAGGAATTCAGCGGTTCCTGTGGCCGCAGTGTCTGTCTGCTTGGGAGCGGCGGCGATGGTGGCGCATGCGGAGCAGGACTATAACGGCGACAATCGCGCCAACATCGTCGCAGTGCGCGTGCTCCTGGAGCGAGCGCGAAAGTGACGCCGCGAGCGGCGCGGGCTGGAAACGACCTGCAGTGGGCAAGTTGCGCAGCGACACGGTCCTGACGCGACCTGTTACGGCGCGCCGCGCCGGGGACTCCGGTTGGACTGCTCGCTGTTTGCCGGCCGGCGCCACTCTCTGTGTTAACAGAAAACTCTTTTGTCCGTACTATCCGCTTCGTCGCGTTCCGCGACGCGCGGCTCAGCCCGCGTGCATCGACTTCACGTACTCGGCAACGGCCTGCAACTGATCGGCTGACAGCATCGGCCACGGCGCCATCAGCGGCGAGCCGCCATGCTTCGCCGCGCCGTCGTGGGTGATCGCCTTGATGTCGTCGACGTCGCCCTTCGTGCCGTTGCCGTTGGTGTCGTACTTGAATGCGCCGACACTGAAGTCCGCGGGCTTCGGATTGAGGGACGCGGCCGCCACGCCGTCGCCCTTGCCCGACGCGCCATGGCAGGTTACGCAGTACATCCGGTACACCGTCGCACCAGCGTTGTCGGCCGCCGGCGCCGCCGCGACGGTTTCCGCAGCAGGCGCCGCAGTCTGGGCCGCCGGCGCCGCAGTCTCGGCCGGCGCTGCCGGCTCCGCTTCCTTCTTCGAGCAGCCCGTCGCCATCAGGACCGCCGCCAGCGCCACCGGCATGGCCCCGATCAACCCGCGTGATTTCATGACTGGCTCCTTTCGCTCGACGATGACTGGATCCGTGAGCCGGGTCAGCGTACTGGCACGGCGGCGGCCCAGCAACACCATCGTCGCAGTGCGCGTGCTCCTGGAGCGAGCGCGAAAGTGACGCCGCGCGCGGCGCGGGCTGGAAACGACCTGCGGTGGGCAAGTTGCGCGGCGACACGGTCCTGACGCGATCTGTTGCGGTGCGCGGCTGCAGCCTGATCTGCAATCACGGCTTCAGCCGGACCGGCCCTCGAGTGGGCTATCGGTAAATGTGGATCGTGCCCGACTCGATCAACTGGCCGCCGGCCACCGGGGACTCCATTCGGGCGTTGTACGTCACGGTACCGACTTTCCCGAAGCAGAGACTGGCGCTTTCATTCGGTTTGATCGTGGTCGACTCTTGCTGTCTTCGGAGGAGACTCGAGAATCCCGATTGGCACGTCACGTCGTCCAGCGCTTCCCCCAGGAACTCCACCGTCACCGGCGTGCTTCGCTGATTAACCCATCGGATCTCATCGCCCGGTTGAACGCGAAGGTATTCCGGCGTCATACGTGCTTCGAATTTCACGTCGTGAATCTTGCCGGTCCTGGTTGTGGACGCGATCGCGCCCGTGCCCGCGATAGTCGCGCAGCCGGCGATGGCCAGCAGCGCCACGCATATCATCAAGCTCTTTACGCTGAACATGTCGATTCCCTTATATATTGCCGTGGTCTCTGATCCAGCTCCGTGGCCAAGTATATGTTTACCATACACTTTGTGTGCCTTCTGTAGGCAGTCGTACCCAAATGGTCGTGCTAGACGGCGCTTTCCGTGTAGGCACCGAGTCCCCGGTGTTTCGACGCGTGGCGGTCCCCCGCCAGGCGGAACTGCAAGCGCTGCCCCGCGGCACGTGGCCATGACCTGAGCGGCGCGGCTCAAGCGGGTATTCGGCAGCATCGAGGATCCTGAACTCATTGAGCGGAACTGGCGCTTCGGCGGGAGCGGGGTGCGCAGGCGTCGGTGTCGTCACTTGCGGGAACTGATTCACTTCTCGACCCTGCTTCCCGACGACGTGATGTTCTGCTTGGCGGGAGGGTTCGTCAGTATCCTCTGGTTCGAGAGTTTGAAGCTGTTCAAGAAAAGTATGGTGGGCTTAGGGAGCAGACTTGGTTTCGCTTGCGCAAGCCTTAAAAATGTAGCTCAGCATTCGGAAGATTATTATGACAACCCGGCGTATCGGGCGGCTAGTCAGTCAATAAGCCGACGTGCTTCAAATACCCAGGAGGATTTGCGGCCACGTCGGTTTTTTTTGTATAAATGGCTGAAACCAATGGGCCGCGGCGGCAATGGGAGCCTCAAGGTGCCCCTGACACAACAAGTCAAGCCAATGCTCGACACGCCACCCCTCAGCACCCTGATCGTCATTGCCGACGAAGGAAGGCGGGCCGCACTGGACCAGTCACTTCGTAATGCAGGTTTCATAGTCCAGGTTGCAGCCAACGGTGCGGACGGGCTTCGGTCCGCAATGGCAGTCCCAGACATCATTGTTCTCGATCACAACCTGCCCGATATGAACGGCTTCGAGGTCTGCTCGCGCCTCAAGGTTCACGCCGCAACCGCCGTAATACCTGTTCTGCACATTTCGGATTATCCGGTTGGAGACGAAGTCTTCCTGACAAATCCGGTGGAGGCCGCTGAGTTGCTGGCTTCGGTCAAGTCCTTGCTTCGGGAGCGTCAAAGTCAGCGAGAATTCAGCAATTTTCTGGAGGCAGCCCCGGACGCCGTGGTCATTGTCGATCAAGTTGGCAAGATTGTTCGCGTGAATGGACAGACCGAAAAGATTTTTGGTTGGGGTCGAGAAGAACTGCTTGGGCAGGAGGTCGAGATTCTCGTGCCCCCACGCTTCCGATACAAACACCGAGAACAGCGTGCCGGTTTCGTGGCTCATCCCAACACCCGCCCAATGGGAGCGGATTTGAAGTTGCGTGGCTTGCGGAAAGATGGCAGCGAGTTTCCCGTCGAGATCAGTCTCAGCCCCATTCGCGACCAAGCGGGCATACTCATCGCCAGCATCGTGCGAGATGTAACCGAACGAAGTCGAATTGAAGCGGCATTGCAGGACTCGGAGGTTCGTTATCGGCGGCTCTTTGAGACGGCCAAAGACGGTATCCTGATCCTCGACGCCGACACTCTGAAAACCCTCGATGCCAACCCGTATATGACGGAGTTACTGGGCTACACACACGACGAGTTTCTGGGCAAAGAGCTATGGGAGATTGGATTTTTCGGAGACAAGAAAGCCAGTCAAGCCGCCTATCACGAGCTGCAACAGAAGGGCTATATCCGTTACGATCACTTGCCGCTTGAAACCAAACACGGGGAGAAGGCCGAAGTCGAGTTCGTCAGCAACATCTATCAGGCGGATGGCAGGAACGTCGCACAGTGCAACATCCGTGACATTAGCGAACGTAGCCGCTTGGAACGGAGTCTGAATGAAAAGACGGAAGCGTTGGCCGACTTGCACCGCCGCAAGGATGAGTTCTTGGCGATGCTCGGTCATGAACTCCGCAGCCCACTCGCTCCCATCTCTAACGCAGTGCATCTTCTCCGTCTAGGGAAGAATGAGGAACCGCTCCAGCAGAAAGCCCGTACCATCATTGAACGGCAATTGAATCAACTGACTCATCTGGTCGATGACTTGATGGAAGTGTCCCGCATTACAACCGGCAGGGTTCGACTTCGACTGGATCGAGTCATCGTGAGCGGCATCGTGGAACGTGCCGTTGAGTCGGCTCGCCCATTGATCGATCAACACCGACATAAGCTCACGGTCACGTTGCCCCCGAAACCGATTTGGCTAGACGCCGACGCTTCCCGGCTGGAGCAGGTGGTCGTAAACCTGCTTACCAACGCCGCTAAATTTACCGAAGCTGGCGGTCATATCTGGCTGTCCATTCAGGAAGAAGGCTCGGATTGTGTGTTAAGAGTTCGTGATACGGGTGTCGGAATCGCTCCCAAACTTCTGCCTCGTATTTTCGATCTGTTCACGCAGGCTGAACGGACGCTGGACCGCTCACATGGCGGTTTGGGCATCGGACTGGCGTTAGTGCAACGACTGGTGGAGATGCATCACGGCAAGGTGGAGGTCCACAGTTCTCTGGGACAAGGCAGCGAGTTCGTCGTGCGTCTGCCGACGCTGCTGACTGCCGAACCGCAACCGCCTTCGTCTCTGACCGAAATGACCAGACAGACCGGCCCCTCTTTGCAGGTGCTGGTGGTCGATGACAACGTAGATACGGCTGGTAGCTTGGCGATGCTCCTTGAAGCGTCCGGGCATGAAGTTCGGATGGCTCATGACGGCCCGACTGCTTTGGAAGCGGCTCTCAATTACCGTCCGAACGTGATGCTTTTGGACCTGGGCTTGCCGGGACTCAATGGGTTTGAGATAGCGAAGCGGTTGCGTCAGCAACCCGTGTTCCAGAACGTCGTGCTGGTCGCCATGACCGGGTATGGGCAAGAAGCAGACCGACAGCGTTCGTTCGACGCCGGGTTTAATCACCATCTGGTCAAGCCTGCTGATTTTGGAAAGGTGCAAGAAATCCTTGCGACTGTTTCGGCGAAGGCGACTGGAGGAAGTCCCCGCGAGTTCTCATCGTAGATGACAACCGAGACGATGCGTTCGCGGTGCTGGTCGTGCTGCCGCTCGTGCTCCTTGTGCGCCGGAAGCGCTGAGCGCTAGGCAGGAAGCATCAGGCGGATCGTGCTGCCTGCGCCGGGCTTGCTCTCCGCGCGAATCGTTCCGCCATGGGCTTCGACGAGGCACCGGGATATGTACAGGCCAAGGCCCAGGCCGCCGCGATCGTTCCCCGCCACCTGTGAAAACCGTTCGAAAATCGACTCGAGCGCGCCTTCGGGGATGCCCGGGCCGGTATCCGCGACGGAGATCCGGACGCCGGAGCCGTCGCGTTCGCCGCTCAGGGTGACCTTCCCGCCCCGCGGCGTAAACTTGAGCGCGTTCGAGATGAGATTACCGAGGACCTGCAGCATGCGGTCATGGTCGAACGCCGCAGACAGCGGAGCGTCGCACCGGCTTTCCAGCAGTACGCCTCTGACGGAGGCGTTCGCCTGGAAGCCGTCCACGGCTTCGCGCAGCAGGGAAGCGAGGTCGCCGCGGGATGGCGCGATGGCGAGCTTGCCGGCGTCGATGCTGGCGATGTCGACCAGGTCGCAGATGAGCCGGTTCATGCGCGCAGCATAGCGTCCGATGCGCTGGGTCTCCGCGAGCGTATTCCTGCCGTTCTCATCCTGGAGCGCGCTCGTGGAGAGCACGGCCGCGCTGGTGACGATCCCGCCAAGCAGGTCCCGCAGGTCGTGCGTGACGATCGCCAGGAAATCGTCGCGATTGGCGAGCGCATGATCGGAACGGATGCGCTCGGACCGCAGAGAGTGGTCGGTAGACTCCCGCTCCAGCGGAAGAAAGTCGTGCATGGCGCGGGCTTGCTGCTTGCGCTCCTCGCTCAGCATCGCGTCGGCAGTGTCGCGCTCATCGCGGAGCGCGTCGTCTGCAATCCCCCTTTCCTCGCGCAGGATTGCTATTTCCGCGCGGCCTGCGTCGGGGTCGCGTGACCTGTCCGCCGTGTCGCGCGCCACATCGAGCACGGCGTCAGCGTTCCCGCGCGCCACGCTGAGTACCGCATCCGCATTGCCGCGCGCGCGGTCGACGATCGCATCGGCGTGCCGCACGGCTTTCTCATGCCTTGCGGCCACCGCCTGGTCGGTCCGTATCCGCTCCAGTCGCAGGCTCTCGTCGGTCTTGTTCCGTTCCGGAGCCAGGGTCGCGCCGCGAGAGACCGCGCGAGCGCCGCGCGCCAGGCTGCCCAGCGCCTGCTTCGTGCTGCCCGAAACTTTCTTCCAGCTTTCCTGAACCCTGTTCCAACTCATGGGAAAGCAACCCTTGAATTTGAACTGCACCAGATCGACCTGGAAGTATGCGCTTTCTCTGCGCGCGAGGCAGCGTTGTGTAGCCGCGATCAAGCATCGTAGGGACGCGAGGCAATGGCGAGTCAGCGGAAGGCCTGCCCGCAGGATATTAAGATGGAGTTTTTTCTGGGTTGTCAGTAACAGACCTGTCGTCTCGCTCAACGTTCGGCCATCGAACGATTCGATTGGCTCTTTCGCGCGACCGCGCCAATATTGCGCGCGACCGCTTTTTCAAGCTCGACCAGGATCAGCAGTACCAGGCCGACACCGATGACGGCCGCGCCCTCCCGCACGGATAGCGCGCGACTATAAAACACGGTGTTCATCAATGGCGTGTAGGTGAACGCGAGCTGCGCCACGACCACGGTGCCCACGCCCCACAAGACGGCCGGCGTACCCAACACGCCTTGCCACGTCAGCGACGTGCCGTGCACGTAGCGCACGCTGAACAGATAGAAGATTTCCATTACGACAATGGCGTTGACCACCAGCGTGCGCGCGACTTCGATGGGCTCGCCGCGCGCCTCGGCCCAGAAGAACAGGCCGAACGCGCCGGATACGAACAACGCCGATACGAATCCGATACGCCAAAGCAGGTTCAGCGACAGGATCGGCTCGTCGGCCGGCCGCGGCACGCGGCGCATGACGCCGGGCTCGGTCGGCTCGAACGCCAGCGTAAGCCCGAGCGCCACGGCGGTGATCATGTTGATCCACAGGATTTGCGCGGGCGTGATCGGCAGCGCCAATCCCATGGCCAGCGCCGCCAGAATGGTAAGCGCCTCACCGCCGTTGGTAGGCAGGGTCCAGGCGATGACTTTCAGGATGTTGTCGTACACGGTGCGGCCTTCGCGCACCGCATGCACGATGGAGGCGAAGTTGTCGTCCGCCAGCACCATTTCCGCCGCCTGCTTGGCGGCCTCGGTGCCGTTTTCGCCCATGGCCACGCCGACATCGGCGCGCTTGAGTGCGGGCGCGTCGTTCACACCGTCGCCCGTCATGGCCACGATCGCACCTTCCGACTGGAGCGCTTCCACCAGGCGCAATTTGTGCTCGGGCGTAGTGCGCGCGAACACCGAAACGTCGCGTGCCCTGGCACGCAAGGCCGCCGCATCCAGTTGTTCCAGATCCCGGCCTGTAAGCGCCTCGGACTCGGCGGGCAATCCCAGTTGCCGTCCGATCTCCCTGGCGGTGACGACATGATCACCCGTGATCATGACGACCCGTATGCCCGCGGATTTGCAGTCACGGATGGCTTCGATCGCTTCTATCCGGGGCGGATCGATGAAACCGACGATGCCGAGAAACTCGGCGTCGCGCTCGACGTCGTCGAAGTCGAGAGCGTGCTTGTCACCCGCGAAGCCTTTCATGGCGAACGCGAGCACGCGATGGCCTTCACTCGCCAGTTCGTCGGCACGGCGTCGCCACACGTCGGATTCGAGCGAACGCACACTGTCACGCAGTTGTTCCCGCCCGCACATCTCCAGCACGCGTTCCGGCGCGCCCTTGATGAACGCGAAAACATCGTTGTCGTGGCTTCGATGCAGCGTCGCCATGAAGCGATGCGCGGCGTCGAAGGGGATCTCGTCCACGCGCGGCAGCTGCTTGCGCACGGCGTCCGGATCGAGTCCGGCCTTCATGGCCAGCACCACCAGCGCGCCTTCCATCGGATCGCCGTTGACGGCCCACGTGGATTCCGCGCCTTGCTGCGACCGATGCAATTCCGCATCGTTACAAAGCAGCGCCGCACGAACGAGCTGCATGACGACCGGATCGTCCTCCGGATCCACCGCTCGTCCATGCGCCTGCAATTCGCCCTTGGGTTCGTAACCGACGCCGGACACGTCGAACGCGCGTTCCGCAGTCACCATTCTGCGCACCGTCATTTCATTGCGCGTCAGCGTGCCGGTCTTGTCCGAACAGATGACCGACACCGAGCCCAGCGTTTCCACCGCGGGCAAGCGGCGAATGATGGCGTTGCGCGCCGCCATGCGCCGCACGCCGATCGCCAGCGTGATGGTCAGAATCGCGGGTAGCCCCTCGGGAATGGCGGATACGGCCAGCCCCACCACGATCATGAAGGCCTCGCTGACGCTGTAGCCGCGCGCGTACCACGCGAACAGAAACGTGAGCGCCGACAAGGCCAGAACGACGGCGGTCAGCTGCTGCGCGAACACGTCCATGCGTTTGATCAGAGGCGTCTTCAGCGTTTCGACTGCGCCGATCAGTTCGCTGATGCGGCCGAGTTCCGTGCGCAGGCCGGTTGCCACGACGATGCCCGTGCCGTGCCCCGCCGCGACGAACGTGCCGGAATACGCCATGGATGTGCGGTCGCCAAGCGCCGCGTCCTCCCGCACCGGATCGACGGACTTCTCGACCGCGACCGATTCGCCCGTGAGCACCGCCTCCTCGATGCGCAGGTTGCGCGCGCGGATCATGCGCAAGTCCGCCGACACGCGATCGCCGGCTTCGATGATGACGATATCGCCCGGCACGATTTGATCGGCTGGAACGGTGACGCGATGACCATCGCGCAGCACCGTGGCCTTGGGATCGATCATTGCGCGGATCGCTTCTAGCGCTTGTTCGGCACGGCCTTCCTGAATGAAGCCGATCACGGCATTGACCAACACCACGCCCAGAATGACCGCGGCGTCGATGACGTGGTCCAACACAAACGCCAGCACGGCCGATGCCAGCAGCACGTAGATGAGCACGTTGTGAAACTGCGCCAGCAGGCGCACGAACCAACCGCGTCTTACCGCCTGCGGCAGGCGGTTGCCGCCGAAGCGCGCCATCCGGCGGCCGGCTTCCGCCTCGGTTAGGCCGTCCGTGCGAGTGTCGAACGCCATTAGCGCCGTGTCGCGATCGAGCGCATGCCACGGCCGCGATGGAAGCTCCTGCAACTTCGACGCGCGATCCGCGGCGAGCGATTGCTCCGCCATCATCTGCTCCTATTGGAGCGTGGCACTATACGAACGATACGGACGCATGACCATACGGGCCTGTGCCGCGCGGAACAGCGAAAGGCACGAGGGGTTCGCGCATGCGGCGCATTGTCGTCGCCACGGAATTGCCGCAGCTCATGATCGCGGCCGAACTGAAAGCCGCCGGCAATCGCCGCCGCCTCAGGAATGGCACGAGGTAATAGACGACACGAAAAACGAGCAGCGCGGCGAGTAACTCGCTGCCGTCCATGCGCTGGCCGAGCAGACGGCTCGTTCAGCGTCGTCCTCCAAGGCGCGAAGAACGACCGTCCGAGCCTCGATGGTGTCCGGGTGCCGCGGACGATCCGCGATTCCGCCGAACCCGGCGCTGCACCTGGCTGCTCAGGTGAGCGGCCAGAGCCAGGCGAGTGAAACGCACGTGACCACCATCAGGAGGGCATTGAGTGGCGCGCCGACGCGGGCGAAATCGGTGAAGTGATACACACCGGTGCCGTAAATCATCGTGTTGGTCTGGTAGCCGATGGGCGTCAGGAAGCTGGTGGACGCGGCGAATATGACAGCAATGACCAGGGGCAACACCGGCAGGTCGAGCGCCTCTCCGAGCGAGATGGCGACCGGGACGAGGATCACCACGGAGGCGTTGTTGCTCACCAGCTCCGTCGTGAGCGTCGTGACCGCATACAGCGCCATCAGGACAAAGACCGGTTGCCATCCCGCCGCACTCCCGGCGAGCAGCCCGCCCAACCAGGCCGCCGCGCCCGACTTGGTCATGGCGATGCCCAGAGGGATGACCCCCGCGAGCAGGAAGATCACGTCCCAGGATACGCCCGAATATATGTCCTCCTTCACCACCGCGCCTGTTGCCGCCATCAGGATGACGCCCGCGATGGCTGTCACCACGATGGGCAGCGGCGTCAGGGCGGCCACCGCCACGACGCCGGCCACAATCCCGCCGGACAGCCACATCGCCCTGCGGTCGAAATCATCCTCGAACTCGTCCAGCACGATGACATCCGGATGGCGCCGCAGCCGCTTGAGCGCACTGGCAGAGATCTCCATCAACACCCGTTCGCCCACGTGCAATTCCTCGCGCTCCAGACGGTTGGTCTTGACCTCGTCGGCGGCCAGGCCGATGAGCCGGCCGTTGTAGCGGCGCCAGAAATCGACCAATGTCGCGGTCTGCCCGGCGAAGACCAGCCAATTACGAAGCAAGACCGAGACCAAGAGACCGTCACCGCGCACTTTGCGCGGCTCGCCGAACTCCGAGAGGACCTCCACCTCTGACGACTTCATCAGGTCCATCACATGCCGGAGGTCGCACGCAACTGGATGACATCGCCGAGGGCGATCTTCGTGGTCTCCGCTCGCTTTACAAGGACGGAGCCGTTGCGTATCAAACGCAATACATCCACCGCGTTGCGTTCCGCGAACCGAAATTCCTCAAGTGTCTTGTCGACGAGTGCCTCGTCGACAACGCGCACCTCGACAACGAAAGTATCTTTCTCAGGGTGACCGATGGGCGCCGCGTCGCGCTTGGGCATCAGCAGGCGGCCGATCGTAAGGAAGTACACGAGACCCACGCCCAGTACCACCAACCCGAGCGTTGTGAACTCGAACATCTCCAGTTCACGCCCGAATGAGGAATCGTTTTTCAGGATGGCCGACGCGAGAATGTTGGTGGAAGTACCAATCAGCGTCAGCGTCCCGCCCATCATGCCGAAGAAGCTCAACGGGAGCAGGAGTCGTGAGGCCTGCCCACCGTTACGACGCGTAATGTCGAGGATTAGCGGGATCGCCATCGCCACCGCGGCGGTGTTGTTGATGAAGCCCGAAACCGGGCCCACCAGGAGCGCAATGGCCAGGATCTGACGTATCTCGGACTTGCCCACGAGCGGGAACACACGCTTGCCAATGACATGGACCAGCCCGGAACGCTGGATGCCTGATGACAGGATGAACATGCACAGCACCGTAACTGTCGCAGTGCTCGACAGCCCGGATAATCCCTCCGACACCGTCGGAAACGCGGAAGCCAGGTTGATACCGCGCGCGAGCAGCCACTCGGAGTGGAAGACGATCGGGATGCCCATCACGATGACGAGAATCAGCAGTGCCGTGATGTCGAGCGGGAGGCGCTGGCTGGCGAACAGATAGAGCGCCATCCCGATGATGACAAAGACCAGGCCGATTTCGAAAGTCATTAGCCTGACTGTAAAGGAAACGCGGCCGGAATGGCTGCCCCACAACGCGAACTACGAGTCGCCTCCGGATTCAGCGCCAATACGCACGCCGCGGGCTGTCTTTTCCAGATACGCGTAGGCGGCGAGAGCGACCAGGAATGGCACGAGGTAATAGAGGACACGAAAAACGAACAGTGCGGCGAGCAACTCGCTGCCGTCCACGCGCTGGCCGAGCAGGGTCACAAACACTACCTCGACTATACCGAGACCGGCGGGAATGTGGCTCCAAACGCCCGCAATCGCGCTGATCATGAGTATTGGCATCACTGTTAGCCAACCGACATCACCCGGCAGGAGCCAGGTGATCAACGCCCCGATGACGCTCCAACTCCCGAGTGACAGTGCAAATTGGACGGCGGCCACTCGCAGCGTCGGCAGCAGCAGCACGCTGCCTTTCCAGCGCACGCGTGTACCGCCCTTGGTGGCACACAGGATCAGATAGGCAGCGGTCACGACCAACAGACCGATTCCCACGCAGCGCAGCACCGTTGATCCAGGGCCCCAGTCGCTCGGCAGTTCGGGGGGCTCGTAGGCCAGCACGAGGCCGGCAAGGAGTACGTACCCCGACCAGTTAGTGAGGACGGAGAGACCGATGATCTGCGCGATCGTCATGGGCGGAAGCCCGTACGGGGCGTACAGACGGTAGCGAAATGCCAATCCGCCGATCAGCGCGCCGAGGTTCAGCGAGAAGTTGTAGCCGGTAAGCGATATCAGCATGACCCGCGGAACGGGAATATGGTGTCTGGTTGCGTGGCGGCCGATCAAATCGAAGCACGCACAGGCGAGCTGGCCAGGAATGACGAGTGCGAACGCGGCGGCCAAAGTCGCGAGATCGTAATTTCGCAACGCACCGAGCACACCGGCCCAGTCGATTCCGCGAGCTCCTCGAACGACGAGATAAATAGCGACGGCGGCTATCGCGATCGTCGCCGCTTTCTTGAGTACGTTGAGGGTCCTTCCGTCAACCATAGAGCGCCTGTAGGCAAGCCACGGGCGCAAGTGTAGTCCTACGCCTCATTTGGTGGCCGGCGCCACTCTATGAGTTAACAGAAAACCCTTTTGTCCGTACTATCCGGCACCTCAGTTCGTTTTCAAACCCTTAAACGGATGGGCAATCGCCAATGGACGACACATCGGGTCGAGTCATCCGAACCGGCAGCGAGGATAAGCCGAATAACGAAACTACGGCCTGGTCTCAACCGGCCCGACTCATCTGCGCCACGTTCCTGTGCTGCGCCGTCTTTTCGTTCACTTCAGTTGCTGCCCAGCAGTTAAGCACTAGCGAGGACAAGCCGGTGCCGGCAAAGGCGCCTGACGACAAACCCGATCTCCCAGGCAAGGTCGAAGTGCAACCCGTCGCCGGGGATGACGAGATCAGGCAACGAATCGCGGATATTCTCGAAACGACAGGCTGGTTCGGCGAGCCCAGTGTCACGGTTCAGGAAGGAATCGTTTTCCTGAAAGGAACGACGGAAAAAGTTGAATCCCAGAAATGGGCCGGAGAATTGGCGAAGAATACGGAGGGCGTGGTTGCAGTCGTCAATGAAATCGACGTGGCTCCAACGACGGTTTGGGATTTCGATCCAACCTTTCAGGTACTCAATGATCTAGCACGCGGATTCGTGCGAGCACTTCCCCTGATCGCGGTGGTGCTGGCCGTGATCGCCATTTCATGGATTGCCGCCAAGTTAATGGTGAACGTACTGCGTCGCGGGCGTCTGGCTCGATCCCGCAGTCGGCTTTTGCGCGAAGTAATGGCCCGGGCTGGCGGAATGCTCGTAATGCTTGCCGGCCTGTACCTGGTGCTTCGTATCGCCGGGCTCGCGCAACTCGCGCTGACGCTGCTGGGCGGCACAGGCCTGATTGGTCTGGTGCTCGGCATTGCATTCCGCGACATCACCGAGAATTTTCTCGCCAGTCTCTTCCTGAGCTTTCAGCAACCGTTTCGTGAGGGCGATCTGATAGAAGTGGCGGACGTCACGGGTTACGTTCAGCGGCTGACCTCGCGCACGACGGTTTTGATGACACTCGACGGCAATCAGCTGCAAATTCCCAATGCGACCGTCTTCAAAAGCACGCTTCGTAATTTCACAAGCAATCCCAATCGCCGCGAGGACTTCGTCGTGGGCATCGGCTACGACGATCCCATCGCTATTGCCCAGGAAGTTGCCTTGAAGGTGCTCGCTGAACATCCGGCCGTTTTGAAGGAGCCCGAACCCCTGGTGCTCGTGGAAAACCTTGGGCCGTCCACGGTGAACCTGCGGGTGTATTTCTGGCTCGACGGCGGCCGACACAGCTGGTTGAAAGTGAAATCGTCCGTCATTCGGCTCGTCAAACGGGCCTTCCAGGATTCGGGAATCTCACTGCCGGACGAGGCTCGCGAAGTCACGTTCCCTCACGGGGTACCGGTACGGATGATCGAGGGCGAAGAGGCTGGAGAACCGGCCAACCGAGTCCCGGCGAAGCCGGCCGCCGAGCCCGAAACGGTCGCGACCAAGGCGGAAGCCAGCCTGCAAAGCGAAGCCGGGGAAATCAAAGAGCAGGCCCGGAGATCCTGGACCCCCGGGGAGAATCTCTTGACTCCATCGTCGACGGATACCGCTTGAAGGCGCGTGGGAATCGATCAAAGAGGGTGTGGATGTGCCAGGAGAGACGAAGATGTGGGATGACCTGAGTTTCATCATCAAGCGTCTCAGTGAGCGGTTATGGATAAAGCCGCTCATCGTATGCGCGCTGTCCATCGGCGCAGTCTCCCTTGCCGACATCATGGACATGTCCGACCTCGGTCGTTATCTGCCGGCGATCGCGATGGAATCGACCGAAACGTTGCTCAAGATAATGGCGTCGAGCATGTTGATGATGGCCACGTTCGCCGTGGCCTCGATGGTGGCCGCTTATGCGTCGGCAAGTATATCCGCGACGCCCCGCGCTTTTCCGCTGATCCTCGGCGATGGCGTGTCGCAGAATGCGCTCTCGGCATTCATCGGCGCGTTTATCTACAGCGTAGTCGCGCTCGTTGCGCTGATGAACGGGCACTATAGTGGAAAGGCCGGACAGTTTTTCCTGTTCTCCCTGACACTGGTTGTGCTCGCAATCGTCATTATCATGTTCATTCGGTGGGTCGATAACATCGCCCGGCTCGGCCGTGTGGGAAATACGATCGACAAGGTGGAGGAGGCCGCCGCTGAGGCGATTCGGAAGCGACAATCGGCGCCGCGCCTTGGGGGTGTTGCCGCGTTCAGCCCCCCGGATGGGAGCCGGGCGGTCTTCGGAGATTCCATCGGCTACCTGCAGCGTGTTGATGCCGCCGAGCTGCAGGAGCGGGCAGAGGAGTCGGAACTGAAAATTCTCGTGGCGTGCTTACCCGGCACTTTCTGCACGCCGAACCGTCCTGTCGCGTGGGTCATCCCGAAGGCGTCAGGCAGTGTGTCCGACGAGGACGCCGATGAGATCGCTGCCACGTTCGTGATTGGCGACTCGCGGGTCTTTGATCAGGATCCGCGGTTCGGACTGGTGGTCCTTTCGGAGATCGCCAGCCGCGCGCTTTCGCCTGCGGTCAATGATCCTGGGACCGCCATCGACGTCACGCACACACTTGTCCGACTGTTCCTGTTGTGGAACGAGTGTGGCAAGGCAGGTGACGCTTCCACGGTGCAGTTCGACCGCGTTGCAGCGCCGGAACTGTCCCTGGCAGATACGTTCGACGACGCTTTCACCGGGATCGCCCGAGACGGGGCGGGTATGGTCGAAGTGGTCGTGTGGCTGCTTAAGGCTCTCGAATCGCTGGCCGCGGCCGGAGACGCTACGATGCGCGACAACTCGCTGCGGCACGCCCGCCTCGCATTGGTTCGTGCCGAGAATGTACTCAAGGTTTCCGAAGATCTCAGGGCCGCACGGGAGGCAGCCGAGTTTGCAATATGACCCCGCGGTGGTGAGATCGCGAGAAGTGAAAACAATCTCGAGCGGCCCAGGAATGTATCACTTGACCCGTGCCGGCCGGGCGTTCAGTCTCAGACGCGGGGCGCCGCGCGATGGAAGAAATCTACGACAGGCTCGCGAACCTGCTGCCGAGCCTTCTCGCGGCGGTCGCGCTCATGCTCGCCGGCTGGCTGGCCGCGCGGCTGCTGCGCGCGCTGACGGTCCGCGGGGTCGGGCTGCTCGAGTCGCTGCTCGCTCGCGTGGCGGGCCCCGCCGGCGCGGAGGTCGTGGGTTCCGCGCGCTCCGGCGCGGCACTCGGCACCGCGGTCTTCTGGATCGTCCTGCTGCTGTTCGCCGCGGCGGCAACGGCCGTGCTGGGTCTCGAGGTCTTCACAGACTGGCTCGGCCGCTTGCTCGACTACCTGCCGACACTCGCCGCCGGCGTGTTGATCGTCGTGGCGGGCTACGTGCTGGCGGGTTTTGCCGCAGATCTTGTCCGCGCCTCGACGCGGCGGCTTGCGTCCCCGCAGCAGGAAGCCCTCGCCCGGCTCGCGCAGGGCGCGACCCTGGTCGCCTCGATCCTGATCGGCGCGGACCAGATCGGCATCGAAGTCACCTGGCTCGCGATTTTCGCCGCCATCATCGTCGGGTCGCTGCTCTTCGGCGTCACGATCGCCGTTAGCCTTGGGGCGCGGCGCTATGTGTCGAACCTGATCGGCGCACACTACCTCGCTCAGTCGTTCGAAATCGGCCAGCGGGTGCGCGTCGCCGGTCACGAGGGCCGCGTGCTGCAGTTTACGCCGACCGCGATCGTGCTCGAGACGGCGGAAGGCCGCGTATCGCTGCCCGGGCGCGTGTACCACGACGAGCCGATCGTGCTCCTGACGGGACCCGCCGATGGCTGACGCCGAGGCACTGACGCACGCCTTCATGCGGGCACATCCCGCCGAGGCTGCCATGGCGCTGGAATCCGTGCCCGCCGCCGAAGTCGCGACGCTGCTGGCGCGTGCGCCGTCGCGACTCGGTGCGCCGGTGCTCGCGGCCATGCTGCCGGCGACGGCCGCGCGCACGTTCGAGGCTCTCGACGACGATCGCGCTATGTCGCTGCTGGCCGCGCTCGGTGTGCAGCCGGCGGCCGCGCTGCTGCGCCACGTCGGGGAGCCGCGCCGCTCGCGACTGATCGATGGGCTGCCGACCGCGATGGCGGTCGCATCCCGCGTCCTGCTCGGTTATCCCTCGGACTCGGTCGGCACCTGGGCGGATCCCGAAGTCATCGCTCTGCCGCCTGACATGACTGCCGGCGACGCGCTGGAGCGCGCGCGGCGGGCGCGCGGCGATGCGACGCACGTGTTCGTTGTCGAGTCCGATCACCGTCTCGCCGGCTGGCTCGCCCTGCCGGCGCTGATTCGCTCGCCGCAATCTGCGACCCTGGAGACGTTGATGTCCCGTCCGGACGCCGTGCTCGCCGCGCAGACGCCGCTCGCCGGCGCGCGCGCGCACCCGGGCTGGCTGCAGCATTCGGCGCTGCCGGTCGTGGAACGCGGCGATCGGTTGCTGGGCCTGCTGACCCACGCGGCCCTGGCACGTGCACTGCGCCGCAGTGACCGGCAACTGGCACGCGCCGCCCCCGGCACGCTCGCGGGCAGCCTGGCGCGTGGCTACTGGGCTCTGCTGTCCGGCAGCGTCGCCGCAGCGATGACGCTGCTGCCGGCGGCACCGCCGGTCGCCGGGGAAAAACATGGCAGTTGACACTGCGGTCGCCACCCTAAACGAGCGCTTCGTGCTCGACTATCCGTACGAAGCGGCCCGCGAACTGGAGGCGCTGCCCGCGTCCTCCGCTTCCGAGCTGCTGGCCGCCCTGCCTGCGCGGGCGGTCGTCCGGGCCTGGGAAGCCCTCACGCGCGACAATGCGCGCGATCTGCTTGAGCGGCTGCCGGCGGCGCATGCCGCCCATCTGCTGACCGAAGCGGAGCCCGCAGTCAGCGCTTCGGTGCTCGCACAGCTCGAGCCTGCCACGCGCCAGGCGATGCTCGCACGGCTCGATCCGCAGGTCGCACGCGAGCTCGCGGCCATGCTCGATTACCCGGAAGACTCGGCGGGCCGGCTCATGGATCCGCGCCTGACGCCACTGCGCACCGGCATCACGGTGGGCGAAGCCCTGGCGCGGCTGCGCGCGAGCCGCCAGCGCGGCTTGCGGGAGATGTTCGTCGTGGACGACGAGGGCCGCCTCGCGGGTCGGGTGGAGGTGCAGGATCTGGCAATCGGCGACGAGCCGGCGTCGCTCAGGGACATCACCCGCGGCATCGTCGCCGCCGCGCAGGAACTGGATCAGCGCGAAGACCTGGTCGAAATCCTGCAGCGTCAGCCGATCACCGCGCTGCCGGTCGTGGACCACGCGGGTCGCCTGGTCGGCGTGATCCGACAGGCGACGCTGGTCGCTGCAGTCGAGGTCGAAACCAGCGTGGACATCCAGACCATGGTCGGTGCGAGCCGCGACGAACGCGCGCTGTCCGGACCCTGGTTCGCGGTCCGCAAGCGCCTGCCGTGGCTGCACATCAACCTCGTCACCGCGTTCCTCGCGGCGGCCGTGGTCGGTCTGTTCGAGGGAATCATAGCGAAGATCACCGCGCTCGCCGTCCTGCTGCCGGTGGTGGCAGGCCAGTCCGGCAATGCGGGTGCACAGGCGCTGGCCGTCACGATGCGCGGGCTCGTGCTGCGGGAGATCGGCCCGCGTCATTGGCCGCGCGTGCTCGCGAAGGAGGCCGCTACCGGGACGATCAACGGCATCGCGATCGCCGTGACGACCGCGGCCGGCGTCTGGCTCTGGAGCCGCTCCGCCGGGCTCGTGGCCGTGATCGCGGCCGCCATGGTGATCTCGATGATCACGGCAGGCGTCGCCGGGGCGCTCGTGCCCGTCGTGTTGCGCCGGCTAGGCCAGGATCCCGCGACCGCCTCGTCCATTATCCTGACCACCGTGACCGACGTGGTCGGGTTCTTCTCCTTCCTCGGCATCGCGACGCTGCTCGCGCCGATGATTGCGGCATGAGGGACCCGTAGGCCGCGACGCAGCGCGTGCGCGTATACTACGGCGCCGACAATCTACGACCCGGGGAGGTCACATGTACGCACGTTCTTTGTCCGCACTGGCAGTCGCCGCAACCCTGTTCGCCACGGGCTGCGCCAAGAAGGAAGAACCCAAAGTGGAACCGGTGGTCGAGGCACCGGCCGTCGACCTTGCGGCGGAAGAGCAGGCGATTCGCAACCGCTCAGGCGAGTGGATGAACTATGCCAATTCGAAGGACGCGGCCTCGATTGCCAACGGCGTCTTTGCGCCCGATGCGATCCTGATTGCCGATGAGAAGGCCCATCGGGGATCGGCTGCGATCCAGGCCGCCATGGAAGCAGATATGAAAGGGTCGCCGGACGGGGTCGTCAGCTGGACGTCGGACCAGATCCGCGTCGCCAGTTCCGGCGATCTTGCGGTCGAGACCGGCAGCTTCACGTTCGACCCCGATGGCGCAGGCAAGAAGCCGGCGATCCAGGGTTCATTCGTCACCGCGTGGGCCAAGGTCGACGGTCAGTGGCGCGCCATCACGGACGCTGGCGGCGAAAACGTGGCGGCGGCAGCGCCCTAGGAGCGCTGCGACCGCAGTCTGAGTTGAAGCGATCGGATCGCCCGGGCCGCACTGCGGCCTCGGGCGGTTCGACGCGACCGGGCGGTGCGTCAATTCGGAAGAGGGGACAGGCCCTAGAACGGCAGTCCGTGCATCTGGCCGCCCATGCACATCAACATCGGCACTGACAATACAAAATTGGTACGCGAGGCGAGCAAGGCGACCTTTCGCGCCTTTGCCTTCTGTTCGTCCGTTGCCGGAACTAGACCCAGTATTTTCTTCTGATTCGGCCAGATCAGCGCCCAGACATTGATCAGCATGATCGTGCCGAGCCAGATACCGACGCCGATTACGCGAAAGCCTTCCTGCAGCGTGAATGCCTGGTGAATGGCCTTGCCGCCACCGTAGCCGGCAAACAGATACCAGGCGCCCGTGAGCCAGGTGACGACCGCCGCCCAGCGAAACCACCAAAGTGCCCGCGGGGCGATGTACTTGCTGATGCCGGCGCCGCCGGGACCGTCCTTGTCGGCCGCCGCCACCGCAAGACTGGGCACCTGCACGACATTGAAGTAATAAAGCAGGCCAATCCACATGACCCCGGAGACGATATGCAGCCAGCGTCCGATCTCCGCGTAGTTGGCGCTGATTTCGCGGCCGGTCAGTACCGTGAGCCAGATGCTGACGATCGCCCCCAGCACGAATGCAGTGACGATCGACCCTCGCACGCTGTTTAAGGGATTCATGTCGTAACCTCCCCTGGATTCATTGAAGAATAGGCCAGCGCACCCCATAATTCAATGCGTTAGCGCACTGCGACATGGACGAACGCGGCCCCAGCTCACCTTGTCTGAACATCTGCTCGCTGGACGAACTGGGCGTCTGCCGCGGCTGTTTCCGGACCCTTGCCGAGATCGCGGAATGGACGCGCATGAAGCCCGCCGAGCAATGGGCGACGGTCGGGCGCGCACAACGGCGCCGGCTCGCTGACGCGAGTGGAACCGCCGACGAAAAGGAGCACGGTGACCGATGAGCGATGAAACGACGACCCGAAGGATCAAGGAGCAGCTCGACGCCGCGCCCGTCGTGCTGTTCATGAAAGGCACGCCCGATTTCCCGCAGTGCGGATTTTCGGCCCAGACGGCGGCGGCATTGCGCGCCATCAACGCGCGTTACACGCACGTCAACATCTTCGAGGAGCCGGAATTGCGCGAGGCTCTGAAGGCCTATTCGAACTGGCCCACGTACCCGCAGCTCTACGTCAAGGGCGAGCTCGTCGGCGGCTCTGACATCGTCATCGAGATGTACCGCTCCGGTGAGCTGAAGACGCTGCTGGAGGAAGCCGGCGCCATCAGCTGAGCCGCCGCCGCCGGTTCACTCCGGCGCGGGTTCCAGCATGGGATTCGATTCGCCGACCGGCGGCGCGCGCTCGAGACGGCGCATGGCCGCCTCGTACAGCGGCTGAAACTGGTTGCAGATCAGGCAGAAAACGTCGGCGGTGCGTTCCGCGTCGTAGGCGGCGGAATGGGCTTTCTCCGTGCTCCATTCTAGTCCCGCGGCCTGCGCCGCCCGCGACAGGACGGTCTGGCCATACGCGACCCCCGCGAGCGTTGCCGTGTCGAAGCAGGAAAACGGATGAAACGGATTGCGCCGGATTCCGGCGCGCGCGACCGCCGCATTCAGGAAGCCGAGATCGAACGACGCATTGTGGCCAACCAGTATCGCGCGCGTGCAGTCCTGGTCGCGTATCGCCTGCCGGACTTCCTTGAACACCGAGCCCAGCGCGTCGTTCTCGGTCGACGCAATCCGGAGCGGATGCCAGGGGTCGATGCCGTTCACCGCGAGCGACGCCGGATCCATGCGCGCGCCTTCGAACGGCCGCACGTGTTCGCGGATGGTCGCGCCCCGTACCAGCCGGCCGCTGCCGTCGAGCGACAGCAGCACTGCGGCAATCTCGAGCAACGCGTCCGTCGACGCGTTGAAGCCGCCGGTCTCGACGTCGATGACCACCGGCAGGAATCCGCGAAAGCGGTCACGCATCAGGAAGGAATCGCCCATGTGCCCTCGCCGGGTGCGGACAGTTTCCATGACAGGCGTTCGCCCGCGAGCAGCGGCACGATGTCGCCATCGCCGTAAGCGTAGCGCGCGGGCACGGTCCAGGGGTCGCGTTCGAGCGTGATCGTCGCATCGTTGCGCGCAAGCCCATAGAAATCGGCGCCGTGGAAGCTCGCGAAAGCCTCAAGACGCGGCAGCGCGCCTGCGCGCTCGAAGGCTTCCGCATAACACTCGAGCGCGGCAGGGGCCGAGAAGACGCCGGCGCAGCCGCAGGCGGATTCCTTGGCCGGGCGCGCATGCGGCGCGCTGTCGGTGCCAAGGAAGAATCTCGGATCGCCGGAGGTCGCGGCATCGACCAGCGCTTCGCGATCGCGTTCGCGCTTCAGCAGCGGCAGGCAGTACAGATGAGGCCGCAGGCCGCCGGCGAACATCGCGCCCCGGTTGAACAGGAGATGTTGCGGCGTGATGGTCGCGGCGACGCGCGACTCCTGCGCGCGCACGTACGCGACGCCCGCGGAGGTCGTCACATGTTCGAGCACGATGCGCAGGCGCGGGTGCCTCTGGCGGAGCGGGACAAGCTCGCGCTCGATGAAATCGCTCTCGCGGTCGTACGGGTCGATGTCGGCGCCGGTCGATTCGCCGTGCAGCTGCAGGACGACATCCCGTTCCTCCATGCGTGACAGAACTGCCCCGCAGCGCGCGAGCGAACGCACGCCGGCATCCGAGTGCGTGGTCGCGCCGGCTGGATAGCATTTGACGCCAGCCACGAATCCCGCGGCCGCGGCGCGGTCGATCTCCGCCGGGTCCATCTGCTCGGTCAGGTAGAGCGTCATGAGCGGCTCGAATTCCGCCCCGGAGGGCAGCGCGGAGCGGATACGATCGCGGTAACGGCCCGCGAGTTTGACTGTGGTGACCGGCGGAACGAGATTCGGCATGACGATCGCACGCGCGAACTGCCGCGCGCTCATGCCCAGAACGGAAGCGAGTTCCCGGCCGTCCCGCAGGTGCAGGTGCCAGTCGTCGGGACGCGTCATCGTCAGCGTTGGAATCGGGCTCGGCAAGGGAACTCAATCTTGACCCGCGGGCACCGCAGACAGGATCATATCGGGCCGGCCGCCGGCATGGGAGTAGCGTTGATGGCAGACGGCCCGCAAACCGACGACATCGATCCTCTGGAGACCACGGAGTGGCTCGAATCGATTGATTCGGTGCTGAAGACCCACGGCCCCGTCCGCGCGCATTTCCTGCTCGACCGGTTGATCGATCATGCGCGCCGTTCCGGCGCCTGGCTGCCGTTCAAGGCCAACACCGCCTACGTCAACACGATTCACGTTTCGCGCGAGAAGCCCTATCCGGGCGACCGGGCGACCGAGCGGCGCATCGAAGCGCTGATCCGCTGGAACGCGGTCGCGATGGTCGTGCACGCCAATCGCGTCAGCAGCGAGTACGGCGGCCACATTGCAACCTACGCCTCGTCGGCGACGCTCTACGAAGTCGGCCTGCATCACTTCTGGCGCGCGCCGTCCGAGCAGCACCGCGGCGACATGGTCTTCATACAAGGCCATTCGAGCCCAGGCATCTATGCACGCGCCTATCTCGAAGGCCGCCTCACCGAGGAGCAGCTCCGGCATTTCCGCCAGGAAGTTGGCGGCAAAGGACTTTCGTCCTATCCGCATCCCTGGCTGATGCCGGACTTCTGGCAGTTCCCGACGGTCTCGATGGGCCTCGGGCCGTTGCAGGCGATCATGCAGGCACGGTTCGTGCGCTACCTCGAGCATCGCGGCCTGGTCGAGTCGTCGGACCAGAAGATCTGGTGTTTCCTCGGCGACGGCGAAATGGACGAACCGGAGTCGATGGGCGCGCTGACGATGCCGGTCCGCGAGAAGCTCGACAATCTCGTGTTCGTCATCAATTGCAACTTGCAGCGCCTCGACGGGCCGGTGCGCGGCAATGGCAAGATCATCCAGGAGCTGGAGGCCGCATTCCTCGGCGCGGGCTGGAACGTCATCAAGGTGATCTGGGGCTATCGCTGGGACCCGCTGCTGGCGCGCGACACCCACGGGCAGCTCCGCAAGCGCATGGAAGAGGCGGTCGACGGCGAATACCAGAACTTCAAGGCCAAGGGCGGCGCCTACACGCGCGAGCATTTCTTCGGCAAGCACCCGGAAACTCTGGAGCTCGTCGCGCACCTGTCGGACGACGAGATCGCGCTTTTGAATCGCGGCGGCCACGATGCGCAGAAGGTCTGGAACGCCTATGCGGCCGCCGTCTCGCACAAGGGCCGGCCGACCGTGATCCTCGCGAAGACCGTCAAGGGCTACGGCATGGGCAAGGCGGGCGAGGCCCTGAACGTCACCCACCAGGCGAAGAAACTCGATGACGATGCGCTCAAGGCTTTCCGCGACCGCTTCAACATCCCGGTCACGGACGACGAGATCGCACGGCTGCCGTTCTTCCGCCCGGCTGAAGACAGCGCGGAGATGCAGTACCTGAAGGGCCATCGCAAGGCGCTCGGCGGCTCGCTGCCGGTGCGTCAGGCGAACGCGCCGCCGCTGGTCGTGCCGCCTCTGGAAGCCTTCAAGAATCTGCTGGACGGCAGCGAGGGCCGCGAGATCTCGACGACGATGGCGTTCGTGCGCATCCTGACGCAGTTGCTGAAAGACAAGAACATCGGCCCGCACGTCGTGCCGATCGTGCCCGACGAGGCGCGCACATTCGGCATGGAAGGCCTGTTCCGCCAGGTGGGCATTTACTCGTCGGTGGGCCAGCTATACACGCCGCAGGACGCCGACCAGCTCATGTCCTACCGCGAGGACCGCAAGGGCCAGATCCTCGAGGAGGGCATCAACGAAGCGGGCGCATTCTGCTCGTGGATGGCGGCCGGCACGGCCTACGCCAACCACGGCGTCAACATGATCCCGATGTACATCTTCTATTCGATGTTCGGTTTCCAGCGCATCGGCGACTTCGCCTGGGCGGCGGGCGACATGCAGGCGCGCGGCTTCCTGCTCGGCGCGACGGCGGGCCGGACCACGCTCGCGGGCGAGGGACTGCAGCACCAGGACGGCCACAGCCACCTGCTCGCGTCCACGATTCCAAATTGCGTCGCCTACGACCCGTGTTTCGCCTACGAGCTCGCGGTGATCATGCAGGACGGCCTACGGCGCATGTACGCCGAACAGGAGAGTGTTTTCTATTACATCACCTGCATGAACGAGAATTACGCGCAGCCGCCGATGCCGAAAGGTGTCGAGCAGGGGATTCTGCGTGGCATGTACCTGCTGCACATCGGCGGCCGCGGTGCGGTGCGCGTGACACTCTTGGGTTCCGGCACGATCCTCCGGGAATCCCTCGCCGCCGCGGAGCTGCTCGAGTCCGAATTCGGCATTCCCGCGGACGTGTTCAGCGTGACGAGCTTCAACGAGTTGCGGCGCGATGCGCTCGCCTGCGAGCGCGAGTCGCTGCTGAATCCGCAGCAGAAAGCGCGCCAGCCCTGGGTGCGCGAGTGCCTCGGAAACCGCGCCGGTCCCTTCGTCGCAACGACGGACTACATGAAAACGGTCGCGGACCAGATCCGCCAGTGGGTGCCGGGCCGCTACGTCACGCTTGGCACCGACGGTTTCGGGCGGAGCGATTCGCGCCAGGCGCTGCGCGAGCATTTCGAGGTCGGGCGGAACTGGATCGCGCTCGCCGCGCTGCGCGCGCTCGCGGACGACGGCAAGATCGACCTGGGCACGGTCACGCTCGCGATGAAGAAATTCGCGATCGATCCGGCCAAGCCGGATCCGCTGGTCAGCTGAGCCGACGTGAGCGAACGCACCACGATCCGCGTGCCCGACATCGGCGACTTCAAGGACGTCGAAATCATCGACGTGCTCGTGAAACCCGGCGATGAGATCGCACTCGAACAATCGCTGATCACGCTCGAGACCGACAAGGCGGCCATGGACGTGCCGTCGTCTGCGGCCGGCCGCGTCCTGACGCTCGCGGTCAAGAAGGGCGATCGCGTGTCGAAGGGCGATGCGATCGCCGAGCTCGAAACGGCAGCCGCTCCGGCGGCCGCGGCAGAACCGGCGGCCGCGGCAGAACCGGCGGCGAAGCCCGCGCCGTCCGCGCCTGCCACCCCGCGCGCCGAGGCGGCGCCAGCCACCGTCGACATCCGGGTCCCGGATCTGGGCGACTTCAAGGATGTCGAGGTCATCGACGTACTGGTGAAGGCGGGTGACACGGTCGCGCTCGAGACGCCGCTCATCACGCTTGAAACCGACAAGGCGGCGATGGACGTCCCTTCCTCCGCCGCGGGGCGGGTGGTCAAGGTCCATGCGGCCAAGGGCGCTCGCGTCAATGCGGGCGATGTCGTCGCGACGGTGGAGGGAGCCTCGGCCCCGCCCGCTGATACCGAGGCGACGCAGAAGATCGCACCGCCGCCGGAAGCCCGGCCGGACAGCCCGGCACCGCCGGCTCGGCCGCCGCCGGCGTCTACCACGCAGCCCGCGCCTTCCGTCGCGCGGGACAGCGACTTTTCGCGCGCCCATGCCGGCCCTTCGGTACGCCGCTTTGCGCGCGAACTCGGAGTCGACCTTGCACGCGTGACAGGCAGCGGCATCAAGGGACGCATCACGCACGACGACGTCAAGGCCTTCGTCAAGAAGGCGCTGGCGTCGCCGGGCGGGGCCGGCGCGGCGCTCCCGCGCGTGCCGGACGTCGATTTTGCGGCCTTCGGGCCGATAGAGGTCAAGCCGCTGGGCCGCATCCAGAAAATTTCGGGCAGCCGCCTGCAGGCCGCCTGGGTCAACCTGCCGCACGTCACGCAGCATGACGAGGCGGACATCACGGAGCTGGAGAAATTACGCGCCTCGCTGAAGGATCGGGCCGCCGGCCTTGGCATCAAGCTGACGCCGCTCGCCTTCATCGCGCGCGCCTGCGTGCGCGCGATCGCGAAGTTCCCCAACTTCAACAGCTCGCTGGATGCCACGGGGCAGAATCTTGTCTTCAAGAAGTATTTTCACCTCGGGTTCGCGGCAGACACGCCGAACGGCCTCGTTGTCCCCGTGATCCGCGACGCGGGCCGCAAGGACATCTATGAGCTCGCACGCGATCTCGGCGAGCTCGCCGGCAAGGCGCGCGCCGGCAAGCTGACGGGCGCCGAGATGCAAGGCGGCTGCTTCACGATCTCGAGCCTGGGCGGCATTGGCGGCACCGCCTTCACGCCGATCATCAATGCGCCCGAGGTCGCGATCCTCGGCGTATCGCACTCGCAGCAGCGTCCCGTCTGGAAGGACGAACGATTCGAGCCGCGGCTGATGCTGCCGCTGTCGCTGTCCTACGATCACCGCGTCATCGACGGCGCCGAGGCCGTGCGCTTCGTCGTCGCGCTCGCAGAGCTCCTGGCGGAGCCGCAGAAACTGGTAGAGGCCGTGCCGTGAGCCAGTTGGTTGCGCAGCTCGTCCCGGATCTCGGGGAGTTCCGGGACGTCGAGGTCATCGAGGTGCTGGTCAAGGCGGGCGACACGATCGAGCCCGAGACGCCGCTGATCACGCTCGAAACGGACAAGGCGACGATGGACGTGCCGGCGACGGTCGCCGGCGTCGTGCATGAAGTCAAGGTCGCCAGGGGCGACCGCGTCTCGAAGGACTCGCTGATCGCGCTGGTCGCCGCAGCCGCGAGCGACACCGTGCGCCTGCCTTCGCTCACCACGACCGTGCGCATGGAAAAAACCGCGCGCACTGCCCCGGCCGGCGCGCCGGATGCCGACCTGACGACCCGGCTCCTCGTCATCGGCGCGGGGCCGGGCGGGTATACGGCCGCGTTCCGCGCGGCGGACCTCGGCCTGTCGGTGATCCTGGTCGACCGCTGGCCGCAGCTCGGGGGCGTCTGCCTGAACGTGGGCTGCATTCCGTCGAAGGCGTTGTTGCACGCCGCGCGCGTCATCGAGGAAGCGGAGTCTATGTCGGCGCACGGCATCCGCTTCGGCAAGCCCCAGATCGACACCGACGCCCTTAAGCAGTGGAAGAACCGGATCGTCGGCAAGCTGACGGCGGGCCTGACCATCCTGGCCAAGCAGCGCAAAGTCGAAGTGCTGCAGGGATTCGCGCGGTTCGAGTCGCCGCAACGCGCGAGCATCCGCACCGCCGACGGCGCGACGAAAATCATCGGCTTCGAGCACTGCATCATCGCGGCCGGTTCGGAGCCCGCGCGCATTCCGGGGCTGCCCGACGACGCGCGCGTGCTCGATTCGACGGGCGCGCTCGATCTGCGGGATGTGCCGAAACGCCTGCTCGTCATCGGCGGCGGCATCATCGGGCTCGAGATGGCCTGCGTCTACGAAGGCCTGGGATCCGAAGTCAGCGTCGTCGAGCTCACGGAGGGTCTGATGCCCGGCTGCGATCGCGACCTCGTACGGCCTCTCGAGAAGCGCCTGAAGGCGCGTTACGCCTCGATCCGGACCGGGACACGGGTGATGGGCGTCGAGGCGGTGGATTCGGAGCTTCGCGTCAGTTTCGACGGCAAGGGCGCCGGCGAGCCTCGCTCCTACGACAAAGTGCTGTGCGCGGTCGGCCGCGTGCCGAACGGCAAGCTGCTCAATGCCGAGGCCGCGGGCGTGCAGGTGGATCAGCGGGGATTCATCGCAGTGGATCGCCAGCAGCGCACGAACGTGCCGCATGTCTTCGCGGTCGGCGACATCGTCGGCCAGCCGATGCTGGCGCACAAGGCGACGCACGAGGGCAAGGTCGCCGCGGAGGTTGCCGCCGGCCGGAAAAGCGCCTTCGATGCGCGCGTCATTCCATCGGTCGCTTACACCGATCCGGAGATTGCCTGGGTGGGTGTCACCGAGACGGAAGCGCAGGCAAAGGGCCAGAAGCTCGGCAAGGGCCTGTTTCCGTGGATGGCCAGTGGTCGATCACTGGCGCTGAACCGCGATGAGGGATTCACGAAGCTGCTGTTCGATCCGGACACGCACCGCGTGGTCGGCGGCGGCATCGTCGGCAGCCATGCCGGCGAGCTGATCTCGGAAGTCGCGCTCGCGATCGAGATGGGCGCAGAGGCCGCCGACATCGGGCTGACGATCCATCCGCATCCGACCCTGTCGGAAACCGTGGCGTTTGCGGCGGAAGCCTTCGAAGGGACCCTGACCGACCTCTACATGCCGAAGAAGTGACCGGTCACGCAAGCCGTCGGCGGATCAGCTCGTCGATCGAGGCCCGCCCGGCGCCGGCGAAGAGCAGCGGCAGCAGCATCACCATCAGGATCAGCGGCAGCTTGAAATTGCCGTAACCGCGGTCGGTGATCGCATATCCCTTCCACAGTTCCGCAAACGATGACCAGTCCTCCGGCCAGTGCACGCTCGCGATCGCCACCCAGGAGAGTATCAGCAGGACGGCCGCCCAGTAGCGTGTCGCCAGACCGAGCCACAGGCAGATGCCGCCGACGAGCTCCGCCCAGGTCGCGATGAACCAGCTGGCGGCGACCGGCAGCAGGCCGAACGGAAACGGGAAGCTGTCGGCGATGTCCGCGAACCAGTTTTCGCCACGCAGCTTTTCGAGGCCGGCCTCGAAGAATTCCCAGCCGGTCAGCGCGCGCAGAGCGAGCTGCGGAAGCCAGCTGCCGATCCCGTCAAGTCCGCGATGAAATCGGTCAAGGCCCTGAACGAACGTCATGCGGCATCGCTCCGGTCCTGAGCCGGGACGACGAGTACGCCGCGGCGCAGCAGGTCGGCGAGCGCCTGTTCCGCGGTCCCTGTCATGCCGACGGCCGGAGCGGCCGGCTGCCCCGCGAGCAGCGCGCGGCCCGTCAGGCCCGGCGCCTGCTCGAGAACGTCTAGCAGACGCGCGGTTTCGGCGCCGATCTCGAGGAACTGCACCGTATCCGCGGCATCGCGATAGACGACCAGGAAAGTCGGCAATGCCGGGGGTTCCGCCGGCTGGTACTCGGGCGACAGGCGATGCACGGGCCAGCGATAGGCCAGCGGCCAGGCCAGTGGCGAGACCGCGAGCGGCTGATCGAGCGGCGACAGGTGCGGCGCCGCTGCAGCCGGCGGAACTTCTTCGCTGATCGACAGCGCGAGTTCCACCCACTCGTAATGGGCGAGCTCATCGAGAAATGCCGGTTCTTCGCCGCCGCGCGTTTCGCGGGCGCGCAGCCAGTCCGCAAACTCGCGCGGCAATTCCAGGAAATAGGGCGTATGGGCACGATGGCCCGCGTAGAAATCGCGGACCAGCCGTCGCCAGCGGTCCGTGCCCAGGATGCGGCGCGCGACCGGAAAGGCGCTGCCCAGCAGGTCCACGAGATTGTTGAAGAACAGTTCGCGGTAGATCGCCATGCGCCGCGGCTCGATGTCCGCGGGCGCGGGCACGCGATCGGGATCGCGCAGATGCGCGGCGAACGCCCGTTGCTGTTCGGCGAGATTCATGGGTCAGGTGCCCACGGCGGCGCGCGGGACCCGCTGTTGCTGACGCGCGCGCACGTCGGCGACCTCACGCACGAGTTCCGGGAGCGGCGGAAAATTGAAATCGCGCTCGAGCAACGTCGGCACGGGTCCGAACAGCGCAAAGGCTTCGTCCAGCAAGGACCAGACGTCGGGGCAGACCGCGGCGCCGTGCGTATCGACGCGCAGGTCGGGTGCCTCGACGTAGTGGCCGGCCACGTGGAAGTAACAGATGCGCGACGCCGGTAGCGCATGCAGGAACTTGCGCGCGTCGTAGCCATGGTTGATCGCGTTGACGAAAATGTTGTTGACGTCGAGCAGCAGCCCGCAATCCGCCTCGTCGAGCACGGCGCGCAGGAATTCGATCTCCGTCATGCGTGCGCCGGGCGCCGCATAGTACGAGACGTTCTCGACGGCGATCGGCCGCTCCAGAATTTCCTGTGCGCGCCGGATGCGCGCGGCAACCCAGCGCACCGCCTCGTCCGTGAACGGGATCGGCATCAGGTCGTACAGGTGCCCGTCATCCGAGCAATAGCTCAGGTGCTCGGTGTAGGCACGGATGCGGTGCCGGTCGAGGAATTCGCGGATGTCGCGCAGCAGGTCCTCGTCGAGGGGCGCCGGTCCGCCGAGCGACAGCGACAGTCCGTGCGCGACGAAGGGATGCCGCTCGGTGAAATGCCGGAGGTCGCGCGCCAGCGTGCCGCCTGCGTGAACCCAGTTCTCGGGCGCCAGCTCGAAGAAATCGATGCCGGCCGCGCCCGATTTGCGCAGTTCCGGCATGAGCGCGCGGCGAAAACCGAGCCCTGCGCCGGTGACCGGATGTTGACTGGCGTTGGCAACAGGCAAGCAGATGACCTCCATCGAAAGGACCGGCCCGGTCACCGCGATATTACCGTTCCGCCGGCGTTTTCTCGCCGTACAGGCAGAGATCCGCAACCGGGCAGCGCGGGCACAACGGGCGCCGCGCCTTGCAGACATAGCGGCCATGCAGGATCAGCCAGTGGTGCGCATCCTGGCGGAATTCGGCCGGCACGCCTTCCATCAGCCGGTCCTCCACCGCGCGCACCGTGCCGCCGGGCGCGAGCCCGGTACGGTTCGCGACGCGGAAAATATGCGTGTCCACCGCGATGGTCGGCTCGCCGAATGCGGTGTTGAGCACGACATTCGCCGTCTTGCGCCCGACGCCGGGCAGTGCCTCCAGGGCGGCACGCTCGCGCGGAACCTCGCCCTCGTGGCGCTCGAGGAGCATCCGCGTCGCGGCGATCACATGCTTCGCCTTCATGCGCCAGAGGCCAATGGTGCGGATGTGGGCGGCTAGTTCGCGTTCGCCAAGCGCGAGCATCGCGGTGGGCGTACCGGCGACGCGGAACAGCGGGCCGGTCGTGAGGTTCACGCTGCGATCGGTCGCCTGCGCCGAGAGGATGACGGACACCAGAAGCTGGTAAGGCGATTGCCAGGAGAGCTCGGTCGCGGGCCGCGGGTTGGCTGCGCGCAGCCGTTCGAACAGCCGGCGGCGCGCGGTGGCGCCGAGGACACGCTCAGACTTGCGCCGCGCCATCGTCGCCGAGGCTCGCACGCAGGCTGAGCCGCCGGCGTTCCTCATCCCGCGCCTGGCGGGCACGCCGCGCGTCGTGCAGCCGGCGGAAGCGGGCGGCCTCCGCCTCGGCAACCGCGGCCGAAGGCGCCGGCGACAGGTGGATGCAATCGACCGGACAGAGGGGCAGGCAGAGTTCGCAACCGGTGCAGTCCGCCGCAATGACCGTGTGCATGCGCTTGCGCGCGCCGACGATCGCATCGGTCGGGCAGTCGTCGAGGCAACGCGCGCATCCGATGCAGGCCGCCTCGTCGATCCAGGCGACCTGCCTCGGCTGTTCGCTCCCGCAATCGGGATCGAGCGGCAGCGCCGGCCGGCGGAGGAGCAGGGCAAGCCGGCCGATGACCGCAGTGCCGCCGGGCGGGCAGCGGTTGAGTTCGGTCGCGCCGGCGGCCAGCGCCTGCGCATAGGGCCGGCAGCCGTCGAATCCACAGCGGCGGCACTGGGTCTGCGGCAGCAGCGCATCGATGCGCGCGGCGAGCCCGGCAGGATCGGCGGACATCGCGCCGCTCAGCTGACCGTCATGCCGGCGACTGCGCCGGCATCCGGTCCGATCAGGAACAGGCCGTCATCGCCCGAGGCGGCGAGCACCATGCCCTCCGACACGCCGAAGCGGAGCTTCCGCGGCTTCATGTTGGCCACGACGACGACGTGGCGGCCGACGATGCGCTCCGGCTCGTAGGCGGCACGGATGCCTGCGAACACCGTGCGGCGATCGCCGCCGAGGTCGATCGTCAGGCGCAGCAGCCGGTCGGCGCCATCGACGAGTTCGGCCGACTCGATCCGCCCGACGCGCAGGTCGAGGCGCCCAAACTCCGCGGCGTCGATTTCGGCCGGCCGTTCCGGCGTAGCCGGCGCTTTGCTTTCGTTCATCGGCGTCTCCACGAGATTCTTTACGGCCGCGGGGTCTACGCGCAGCGCGAGGGGCTGGTACTCCGCGATCGGCGTGCCGACCAGCGGCGATTCGATGTCGCTCCAGCGCGTGACCGGCGCATCGAGAAAGGCCTCGGCGCGCTCGGCGATCGCCGGCAGCACGGGTTTCAGGTAGACCATCAGAACCCGGAACAGGTTAAGTCCCTGCGTGCAGATCTGCTGCACCTCACCGGCTCGCGACGGGTCCTTCGCCGCGAGCCAGGGCTTGTGCCGGTCGATGTACAGGTTCGCGCGATCCGCGAGAGCCATGATCTCGCGCACGGCGGCGGAGTATTCGAGCGCTTCCCACGCTTGTGCGATGGCGGCGCCCGCGTCGACGAATTCGCGGTAGAGCGCGGGATCGGGCAGCGTTTTCGCCAGGCGTCCGCCGTAGCCGCGGTGGATGAAGCTCGCGCAGCGGCTCGCGATGTTGACCAGCTTGCCGACGAGTTCCGCGTTGATGCGCGTCGCGAACTCCTCCAGGTTCAGGTCGATGTCGTCGAGTCCGGCGCCGAGCTTCGCCGCCAGGAAATAACGGAAATAGTCCGGCGGCAGCACCTCCAGGTACCGGCCTGCCGTCAGGAAGGTACCGCGCGACTTCGACATCTTCTCGCCATTGACCGTCAGGAAGCCGTGCGCATGCACGGCGGTCGGCTTGCGGAATCCCGCGCCGTCGAGGGTCGCCGGCCAGAACAGCGTATGGAAATAAAGGATGTCCTTGCCGATGAAGTGGTGGAGCTCGGCGGTGGAATCCGGCTTCCAGAAATCGTCGAAGACGAGGTCCGTGCGGCTGCACAGGTTCTCGAAGCTCGCCATGTAGCCGACCGGCGCATCCAGCCAGACATAGAAGTACTTGCCAGGCGCGCCCGGGATCTCGAAGCCGAAGTAGGGCGCATCGCGCGACACGTCCCAGTCGCGGAGCCCTGCCTCGAACCATTCGTCGAGCTTGTTCGCGACCGACGCCTGGAGCGTGCCCGAGCGGGTCCATTTCCTGAGCATCGATTCGAAGTTGCCGAGCCGGAAAAAGATGTGCTCCGACTCGCGCTCGACCGGCCGCGTGCCGGAAACGACGGACACCGGATCGACGAGTTCGTGCGGGGAATACGTCGCGCCGCAGTTCTCGCAGCTGTCGCCGTACTGGTCGGGCGTGGCGCATCTCGGGCAGGTTCCCCTGACATAGCGGTCCGGCAGGAACATGCCGGCCTTCTCGTCGTATGCCTGCCGCACCGGCCGGCGTGTGATATGACCCGCCGCGTCGAGCGCGAGATACATGCGCTCCGTCAGCCTGCGGTTTTCGTCCGAGTGCGTCGTGTAATAGTTGTCGAAGTCGATTCCGAACGCCGCGTAGTCACGCCGCCGCTCCACGCCGACGCGGGCGATCAGAGCCTCGGGTGCGATCCCCTCGGCCGCGGCCTGCAGCATGATCGGCGTGCCGTGCGTGTCGTCGGCGCAGACGTAGATGCATTCATGCCCGGCGAGCCGCATGGCGCGCACCCAAATGTCGGTCTGGACCATCTCGGTCATTCCGCCGAGGTGGGTCGGCCCGTTCGCATAGGGCAGGGCACTCGTGACGAGGATGCGGCGTCGCATGACCGTGCAGTCAGTCCTGCTCGCGCAGCTGTTCGAACTTCGCCTTGTTGATGGATTTTTCGTACGCCGACCGGCCGCTGATGATGCCCTGCTCCAGCAGCTGCTCGATCGCCGCATCCATCGTCCGCATGCCCACGGCGGCTCCGGACTGCATCGCGGTCTCGAGCTGGTCAATCTTGCCCTGGCGGATCAGGTTGGCGACCGCAGCCGTATTGATCAGCACCTCGAGCGCTGCGACGCGCCCGGCCACGCCTTTGCGCGAGATCAGCTGCTGCGACACGACGCCGCGCAGCGACGTCGAAAGCATGGTGCGGACGTGACTCTGCTTGTCGGCCGGGAAGGCGTTCACGATGCGGTCGACCGTCGCGGCCGCGCCGTTCGTATGCAGCGTCGCCATCACGAGAATGCCCATTTCGGCGGCCGTGATCGCCGTGGATATCGTCTCGAGGTCGCGCAGCTCGCCGACCAGGATCACGTCGGGATCCTCGCGCAGTGCCGATAGCAGGGCGCTGGCGAAGGATTCGGCGTGCACGCCGACCTCACGCTGGCTGATCAGGCAGTTCTTGCGCGGGTGCACGAACTCGATCGGATCTTCGATCGTCAGGATGTGGCCCTTGAGCCGCGCATTGAGGTCGTCGATCATCGCCGCGAGCGTCGTCGATTTTCCGGAGCCGGTCTTGCCGGTGACGAGAATGAGGCCGTTCGAGGCCTTGCAGAAGTTCCGCACCGGTTCCGGCATCTTGAGCTGCTCGAGCGACTGCGCCTTCGACGGGATCGCGCGGAACACGCCGCCCATGCCATTCAGGTGGCGCATCACGTTGACCCGGAAGCGGGCGATGTTGCCTAGCGTATACGCAAAATCGGTGCCGTCCTGGGCTTCGAACCGTTCGATGGCCTTGCGCGGCATGATCTCGTAGATCGCCTCGCGCACGAAGTCCGGCGTCAGCTTCTCGCTGCGCAGTTCTGACAGCTTTCCGTACTGACGGATGCGCGGCGGGTCGCCCGCCATGAAATGCAGGTCCGAGCCGTCCCGGTGCAGGATCTCTTCGAGGTATTCGTCAATGTGTGCCACGCCGCCGCCCCGTCAATCCGTCGTCTCGAACTTCGGCAGCAGGCTGCGGTCGACCACGTACTTCGAGAACAGCCGCTTGTCGCTCGCCATCGTGTAGGCGTCGTCCGGGTCGACATCCTTGGCCTTTATCGCGCGCAGCAGGGCCTGGTCCATCAGTTCCATGCCGACGTCGCGTCCGGTCTGCAGCTGCGCCGGGATCTGGTGCGTCTGGTCGGTCTGGATCAGCTTCGCGATCGCGCGATTCATCAGCATGATCTCGCAGACGGCGCGGCGGCCGCGGTTCTCGGGTCTCTTGACCAGCACCTGCGTGATCACCGCGATCAGGCTCTGCGCGAGGAAGCTCTTGGTCTGCTCGCGCTCGTCGGCGGGAAGCGCGTCGATCATGCGATCGATCGTCTTGACGGCGCTCGTCGTGTGCAGCGTGCCGAGCACGAGGTGGCCGGTCTCGGCGGCGGTCATCGCCATCGAGATTGTCTCGGCGTCGCGCAACTCACCGACCAGGATCACGTCGGGATCCTCGCGCATGGCGGCGCGCACGCCTTCCGCGAACGAGGGCAGATGCGTGCCGAGTTCGCGTTGCACGACCTGGCTCTGCTTGCTGCGGTGAACGAATTCGATCGGGTCCTCGAGACTGATGATGTTCAGCATGCGCGTCGTGTTCAGCAGGTCGATCATCGCCGCAAGCGTCGTCGACTTGCCGGTACCGGTCGAGCCGGTCACCAGGATCATGCCCTGGTGGTAGTCGCAGAGCTTCTTGATCAGCGGCGGCAGGAACAGCGAATCGAGCGTCGGCACTTCGGCCGGGATCGTCCGGAACACGGCGCCGACACCCGAGTCCTTGCGGAACACGTTGACCCGGAAGCGCCCGCCGTCCTCGGAGACGTAGGAAAAATCGACGTCATGCCCGGCACGGTACCGGTCGGCGAGATTGCGCGACAGGATCTCCGTGACATAGGACTCGAGTTCCGCGGCGGCGAGTTCCCGGAACCGGATCGGCACCAGGTCGCCATTCATGCGCAACATGGGCGGCACGCCGACGGCCAGATGGACGTCGGAACACCCCTGGGTGGAACCGAGCTTTAGAAAGGCGTCGATGCGCGGCATTTGCCGCGCGAGTGAATCACAAGAAGCGCTCCAGCGCCACACTGACCTCGTCCATCGAGGCGAAGCGCTTTTCCTTGTCCACCGACATGCACTTAATGACGACGTCGGAAAGGCCCTGTGGCAGGGCCGGATTCAGCTCGATCGGCGGCCGGGCACGGCCCTGGACGTGCTGGTACATGACCGACATATGGTCGCCGCGGTGGTACGGCGGGGTGCCGGTCAGCATCTCGTACATGATCACGCCCAGCGAGTAGATGTCCGCGCGCTCGTCGACCTTCTTGCCGAGGATCTGCTCCGGCGCCATGTACTTCGGCGACCCGATCACGTAGCCGGTCTTGGTCAGCTGGGTGTCGCCCTGGTGCTGGGCCGCCGCGACGCCGAAGTCGACGATCTTGACGATGCCCTCGTCGTTGATCAGCACGTTGGCGGGCTTCAGGTCGCGATGCACGATGCCGACCTGGTGCGCCACCGCCATGCCCTTGGCGACGTCCATGCCGAGCCTGATTGCGCGGCGCAGCGCGAGCGGCTTGCCGTCCGTTACCTCGCCGCCCAGCGTGTGCGACGGGAAGTACTCCATCGATATCGCATAGAGGCCGCGGATGTGCAGGAAGTCATAGATGCGGATGACGTTCGGGTGCGTGATCTTGCGGCTGTAGCGCAGTTCGTGCACGAACCGCTGCATCATTTCCTCGTCCTGCGAGATGTTCGGATTCAGGAACTTGAGCACCAGTCGCTCGTCGACGACGGTGTCCTCCATCAGCAGCACGGTGCCGAACGCGCCGCGACCGATGCGTTCGATGTACCGGTACCGGCCCTCGATGACATCGCCGGGCTTCAGCGTCCCGATGTCGAGCCGCGCCTGCGACTCGACCTGCTTCATGATCGCGGACACGTCCGCGGATTCCAGCAGCATCGTGCGCTGCACGTCCGCGGGCGTCGGCGGCGCGCCCGGCAATCCAGCCCCCGTCGTTCCGCCAAATCGGGTTTCCAGCTCGGTCAGTGCGCGAAGTGCCGCCCCCGCGACCGACTGGTCGGTCAGCGAGGCCATCGGGGCGATGCGCGCGCGCACCGGATCGATGTTGTGGTCGTCTGCCAGCTTGACGAGCGCGGACATGGCCTCGACTCGGACGTCCGTTTCGGGCCGGTCGAGCGCCTGCATGACGCTCTCGATCGCTGCCGCGTCGCCGATCTTGCCAAGCGCGCGCACGATGGTCGGCACCGATTTCGGATTGGTCTTCAGCATTTCGAGCAGGCGCGGGACCGATTTCCGGCTCGCCATTTCGCCGAGGGCGTCGACCGCGCGCTCGCTGACCCACCAGTCCGCGTCCTTCGTGGCCTCCAGCAGGTGCTGCAAGGCGCGCTCATCCTTGGTCTGGTTCAGGATCTCGATGGCAGTCCGCCGGATTTCCTCGTCCTTGTCCGAGACAAGCGACAGCGCCGCGTCGATCACCTGCGGGCCGCCGATCTTGCCGAGCGCGTCCGCCGCGCGGCTCCGTACCCACCAGTCGTCATCGCGGATGGACTTCAGCAGGTACTTCACCGAGGACTCGTCGCCCACCACGTTCAGCACCTCGACCGCTGCGCGGCGGGCGAATTCGGATTCGTCCTTCAGCACCGGAACCAGGTGACGGATGGTGTCCGGGTGCTTCGCCCGGCACAACAGTTCAATCGCCGGATTCTGGACGTCGTATTCCGGGTCGCGCAGCAATGGCGCGATCAGGGCCGGGTCGATCAGGCCGGTGCCGCCCGAAATCGCCCTGAGCGCGGCGGCCCGCACGAGTTTGTTGGGGTCCCGGAGCGTCGTCTGCAGCGCTTCGCGCACCTTCGGTGTGTCGAAGCGCGAAAGCAGCGAAATAATGTGCGTGCGCGCGATCGGATCCTTGCCTTCAACGCGGGCGACGAGCTCGTCGACCGAGGTGGCGTCCACGAGGTCGCCTGCGATCCGGAACAGCGCCGCCTTCTCGTTCGGGTCCTGGAGGTAGGCGGCATTCAGCAGGTCCCGCAGCTGGAACCGGGACTTGTGCGCCGCAATGATGTCCAGCACCGCGGGTTTCGACACGCCGGGCGTCGAAAGCAGGTCGATCAGCAGCGACGGCGAGTAATTGCGCGAAGAGGAGAGCGCCCAGGCGACGCCCGCGACCGCGCGCGGATTTTCCTCGGCGAGCGCAGCGGCCAGCAGCGGAAAGGACTTGTTGTCGACCAGTGGGGTCAGCGTCTCGACGAACGCCATCGTCTCGCGCTTGTCGGCGGTCGCAAGCGCGTCCACGATCGGCTTGATCGCGTTCGGTCCCAGGTTCAGCAACTTGGCGAGGGCCGATTTCGCTTTCGCGCTGGCCGGGTCGCCGCTCTCCCGCACCTCCGCGATCAAGCGATCAGCCCGATAGCCTCCGAAGATTCCCATCCAACCCCGGCTCTACTCGTGAGACCCAATAGAAGTGGAAAAATGAGTATGCCATAGCGCCCGGGTCCGCCCCATTGCGAGTTCACGCTTCGGCTACAATTCCGCCCCCGACCTGGAATCGCCCCATGACCGATGGCCCGGAAAACAGGCTGCGCGAGGCGCTGGCGAGCTACGTGGAGCCGCACCTGGGGATCACGCTCGCCGATGCCGGCGCGCTCGAGTCGGTGACGGCGGACGCCCGCGGGATGCGCGTCCGGATCGTACTCGGATTCCCGGTCGAGGGTTACCGCGATCGGTTCGCCGCCGCGCTGGCGGCGCACGCCGCCGGCGCCGGCGTTCCGGTTCCGTTCGTGGTCGAAACCGCAGCCCGCATCCCGGCATTCATCGCCGATCCGAAACAGCGGCCGCTCCCGGACGTCGCCAATGTCATCGCCGTCGCCTCCGGCAAGGGCGGCGTCGGCAAGTCCACGATCGCCGCCAACCTGGCGCTGGCGCTCGCCGCCCAGGGCGCGCGGGTCGGCCTTCTGGACGCGGACATCTATGGTCCGAGCCAGCCGCGGATGATGGGCATCGCAGGCGAGCGCCCGACGACGACGGACGGCAAGACGCTCGATCCGCCGCGCGGCCATGGCCTGCCGGTCATGTCCATCGGCTTCCTGGTCGATGCGGATCAGCCGATGGTCTGGCGCGGGCCGATGGTCACGCAGGCCCTGACGCAGATGCTCGCGGATACTCGCTGGGGCTTGCTTGATTACCTGGTCGTCGACATGCCCCCCGGCACCGGCGACATCCAGTTGACGCTGACCCAGCGAGTGCCGGTCAGCGGCGCCGTCATCGTCACGACGCCGCAGGAAATCGCGCTGCTCGATGCGCGCAAGGGCCTGCAGATGTTCCGTAAGGTCGGCGTGCCCGTGCTCGGCATCGTCGAGAACATGGGCCAGCACCGTTGCCCCTCGTGCGGGCATGTTTCGCATGTGTTCGACGCCGGCGGCGGCGCGGCGCTGGCCGAAAAATATGCGACGCCGCTGCTCGGCCAGATCCCGCTCGACGCGCTGATCCGCGAGCAGGCGGATTCGGGGAGGCCGACCGTCGTTGCCGAGCCGTCGTCGGCGAACGCAGTGTTGTTCCATCAGATTGCGCGCCTTGCCGCCGGACGGCTCGCGGCCGCCGCGCTCGCGGGCGCCGCGCGCCTGCCGGCGATCACCATCGAGGGGAAATGATGTCCATCAAGTCCGATCGCTGGATCCGGCGCCAGGCCGTGGACGGCATGATCGAGCCGTTCGCCGAATCGCAGGTGCGCGCCGTTGACGGACGCAAGATCGTCTCGTACGGCACCTCGAGCTACGGCTACGACGTGCGCTGTGCCGGCGAATTCAAGATCTTCACCAACATCAACTCGACGATCATCGATCCGAAGAATTTCGACGTGAACAACTTCGTCGATTTCCGCGGCGACGTGTGCATCGTCCCGCCGAATTCCTTTGCGCTCGCGTGCACCGTCGAGTATTTTCGGATCCCCCGGAGCACGATGGTGATCTGCCTCGGCAAGAGCACTTATGCCCGCTGCGGCATCATCGTCAACGTCACGCCGCTCGAGCCGGAATGGGAAGGCCATGTGACGCTCGAGTTCTCGAACACGACGCCGCTGCCTGCCCGCATCTACGCCAACGAAGGCGTCGCGCAGTTCTTGTTCTTCGAGTCCGACGAAATCTGCGAGACGTCCTATCGCGACCGCGGCGGCAAGTACCAGGGCCAGACCGGCGTCACGCTGCCGAAGACCTGAGCGGTCGGGTCAGCCGCCCGACTGGTAGCTGCGAATCTGGGTCTGGAACGTGCGGTCGCCGTCCCGGTGCTGCTCGGCCCGCAACAAGGCATAGCCGAGCGCCGGCGCGTACCAGGAAAGCGTCTCGCGGCTGGAGCCGTCCCGAGTGCTCCGGTACACGACCGTGTCGTATTCGCCGATCGCGGTTTTCAGCCGTTCCCGGCGGACCAGGGTGTAGCGGTAACGCTTGATGCGGTCTTTCTCGATCATCGGGATCGCGCCGGGCTCGACGCCCGCCCGCAGGCGCAACATCACCTGGGCCTGGATCGAAGCCGCATCCTGCAGGCCGGGCTCCAACGCGACGTCGACCGGCTCGTCCTCGGCGACGCCTGTCACGCGGCCTGCGCGCCAGTCGAACTCGAGCGTCACGTCGCGGCCGGTGCGCTTCGTGCCGTCGTCGAAGCGGTAGCTGTGAGGCCGCAGACCCGTGGCATCGGCGTCGAACAGGGATCGCTGCGTCAGCGTACCGCTGGCGATGATCCGGGCGAATCCCCTCGCATTCGACTGCGATTCGATGGTCCAGCGGCCGGGCTCTGCGCCGGGGGCAAGCTCGGTGCGGCTGGAACCGACCGTCAGGTTGCCGTAACGTACCTCGTATTCCGCGACGAAGGGCGCGAGGCTGCCGTCCGCCGCGCGCGGCGCGGCGGATGCCAGGGAGATCATCGCGGCGAGCGTTACGAGTGCAAGCGCTTTCATGCTGTCTCCTCGATGACCGGGGAATGGAGCGGGCGTCCGTCGAGCCAGGGCGATCCGTCCCGCCAGGCCAGGCGTCCGGCGGCCAGCCAGCCCAGCACACGCGGATAAATGATGTGCTCCAGCTGCTGAACGCGCGCTGAAAGCGCCGCCGCGTCGTCGCCGGGCCGCACGGCGAGCCGCCCCTGAATGACCGCGGGGCCCGCATCGAGTTCCTCGGTCACGAAGTGCACGGTGCAGCCGTGAAAGCGGTCGCCGGCCGCGAGCACGCGGTCGTGGGTGTGCAGGCCACGCCAGGCCGGCAGCAGCGAAGGGTGGATATTGAGGAGCCGGCCCAGCCACCGACGCACGAACGTCGCATCGAGAATCCGCATGAAGCCCGCGAGCGCCACGCATTGCGCGCCGCTGGCTGCGATCGCGGCGTCGAGCAGAGCGCCATAGGCCGCGCGATCGACGCCTTGAGCGCAGGGCAGCACGCGGGTGGCGAGGCCCAGCCGGCGTGCTGCGACGAGTCCTGCGGCGTCCGCGCGGTCGCTGATCACGACAGTCACGCGGCCGTCGATTGCGCCGTCCGCGGCGGCGCGCGCCAGCGCCAGCATGTTGGTGCCGCGCCCGGAAATCAGCACGGCAAATGGCAGGGCCGCAGGCATCAGCCGATCTGCACGCCTTCGCCCGCCACGACCTCGCCGATCACGTCGGCGCGTTCGCCGGCAGCGCGCAGCGTGTCGAGCGCCACGTCGGCTGCGGCGCGTGGCAGCAGCACGACCATGCCGATGCCGCAGTTGAACGTGCGGTGCATTTCCGCGTCCTCGATGCGCCCGCTCGACTGTATCCATTGCCAGACGGGATCGGAGAGCAGTGCGCTGCGGGCGAGGCGCACGCCGCAACCGGCGGGCAGCACGCGCGGGATGTTGTCGGTCAGGCCGCCGCCCGTTATATGCGCGACCGCATGCACGTTGACCGCCTGCGCGAGCGCCAGGATCGATCGGACGTAGATGCGCGTCGGCACCATCAGCCGTTCGAGCAGCCCGACGCCGGCCACGCGCGTCGCCGCATCGGCGCCGGTTTCGGCGATCAGGCGCCGGATCAGCGAGTAGCCGTTCGAATGCGGTCCTGAAGAGGCGAGTCCGATCACGGCATCGCCAGCCCGCACGCGGCTGCCGTCGATGATTCGCTCGTGCTCGACCACGCCGACGCAGAAGCCCGCCAGGTCGTAATCGCCTTCAGCGTACATGCCGGGCATCTCGGCGGTCTCGCCGCCGACCAGCGCACAGCCGGCCAGCACGCACCCATCGGCGATGCCCGCGATGACGCGCTCGGCGACCGGGACCGAGAGCCGGCCGGTCGCGTAGTAATCGAGGAAGAACAGCGGCTCGGCGCCCTGGACGACGACGTCGTTCGCGCACATGGCGACGAGATCCTGGCCGACCGTGTCATGCAAGCCGGTCTCGATCGCAAGACGGAGTTTGGTGCCCACGCCGTCGGTGCCGGCCACCAGCACCGGCCGCTTCCAGCGGCCTTGCGGCAATTCGATCATCGCGCCGAATCCGCCGACGCCCGCGAGCACCTCGGGCCTGCGGGTGCGCAGAACAGCGGGCCGGATGCGCTCGACCAGCGCTTCGCCGGCGTCGATGTCGACGCCGGCATCGCGATAAGTCAGCGAGGGGCCTTGTGTCATCGGTGGGATACAGGCTCGTGGAACGGGCCCGGCCGGCGGGCGGTGTACTATTGTAGCGTGAGCGCACATCCCGACTTCGTGCGAGCGTGGCTTGCCGCCGGTTGGCTGGCGCTTGCTGCCTGCGCCGCGATTCCGGCATCGGCCCGGGCCCAGTCGCCCGGCGACCTGTACACCGTGACGGTGCCTTACGCCGGACAGAACGAGGCGGCATTCCGGGAGGGAATGCGCGACATCCTGATCCGGGTGACGGGCCGCCAGGACGCGCCGGAACTCTCCAACCTCTCGCCGCTGGTCGCCGAAGCTTCGCGTTACGTCGTCAGTTTCCGGCGCGCGACCGGCAACCAGCTGACGGTCACCTACGACGGCCAGGCGATCGAGAATGCGATCGATTCTGCCGGCCTCGCGTTCTGGGCCAGCGAGCGGCCCGTGACGCTCGTCTGGCTCGCTTTTGATCGCGGCAACGGCCGCCGCGCGCTGATCCATGCCGGCAGCGACAGCGAGGAAAAATCGCGCTTCGAGTCGAGTGCGTCGCGGCGCGGCCTGCCGATCGCCTGGCCAGGCGCCGGGGACGACCTGGTGCGCAGCCTGCAGCAGGCCTGGTCCGGCGACTACGCGCCGCTCATCGACGCCGCGCGCCGCTATGGCGCGGAGGGCGTGTTGATCGGCCGCGCGCAACCGGCCGCCGGCGGTATGCATGCGGTGGACTGGACGTTCACAACGGCGGGCAGTTCCGCGCGCGCGTCCGGCGATCTCGACGCGGGACTCCAGCTTGCCTCCGACCGCTATGCGAGTCTCTACGTATCGCAGGGCGCCGCTCAACGCAGCGAGCAGCTCGTCACGGTCCGCGGCATCGATTCGCTCGATCGCTATGTGTCGGCGATGCGGATGCTGAGGCGGCTCGCGCCGGTGCGCGGCGTCGCGGTGGACGAAGTCACGCCGGAAGCCGTTTCATTCCTGGTGCAGGTGCGCGGCGATCCGGAAGCGCTTCGTCAGGCGATACAGCGCGACGGGCGCCTCGTCGCGGTCGATGGTTCGCGCATGATCTATACGCTGTCGCCATGAAAGTCGCGACAGTGCCGAACCTGATCTGCGTCCTGCGGATCGCGCTGACCGTGCCGATCGTCATGCTGCTGGTGGACGGCCGCTACGGGATAACGCTCGTGTTGTTCGCCATCGCCGCCGTGTCTGACGGGCTGGACGGTTTTCTCGCGAAATCCTTCGGCTGGACCAGCAAGCTCGGCAAGCTGCTCGATCCGCTTGCCGACAAGCTGCTGCTGGTCAGCGTCTTCATCACGCTTGCCTGCATCGACCTCGTTCCGGACTGGCTCGCGGCGGTCGCCGTCTCGCGCGACCTCGTGATCGGCATCGGTGCCGGCGTCTACAAATGGCTGTTCGGGCCGGTCGAGGGTCAGCCGACCTGGCCATCCAAGCTGAATACGCTCTTGCAGCTCGCATACATCATTGCCGTCGTCTCCCGGGCGGCCTTTCCGGTGTTTCCCGAATGGGCGGTGATTTCGCTGGGCGCGATGGTGCTGGTCACGACGGTCGTAAGTGGCCTCGACTACATCGCGATCTACGTCCGCAAGGCGGTCGCCGTCAGCAGCGGCCGCAGACAGGCGGGCTGATTTGATGCGCCAGTTGCCGCTGGGCGTCCAGCTCGGCGTGGCGCTGTGCTTCGACACTTATTATGCCGGCGCGAACGAGGAGGCCGTGGCGACGCTCCGCGAACTCGCGGGCGGCGCCCGCGCGGCGCCGCTATGGCTCTTCGGCCCGGCGGGCAGCGGCAAGAGCCATCTGCTGCAGGCCGCCTGCGCGCATGCAACCACCAGCGGCCTGACTGCCGCATGGCTGCCGCTTCGAACGGTGCGCGAGGAGGGCCCGACGCTGCTTGCAGGGTTCGAACGCCTCGACCTGGTCGCGCTCGACGACATCGACGCGGTCGCCGGCGACGCCGGCTGGGAGCGCGCGCTCTTCACGTTCTACAATGAATTGCTCGAACATCAGGGGCGGCTGGTGGCTGCCGCCGCTGCCGCGCCGGCCGCAACGCCATTCGGCCTGCCGGACCTCGCTTCGCGACTGGCGGCGGCCCGCGTACACCGGCTGATCCCGCTCGATGAAACAGATCAGGCGGACGCCCTGCGCCGCCGCGCAGCGTACCGCGGACTCGAATTACCCGAGGAAACACTGGTATTCCTGACACGCCGGGCGCCGCGCGATTTCGCCGCCCTGTGCCGGCTGCTCGATGAACTGGACCTCGAATCGCTCGCTACCCAGCGCCGCCTCACGGTGCCGTTCGTGCGCGACTGGCTTTCCCGCGAGCGGGACTGAATCAGCCGCGAGGCGCTCTGCGGAGCGCAGCGAGGATCGCGGCGAAGGCGGCGAGGATCAGCGCCAGCGTGAGAGCCACGCGCAGCCGCACGCCGGGATTGACCAGCACTTCGGTCAGCGCCATCGCGAGCACCGGCGCCAGCGCGAGCGGCGCCCATGACAGGGTACGGCGCGTTCCGCGGACCAGACCCGGCAGCGGCAGCAGCAGCGGCATGAAGGCGATGGCCGTGATCGCCCAGCCGACGGCCGAAGGCCCGAGCGGCCAGCACAGCACCGACAGCAGCAGTGCGAGCCAGGCAGCGATCGCGATACGGTTCATCGCGCCGTCGCTCCGCTCGCTCATGCGGTCGCAGAGGATAATCGGAGTGCGATCGCAGCGACGCGCGCGCCGAGCGCCTGCGCGAGCCGACGCTCCGCATCGTCGAGCGCCGGCCGCGCGCCTGCGTGCACGACACGGCTCGCACCATAGGGCGTGCCGCCGGCGGTCGTCGTCGACAGGTCCTGCTCGGTGAATGGCAGACCGACGATCAGCATGCCGTGGTGCAGCAGCGGCAGCAGCATGCCGAGCGGCGTCGTCTCCTGCCCGCCGTGCATCGTGCTGCCGGAGGTGAATGCGGCGGCCGGCTTGCCGGCGAGCGTGCCGCTCATCCATAACGAGGACGTGCCGTCAAAAAAAGCCATCAGCGGCGAGGCCATGTTGCCGAAACGCACGGGACTTCCGAGCACGAGTCCTGCGCATTCGCGCAGATCCTCATGGGTCGCAAACGGCGCGCCTTCCGCCGGCACGGCATCCGTCGCGGCGCCGGACGCCGGCACCGTGCGGATACGCGCGTGCGCGCCGGCGACGCTGTCGATGCCGCGCGCAACGTGGCGGGCGAGTTCGGCCGTCGTGCCATGGCGCGAGAAGTAGAGAACCAGAATATCGCTCATCTGACTTGCCTTTTTTATCAAGTACTTAAAAAATATTTAGCCAGTGAATTCTAGCTCCAGTTTCGAGGCTGCCCGGCGCATTGTCGTTCGTGGACGCGTTCAGGGCGTGTATTTTCGCGCGAGCACCGCCCGGCGCGCGCGGGAACTGTCGGTGCGGGGCTCGGCGCAGAATCTCCCGGACGGCAGCGTCGTCGTGCTCGCGGCCGGCGATGTTGCGGCGCTCGACGAACTGACGCGCTGGCTGCGCCAGGGTCCGCCGATGGCGCGCGTCGACATACTCGAGTCGCAGCCGGTGGATCCCGCGGAATTCGCGTGGCCCGCGGGCTTCGTGCAGAAATAGCGGATCAGCGCTGCCAGCGCGAGTGCAGCCGGCCGAGGACGAGATCCGGATAAGTGCGCTTGCCGAGGCTGCCATTGTAGCGGCCAAGAGCGCGGTGATAGTCGCCGCGCTCGCGATCGAGATAGTAGGCCAGGATGCTGGTGCCCATCCGGACGTTGAGTTCGACGTCGATCAGGTCGCGCGTGGACAAACCGAGTTCGTTCGGCCAGAAGGGCATGACCTGCATCAGGCCGACCGCACCTGCCGAAGACACGGCAAACGGGTCGAATGCGCTCTCGACATCGATGACGGCGAGCACCAGCTGGGGCCGGTCGCGCAGCATGTTGTGCTTGTTCGATTCGCAGTGCACGGCGCGCAGGATGCGCTGCGCGGCGGCCGTCACGTCGTCGCCGAGGCGCAGGTCCGCTGGCTGCTGGCGCAGCCGCTTCTCGACGCGCGGCTGCATCAGCGCGTACCAGACGACGTCGTCGTACTTGCCTTCGAAGCAGGATTTGCCGCTGATCGCGGCGGCGATCACCGCGCGCAACCCGGGATCCCGCTGCGCCTGACCGGCTTCGGCGCCGGCTGCGGCGAGACCGAGCAGCGTGAGGATTACCTGGAGCCGCGCATGCCTCATCATGTGATCCGCCTCAGGTCGCTGCCATTCGCGCGTGCAGGAACGACGCGGCTTCCGCCATCGGAAAGTCCTCATTGCCGCTCGCGAGCCTGTGGCGATATTCCAGGCGCCCTGCCTCAATACCGCGGTCCGAGACGACGATGCGATGCGGGATGCCGGTCAGTTCCGCGTCCGCGAACTTGACGCCCGGCCGCGCATCGCGGTCGTCGAGCAGTACCTCGATGCCGGCGGCACCGAGCTCGCGGTAGAGCGCTTCGGCGGTCTCGCGGACGCGCGCCGATTTTTCCCAATTGAGTCCGACCAGCACGACGTCGAATGGTGCGAGCGGCGCCGGCCAGACGATGCCGCGCTGGTCGTGGTTCTGCTCGATTGCCGCCGCGACGATGCGCGTGACGCCGATGCCGTAACACCCCATGGGCATGAAGATCGTGCCTCCGTGTTCATCCTGCACGGTAGCGCCCATCGCTTCGCTGTACTTGCGGCCGAGCTGAAAAATGTGACCGACTTCGATGCCGCGCGTGACCGTCAGCCGGCCGCGGCCGCCCGGGCTCGGATCCCCGTCGACGACATTGCGCAGGTCCGCTACCCGGGGTTCCGGCAGATCGCGCCCCCAGTTGACGCCGGTCAGGTGCCGGTCCGCGCGATTGGCGCCGCAGACGAAATCGGCCAGCGCCGCGGCCGCGCGGTCGGCGATCACCGGGATCTGCAGGCCGACCGGCCCGAGCGAGCCCGGTTCGCATCCCAGCGTGGCGGCGATGCGCGCGGCGTCCGCCATGCGCAGCGGCGACGCGACTCCGGCTGTTTTCTGTGCCTTGACCGCATTGAGTTCATGGTCGCCGCGCAGCACAAGCGCCACGAGACCGCCGTCGCTGCCGTCGACGATCAGTGTCTTCAGCATGCGGGACGGTTCAATGCCGAGCAGACCGCTTACTTCGGCGATGGTGCGCGCGCCCGGAGTCGCGACTTCCTGGCGCGCTCCCCCGGGCGCTGCGCGCGGCCCCGGCGGCGCGAGCGCCTCCGCCAACTCGAGATTGGCCGCATACTCGTCGCCATCGGAGAAGACGATCGCGTCCTCGCCCGAATCGGCCAGCACGTGGAACTCCTGCGAGGCGTTGCCCCCGATCGCTCCGGTATCCGCGTGCACGGCGCGAAAGCGCAGTCCAAGCCGCGTGAAGATTGCCGTATAGGCCTCGTACATGCGCTGGTAGCCATCTGCGAGCGAGGCATCGTCCGCGTGGAAGCTGTACGCATCTTTCATGCTGAATTCACGCGCGCGCATCACGCCGAAGCGCGGGCGGATTTCGTCGCGGAACTTGGTCTGGATCTGGTAGAAATTGACGGGCAGCTGGCGATAGCTTCTGAGTTCGCGGCGCGCGAGTTCGGTCACGACCTCTTCATGGGTCGGCCCCAGCACCATGTCGCGATCATGCCGGTCCTTGAAGCGCAGCAATTCGGGGCCAAACTGGTCCCAGCGCCCCGATTCGACCCAGAGCTCGGCCGGTTGCGCGACCGGCATCAGGATCTCGAGCGCGCCCGCCCGGTCCATTTCCTCACGGATCACGCGCTCCACCTTGCGCAGCACGCGCAGCCCCATCGGCAGCCAGGTGTAAAGCCCGCCGGCGACGCGCCGGATCAGGCCTGCCCGCAGCATCAGCTGGTGGCTGACGACCTCGGCATCGGCCGGCACTTCCTTCATGTTCTGGATCGGGTACGCGGACAGTCGCATGGCTCACCACCGGAGACGGGCGGCGCGTGTCGCCGATCCCAAAGCGCGGTATCTTAGGCGCTGCCCCTTGGCCTTGCCACGCCAGTCGCATGAATATGGAACCCAACGAAATCCGCAGGCGCCGTGGAATCTACCTGCTGCCCAACCTTTTGACTACCTGCTGCCTGTTCGGCGGGTTCTATGCCATCGTCGCCGCAATCGACGGTAATTTCGGTCGCGCGGCGATCGCGATCTTTGTCGCGATGATCTTCGACGGTCTCGACGGGCGCGTGGCGCGCCTGATGGGCACGGAAACCGCGTTCGGGAAGGAGTTCGACAGCCTGGCCGACATGGTCGCATTCGGTCTGGCGCCGGCGATCGTCTGCTACCAGTGGGGCGTCGCGCGCATCGCCGAATATGGCGCGGCCTGGGGCCGCTTCGGCTGGATCGCCGCGTTTTTCTTCGCGGCGGCGACCGCGATGCGGCTCGCGCGCTTCAATGCGCGCTCGGCGTCGCAGGACAAACGCTATTTCGAAGGGCTGCCCAGCCCGTCGGCTGCTGCGATCGTCGCGGCTTTCGTCGGCCTCGCGTACAAATATGAGCGCGACGGCCTGATTGGATTCGATCCCACCGGCCAGGCCGGGCTCGTGCTGGCATTCCTGATCACGGTGCTCGCGGCGATGCTCATGGTCAGCCGGTTTCCGTACCGCAGCTTCAAGGATCGTGCGGCGGGCGAACGCGTCCGCTATTCGCGCCTGCTACTGGTCCCGCTCGTGATCGCCCTGATCGCGGTCGATCCGCCGGTCGTCCTGTTCCTCCTGTTCAGTGGTTACGCGCTGTCGGGACCGCTGGTCTGGGCGTGGCTCAAGATCCGCAAGCGGCGCGACGCCAGTGCCGCGGGCGGCGGCTGACGACATGGATTCCGGGCGACTCGAGATCCTGGACGCGATGGGCGTTACGGCCTGGCTCGCGCGCGCGCAGCCCGATGCGCGCGCTCACGGCATTCCCGCTCTGGACTGGGACGCTCTCGAGGCAACAGTCCGCGATTGCAGACTGTGCGGACTGTGCGAAACGCGCACGCAAACGGTGTTCGGTACCGGCGACCGCAAGGCGCGCCTGATGGTGATCGGCGAAGCGCCCGGCGCCGAGGAAGACCGCCAGGGCGAGCCATTCGTCGGACGCGCGGGGCAGCTGCTGAACTCGATGCTCGCGGCCGCCGGCTTCGAACGAAGAGAGGTCTATATCGCGAACGTGCTGAAATGCCGGCCGCCGAACAATCGGGATCCCGGTGCGCTGGAGGCGGCGCAGTGCCTGCCGTATCTGCGCCGTCAGATCGAACTCCTCGGGCCTGCGGCGATCCTGTGCGTCGGGCGCATCGCGGCCCAGCGGCTGCTCGGGCGCGAGGAACCGCTGGCCCGGATGCGCGGTCGAGTCCATGAGTTCGGCGGCGTGCCGGTCGTCGTGACCTATCATCCGGCGTATCTGCTGCGTTCGCCGACCGAGAAGCGCAAGGCCTGGGCCGACCTCAAACTGGCTCTTGGAGTGCTCGCCCGTGGCGACCGCGCGTGACGAACTGGCGGCGCTGGACTCGCGCCTGCGGCCGATGGTCCAGGGCGATCTGCCGGCGGTCGCCGCGCTCGAGCGCGAGTCGTACGTGTTCCCGTGGAACGACCAGATCTTCGCGGATTGCCTGCGCGTCGGATACCACTGCGTTGTCGTGGACACGTCCGCAGGCACCGGCGGCTATGCCGTGCTCTCGATGGGCGCCGGCGAGGCGCATGTGCTGAATCTCTGCGTGGCAGAACGCTTGCGGGGGCAGGGCGTCGGCAGGATGCTGCTGCTGTCGGTGCTGCGGCACGCCCGTGACCGCGGCATCCGGGACGCTTTCCTCGAAGTGCGGCGGTCGAACAAGGCGGCGATCAGGCTTTACCACGACCTCGGTTTCGAATGCGTGGGACAGCGCCGCGGTTACTACCAGGCGCAGGAGGGCCGCGAGGACGCGCTCGTGTACCGGCTCGAGCTCGGCGCGCTGCCGGACGCGCGATGACGGCGGACGAGATCGCGCGTCGTCGCAGCTTTGCGGTGCACCGCGGCAGATATTGATCGGCGCCCGCTGGACCCTTTGAAGCACACGGCGTTGTTCAGCGCCTCTTGCGCAACACGGTAGATTTCACCAGGTTTTCTTAAGTTACGGGAGGCTTCCCTGGGGCGCGACCCTGGCCGGCGAGCGGCGACCAAACCGTCACGAACAGCGCGGCAATCAGCGGACCTATGACAAAGCCGTTCATGCCGAACAAGGCGAGGCCGCCGAGCGTGGAGACCAGCACCAGGTAGTCCGGCAGCCCGATATCCTTGCCCACCAGCCTTGGCCGCAGCAGGTTGTCGATCAGGCTGATCACCAGTGTGCCGATCAGCAACAGGATCAAACCCTTTGCGAAGGCCCCCGACATGAACAGATAGACGGTCACCGGCACCCACACCAGGAACGCGCCCACCGCGGGCAGCAGGGACAGCACCACCATCACCACGCCCCAGAGCAACGCGGCTTCGATGCCCAGCGCCCAGAAGGTGACGCCACCGACGCTGCCCTGCAACAGCGCGATGATGAAGTTGCCTTTCACCGTGGCCCGCACGACTTCGCCGAATTTCTTCATCATCTGAACCGTGCGGTGTTCGCTGAGGGGGCTGGCATCGCGAATCGCGCCGACCAGCCGCGTACCGTCGCGGAACAGGAAGAACAGCACATAGAGCATCACGCCCAGGCCGATGAAGAACCGGGCAGTTCCCTGGCCGATGCTCAGCGCACGGCTGGCAACGAAACCCGAGATCTGCGCCAGCCCCGAGCGCAGGCGCTCCTTGAGGGCCTCGAAATCGCCGAAGTCCAGCGTCGGAAACAGGTTCACCAGCCACTGGGGCAGGGCGGCACGCACGCGCTCCAGCGTCGCGGCTGGATCGAACTCGCCGCTGCTGATGCGCTCGTAGAAGTTGTTGGCATCCTGGGCCAGGATGCCCAGCAGCAATGAGCCCGGGATGACCACTAGGCATGCGCAGGCCAGCACGCTCAGGGCCGCGGCGGAATTGCGGCGACCGCCCAGCCGCTGCACCAGCCAGCGATTCAACGAGTGGAACAGCACCGCCAGGATGGCCGCCCATAGCAGCGCGCTGTAGAAAGGCAGCAGAAGGTAGATGAAGGCGATCGAGACCGCGATCACCAGGGCGGTGAAGGTTGCGTCCGGAGAATTCAGGCTGCGCATGAACGAGGATCGTAGCCGATTGCTTCCGTCCACACCGGTCACTTGACCGCCAGACGCCGGATGCCGTGTACTGCAAATCGCTGCCGCTCTCGGCGGCAGCCTAAACCGCGGAGTCCCACTTAGCCCGACCGCGAAAACTGTCTAAATTTGTGGGGCCCCTCTTAGCTACGGTCCCACCGGCACATGAACGTGTACATAGTCGAGGATGTGGTTGGTGATTGACGAAGCAATATCTCATAAAATCAAACCTAGAAAGACGTTTGCGATCATTTCGCATCCGGACGCCGGCAAGACGACGCTGACCGAAAAGCTCCTGCTGTTCGGCGGCGCGATCCAGATGGCAGGCACCGTCAAAGGCCGCAAGGCGGCGCGGCACGCGACCTCGGACTGGATGCGACTCGAGCAGCAGCGCGGCATCTCGGTGACGTCGTCGGTGATGCAGTTTCCGTACCGGGGGCGCGTGATCAATCTGCTCGATACGCCGGGCCACGAGGATTTCTCGGAGGACACGTACCGCACATTGACCGCGGTCGATTCGGCGCTGATGGTCATCGACTGCGCAAAGGGCGTCGAGGAGCGGACGATCAAGCTGATGGAAGTGTGCCGGCTGCGCAACACGCCGATCATGACCTTCATCAACAAACTCGACCGTGATGGCCGTGCGCCGGTGGAACTGCTGGACGAGATCGAGCGCGTGCTCGGCATCAACTGCGCCCCGGTGACCTGGCCGATCGGCATGGGCCGCGAGCTGGCTGGCATCTACCATTTCGGCGAGGACCGCATCTACGTTTACGACGGCGCGCGCACCGGCCGCGTCGGCACCAACCGCGCGATCGAGGGGCTCGCCAGCGCCGAGGCGGATGCGCTGCTCGGCGACTCGGCGCGGTCGTTCCGCGACGAGGTGGACCTGATCCGGGGCGCCATGCCCGCATTCGACGACGCCGAATACCTCGCCGGGCGGCAGACACCGGTGCATTTCGGCTCCGCCATTTCGAACTTCGGCGTGGAGGAATTGCTGGGTTCGTTCGTCGAGCATGCGCCGCCGCCGCGCGCGCGGCGCGCGACGACGCGGGTCGTCGAGCCCCATGAATCCGCATTGACGGGATTCGTGTTCAAGATCCAGGCGAACATGGACCCCGGCCACCGCGACCGCATCGCGTTCCTGCGCATCTGTTCCGGTTCGTACCGGCGCGGCATGCGGCTGCACCACGTGCGGCTCGGCAAGGAAGTGCGCATCGCCGATGCGCTGACATTCATGGCCGCCGACCGGCAGCAGGCGGACACGGCCTGGGCCGGGGACATCATCGGCCTGCACAATCACGGTACCATCAACATCGGCGACACCTTCACCGAGGGAGAGCGCATCACCTTCACCGGCATCCCGAACTTCGCGCCGGAACTGTTCCGGCGCGCGGTGCTGAAGGATCCGCTGCGCATGAAGGCGCTGCAGAAGGGACTCGACCAGCTCTGCGAGGAGGGCGCGACGCAGCTCTTCCGGCCGCTGCGCAACAATGACGTGATCCTCGGCGCGGTCGGCCCGCTGCAGTTCGACGTCGTCGCGTTCCGGCTCGCGGACGAGTACGGCGTCACCTGCGTCTTCGAGCCGGTCAATGTCGCCACCGCGCGCTGGATCGACGGCACGGACTCGCAGAAGGTCGCGCAGTTCCGGGAGCGCGCTCACGAGCACCTTGCGCTCGATCACGCTGGCGATCTCGTCTACCTCGCGCCGTCCCGCGTCAATTTGAACCTGACGGTGGAGCGGTGGCCTGACCTCGCATTCCGGGAGACGCGCGAGCACCTGGCGTTTGCAGCGTGAAGAGCCCGCTGCTGCGGCGCCCGGTCGTCGCCTGGGCGCTCTGCGACTGGGCCAATTCGGCTTTCGCGACCACGGTGATGGCCGGGTTCTTTCCCGTATTCTTCAAGCAATACTGGAGCGCCGGCACGGAAGCGTCCGTCAGCACCTTCCAGCTCGGCGTGGCGAACAGCGCCGGGAGCCTGGTGATCGCGCTGCTCGCGCCGCTGCTCGGCGCGATGGCGGACCGCGGCGGCGCGCGCCTGCGCATGCTCGCGTACTTCACCGTGCTCGGCGCGCTGATGACCGGGCTTCTGTACCAGGTCGGGCAGGGCGAATGGCTGGCCGCCGCGCTGATCTACGTGCTGGCCGGAATCGGATTTTCGGGCGGCGTCATCTTCAACGACGCGCTGCTGGTCGACGTCTCGGAGCCGCGCGAGTACGACCTGGTCTCCGCCTACGGCTATTCATTGGGCTATGCCGGCGGCGGCCTGCTGCTGCTGCTGAATGCCGCCATGGTGACGAGCCCGGAGCGCTTCGGGCTCGCGAGCGGCGCGGAAGCCGTGCGGCTCGCCTTCCCGATGGTCGCGGCCTGGTGGCTGCTGTTCACCGTGCCGGCGCTGCTGTGGGTGCGCGAACAGAAGCCGACGCGACCGCTCGCGCTGCCCGCCGCGGCAGTGGCAGGCTGGCGTGAGTTGCGCTCGACCTTCGGCCAGGTGCGCCGCTACCGGCCGCTGCTCTGGTTCCTGCTCGCCTACTGGATGTACATCGACGGCGTGAACACCATCATCAAGATGGCGGTCGACTACGGACTCTCGCTCGGCTTCCCACAGCAGAGCCTGATCGCGGCGCTCCTGATCACGCAGTTCGTGGCCTTTCCGGCGGCACTCGCGTTCGGCTGGCTCGGCGGCCGCATCGGCGCGCGCAACGGGATCTTCATCGCCATCGGCATCTATTCACTGGCGACGATCGCCGCCTTCTGGATGCGGGAAGTCGCGCATTTCTACCTGCTGGCGGGCACCATCGGGCTCGTGCAGGGTGGCATCCAGTCGTTGTCGCGGTCCTATTACGCCACGCTGGTGCCGGAGGGCAAGCAGGGCGAGTTCTTCGGCTTCTACAACATGATGGGAAAATTCGCCGCCGTGCTGGGACCCGCAATCGTCGGCGTCACCGCGCTCGCCACCGGCGACACGCGCTACGGCATGCTGTCGATCATCGTGCTGTTCGTCGGCGGGGCGATCCTGCTTGCGCGCGTGCGGCCCGCGCGCTGAGCGCCGCTCAGGCGTCCATCGCTGCGAAAATCCGCATATTGAGCGGCGGCAGTCAGTTCACGTCGCTGACCCAGGCGGCAGGATCCAGCCGATAAACTTCGGAGAGGGCGCGGTAGAGCGCGGGCAGTTCGCGGGCGAAGACCGCCGGTTCCTCGAAGAAGGCCTCGCTCGCGACCGCGAAGAATTCGCCGCGGTCTTCCGCCGCATAGAGATCGAGGAAGCTGCGCTCGCCGGCTTCTGCCTGCGCGCGCAGCCGTTCCAGCTCCTCGTCCAGCAGCCGGAGCCAGCGCCGTCGCGCTCCGGTGCCTGCGATCCACGGTGCGCCGCCCGATTCGTGATCCAGGTAATGAGCGAACTCATGGATCACGACGTTGTAGGCCTCGCCAGGCGCACCGCGGCTGTCCACGTCCTCCCAGGACAGAATCACGCGGCTGACGTCCCAGGCCTCGCCCGCGAGCACGCGCGATCCTTCGGTGACCACGCCGTCCTCGTCGTGCCATTCGCCCGGCACCACGAACTGCGATGGATAGACGAGCACCGACTGAAGGCGGTCGTAAACGTGCGTATTCCGGCCGAGCACCAGCAGGCAGGCCTGTGCGGCGATCGCGACCTTCATTTCGGGCGTGACCGCGAGACCGCCGCAGCCGGTGAATTGCTTTTCGCCGGTGAAGACTGCAGTCAGCCGCTCGAGCCGGTCGCGCAGCTCCGCCGGCAGGCCGCGCGCGAGGGGCAGCCAGGCCTCGAGCGCGCGGCGCTCATCTTCGTCGAGCGAACGCGCAGCCAAAGCCCGGCGCCGGCGCGCGGCGACGATCGGCCGGCCGACGATCCAGGTCAGCACCGCCACGCAGCCGGCGAGAACGATCGCCAGGTCCGGAGTCACGGGTTGAAGCGCGCGACCAGCGTGCGCAGCAGCCGCAGATCGCCGGTGACCGGAGCCGGCAGGTAGCGCAGCCGCAGGTAGAGCTCGGTGATCGCGAGCGCGCTCGTGCCGAGGTCCGGCCGCAGGTACCGCACGCGCTTCGCGTAGTCGCGTGGCGCCTCGCCGACGCCCGGTTCGATGCCGCGGCGCGCCAGGCGCGTGGTGAAGCGGCGATAGCACGCGGCTGCGGGATCCGGCTGCCGCGGCCGGTATTCGAAAGCCAGCCACGCGAACAGCGCTGCCAGCGCGATCGCGAGGCCGACGCCAAGCGCGATCGCGGTGTCTTCCCAGTCCGGATCGGCGAAGCCGAGATTCGACAGCAGCTGCTTCTGCCGCAGCCGGTCGAACCGCACGACCCAGTCGTTCCAGTTGGCGGCCACGTTGTCCCAGCTCATGCGGGCGCGGAACCAGAGCGCGGAATCCTGCATCAGCCCGCCGCCGAGCAACTCTCCCGCCTGCAGCGCCGGCTGGATGCCGCGCTCGATGCGTTCCGGGGCGATCGCCGCCGTCGGATCGATGCGCGTCCAGCCGGAGTCCGGCAGCCAGACTTCGGTCCAGGCGTGCGCATGCGACTGGCGAACGATCAGGTAGCCGCCGACCGGATTCCATTCGCCGCCCTGGTATCCGCCGACGACCCGCGCGGGAATGCCGGCGGCGCGCATCATCGTCGCGAATGCCGACGCATAGTGGCCACAGAAGCCCTGGCGCGTATTGAGGAGGAAGTCGTCGATCGAATCGCGGTCCAGGCCCGGCGGCGTCAGCGTGTAGAAAAATTCCTGCTGGCGGAACATGTCGAGCACGGCGCCGAGGTACGCTCGATCGTCCCTCGCTTCCCGCCGCATGCGGTCGGCGAGTTCGAGCGTCCGCGGATTGCGGCCCTGCGGCAATTGCAGGTTGCGGTTCCGCACTGCGGCGGACAACTCCGTGCCGGCCACATAGCGCGTGTGGGAGCGCGCCTGGTACTGCAGCACCGAGTTGACTGGCTGGCGCGTGCGCAGGTGGTAGTCCCAGGCCTGGATCGCGAGTCCCGGAGACCAGTTCTCCACCATGTCGAGCGCAAACAGCATGGACTGGCCGGTCGGTTCGAGCGTCACTGTGTAATCGAACGGCGCGCCTAGATGGCGCACGGGCGGACGGAGCAGGTACGGCGAGCCGCGCGACCAGGTGTAACCGTCGAATTCGGTCAGCACCGGTCCGCGCCAGTAGCGCAGTGCCGGCGCCGGCAATGGCCCGTCGAATCGCACGCGGAAGGCGACGACGTCATTCAGGGTCAGGTCCGAAATGTCTCCGGGCGACATCTCTTCGGTCAGTCCGGTCAATGCGCGCTCCGTCGACGGCGCACCCCAGAAGCTGCCGGCGATGCGCGGAAAGAAAAGAAAGAGCACGAGCGCGATGGGAGCGGCCTTCAGCAGCATCGCGCCGGTCGTCCGGAATGGCGCGAGCGGCGGGCCGCCGCCGCCGCTGCGAGCCGCCGGCAACAGTGCGGCCGCCAGCAGCCAGACGGTCGGCAGCACCCAGGCGACGGTCGCGATGTCCTGCGCATACAGGAAGGACGCGAGGCACAGGAACCAGCCGATGAAGACCAGCACGACGTGGTCGCGCGGCGCACGCGTCTCGAGCAGCTTGAGCGCCGACATCAGTGCGAGCAGCGCCGTGCCGCCGTCGAGCCCGGTGATCGTGGCGTAACTGAAGAAGACGCCTGCCGTGACGCCGGTCGCGACCACGGCACGCAGGAACGCGCCCGGCAGGCGCCAGCCGCGGCGCTCGGCGACCAGACGCCACGCCGCGATCGCGAGCACGAATACGGTGACCCAGCCCTGAAGATGCAGCAGGTGCGGGGCGAGCGCCGCGAGCAGGCCGCCCATCGTCCAGGCGAGGCGCCGGAATTCGCGGGGACGGTCAGACATGGACGGGCTCCGGCGCCTGGAACTCCGCGAGCGCCGTCAGGCAACGACGGCGCTGCGTGTCGCCTGGCCGCGGGGGCAGGTCGACGCCGGGCAGCCGCAGTCCGAATGTCTCGCCGCGCGAATGCGCATCGACGATCCAGCGGGCGAGCACGGCAAGCCGGGTCTCGAGGTCGGCGCCCGGCGCATCGGCGAGATCGAAGACTGGCATCGGCTGTGCGTCGCCGCTGAATTCCTTGACCAGCAGTTCGCCTGCGCGCGCATAGGCTTTCCATGCGATGTGGCGCGGCGGATCGCCGGGGTGGTAGTCCTTCAGGCCCGCGAAATCGTCCTTGCCGCGGCGCACCGCGCCGCTGCCCGCCGCACCCGGCACGGCCGGAGGCGGCGGCGCTTCGCGCGCAGGGCGTGGGTAGACGATGCACCGCAGGCCCGGATGCAGGACGGCCCACGCCCGGAACAGGCCATAGGGAAACCGCGTCGCGATCTCGACGCGATCGAGAACGAGGTGACCGCGGCGCTCGGTCGGCACGCGCAGTGCGACCGTGGTTTCGCCGCCGGCGCAGACCGAAACCGGTTCCGCCGCGCTGCCGGTTTCGAGATCGCGGCGCGTCGCACGGCCGGGATTGGCGAGTGCGATGCGAAATACGGCATCCTGGCCGGCAAAGGGCGGCTCGCTGCCGGCCTCGCGGGCGATCAGCGCTTCGAGATTACGGTGGCAGGCCTGCATCGCGACCAGCCCGAGGGCGGCCAGCAGGAAGGTCAGGGCGAGGCCCAGATTGTTTGCGTAATTGAGCGAACCCAGCAGCATCGCAAACAGCATCACGCCGAACGCGATGCCGAGGCCGGTAGGCAGGATGTAGATTCGGCCGCGCCGCAGCGTCACCGGTCCGCGGTCGGGTTCCTGGCGTCGACGGATCCATTCGCGCGCCCATCGACCCGGGATTCCGCTGAAGCGCATGAGGGCGCCCGTCAGGGTATCGGCACCGATTTCAGGAGCGCCGCCGCGATCTCGTTCGGGTCGCGCGCGTCCGCCGTATCGCGCGGCCGCAGCCGATGGCCGACGACTGCCGGCAGCACGGCCTGCAGGTCGTCCGGCAGCACGCCGGCATGCCCGTGCAGGAATGCCCAGGCTTGCGCCGCGCGCAGCAGCGCTATCACGGCGCGCGGCGACAGCCCGGCCTGGTGCTGCGATCCGTCGCGCGAGGCGCGCGCGATCGCCTGGATGTAATCGAGCAGCGCGTCGCTTGCGTGGATTTCGACGACACGCCGTTGCAACGCCGGGATCGACGCCGGATCCATGACCGCGGGCAGATCCGCGAGCAGGTCGCGCCGGTCGCGTCCCCGCAGCAGCTGGCGCTCGTGCGCCGCCCCCGGGTAGCCGAGTTCGATGCGCATCAGGAACCGGTCGATCTGCGATTCCGGCAGCGGGAATGTGCCGACCTGGAACGAGGGGTTCTGCGTCGCGACGATGAAGAACGGCTCCGGCAGCGCATGCGACTCGCCGTCGACGGTGACCTGGCGTTCTTCCATGGCTTCGAGCAGCGCGCTCTGCGCCTTGGGCGTTGCACGGTTGACCTCGTCGGCCATGACGAGCTGCGCGAACACCGGGCCGCGATGGAACAGGAAGCGGCCGCTCTCTCGGTCATAGACCGATATGCC
>DATKBY010000042.1:0-5113 GCA_035513555.1 Steroidobacteraceae bacterium | reverse complement strand
ACTTCGGACGGCCGGTCGTCGCCGCGGAATTCGCCAAGGCGCAGCAGACTTCGGCTGCTCGCCGGCGTGCGAATGGAAACGGTGAATCGCGCCGGCCTCGACCGGCAGCTGCGCTACTGCGCCCGACCGGCCCCAGCCCGTGAACAGCTCCGCTGGGGCCGCGTCAGGTCGCCTTTTCCCGGCCGACCGGTGCCGGCTGGAAAATGCACAGGAAGCGGGTATCTTCCTCGGTGCGCAGGCTGTGATCGTCGCCGATCCGCGCCACGTAAAGCGTGCCGGGTCGCACTGACATGGTCGCGGTAGTTGAATCGCAGCACGCTGCCCGCGGCCACAGTGGTTTCATGCACTGAGAACGGCAGCCCATTCTCAGCCAGAAGGAAGCGTCGGCTTTTCCAGCCTTCGCCAAGTGCTTCGCGTTCGGAACCGATCAGATCCTCAATATTCCGGCAATACATGCCCTGACCTGCAAGCGATGACCTGGATCAGGATTGGTCCTCATTGGAATTTTCGGCCGTAATCCGATGCTTCGTGTGGCGGTGTGATCAAACGACATTCGCCACTAATCGATCGTCACAATCACTTTCCCCCTCGCCCTCCCCGACTCGAGGTAGCGCATCGCCTCCGCGGCCTCCGCCAGCCGATAGCGCCGGTCGATCACCGTCCGGACCTTCCCCTGCTCCATGAGCCCGGCGATCGTCGCGAGGTCTTCCGCACTCACGTGGGAGAGGAAGAAGGCGATGTCCTCGTCCACGAACCAGGACACCACGAATCCCTTGAGCGGCGCCTTGATCGCGCCAATCCACGGATCGGCGTCGGGACCGCCGCCGCCGATGATGAGGTGCTTGCCGCCCGGTTTGAGGATGCGCCGGATCTCGAGGATGTCGCGATTGGCGACGTTGTCCATGACGACGTCGTACCGCTCGCTGGTCTGAGTGAAATTCTCCTTCGTGTAATCGATGACGTGATCGGCGCCGAGGGAGCGCACGAGTTCTACGTTCCTCGAACTGCAGACACCCGTGACTTCCGCACCGAGCGCTTTGGCGATCTGCACGGCGAACGTGCCGACGCCGCCGGAGGCGCCATTGATGAGGACTCTCTGGCCGGGTTTCAGTTGCGCGCGGTCGCGCAGGGTCTGCAGCGCCGTGAGCGCGCCGACATTGACGGCGCCCATCTCCTCGAAGCTGAGGTTCGCCGGCTTGGCGGCCAGGTTGCCGTCCTGATTGATCGTGATGTACTCGGCGAGGGCGCCGATCTTGCCGCCGAAAACTTCGTCGCCCGGCTTGAATCGCGTAACGTCCTTGCCGACGGCCTCGACCGTGCCGGCAAAGTCGATCCCGACGCGGACATCTTTGGGTGTGCCGAAGCCTGAGTCCAGGCGCATTATGTAAGGCTCGCCGCGAACATGGTGCCAGTCCGCGGGATTGACGCTGGCAGCATGCACCCTGACCAGGAGCTGGTCGTCCTCGGGTACCGGCTTTTCGATGTCCTCGATTGCGAGGACGTCGGGTGGGCCGTAGCAGCGGCGGACGACGGCCTTCATGGGCGTGGCATCCACGGCGCGGGCTGGCGCGGGGCCGCAGGCGTCATTCCGACTGATGGCGACTGCAAGCGCGCCGAGGGAAATGACCAGTACGACCAACAGGCCGACTGCGATCCTGCGAATCCATTTGCCCATCGCGCCGTCTCCCTGAACCCTGGACCCGACTATTCCGGAACCCGGTCGGCGGAGCCAGCGCCTTGCGACGAACGACGGCCAGCGGGGGTGGAATCGCGCTGCAGTTGCGTTGCAACTCCGAGCTTGACACCGAGCACCTTGCGCGCACAAGGGGCCTTTCGTTATGTCAGGCGGAACGCACTTCAGGCCCTGGAGTCGGAGAAATAGCCCGCCCATACGGTACTCTGCGACAAGCACGGAGGGTGTCTGCCTTGCGTTATCTGCCCGTCGTCTGTCTGCTTGGATGGCACGCCCTGGTCGCCGCTGAATCGCCGGCCGCGGCCTTCGAAGTCACGGCACTCCCCGCGGCCCACGGCATCGCAGATGTGGCAGATGTCACCGACGGCTCGCTCGATGCCCGGTTCGGTCCCTACGACTACGTCGAATCACGCATGAGCGCGCCGGCTTTCTGGCTGCGCCTGCGGGCGACGGAAGGGATTGAGGCCGGGAACACCATGCCCGCGCTTCGCGTCCGCCAGGGTCGCCACCTGACGCTGCAGGTCTATCGACCGGGCGCCGATGAAAGTGGCCCGCTGCCGGTTGCTGCCGTCCTGTCCGCCTTCCGCGGCGAACAGACTGTGCTCTATGCGCTTCCCGACGGGCTGGCTGCGGATACGCCATTGTACGTGCGCATAGTTGCGGAAGGCCGTGGCGCCGAGACGCTCCAGTTTGCGCTCGCACCATTCAACGAAACTCTCGCGCAGAGCGCCGGGCATGCGCGCATGATCGCGCTCGCCTTCGGCGCGCTGATGTCCATGGCGCTCGCAGCCCTCGTGATCTGGTTCGTCCTGCAGGAACGGCTGCTGCTCCTGTACGCGACGCTGTTCTCGCTGCAGGCGCTTTACATCGTCTTCCTGTCGGGCCAGGGCTTCGACTGGCCGGGCTTCACGTTCACGCGCGCATTTCATGCACATGCCTGGAACGTGCCAGCGGCGCTCTCCGGCGCCGCAGCCTGCCTGTTCGCGCGGGAGATCGCGGATCTGCGCCGGTACTCGCCGCGCATTTACCGCGTCTTCGGCTGGCTCGCGATCGTTTTCGTCGTCCTCGCGTTCGCGAATTTCGCGCATCTGGTCGGCGCCGGCGGACTGGTCGCGCCGATAGGCAACCTGATCTTTGTCGGCGTCGCGATCTTCACGCTGGTCGTCGCCTTCCTTGCCTGGCGGCGCGGCAACCGGGCGGCGGGCTGGTTCCTGCTCGCCTGGGGCCTGCTCGAGATCTTCACGATCGCGACCGCCGCCAGCTTCCTGGTCGGCAACGCGGAGCCGCTGGTGCACTACGGACTGCCGCTGTCGATGGTCGCCGCGGCGATCCTGGTCGCTCTCGGCGTCGCCGACCGGCTGCGCGAGCAACGTCTCGCACTATCGGACGCCGAGCGGCGCGCGCAGACTGATCCGCTGACCGGCGTGCTCAATCGGCGCTCGCTGATCGAGCGCCTGGATGCTGCCTGTCGTCGTGCCCAGGCACGCGGTCTGCCGATCGCGCTGCTCTTCATCGATCTCGATCATTTCAAGTCCATCAACGACACGCGCGGGCATCTCGCCGGCGATGCCTGCCTGAAGGCGGTCATCACGCCGATACAGTCCGAGCTGCGGCAGTCCGACGTGATCGGTCGCTATGGCGGCGAGGAGTTCGTCGTGATCCTGAGCAGCGCCGATGCGGCAGCGGCAAACGCAATCGCACAGCGCATCCGCCTGCGCGTGGCGGAACTCGAGGTCAATGGCTTCGGCCCGCCGATCAGCCTGACCTGCAGCATCGGCGTCGCGACCAGCGATACGCTCGGCGTCTGGGGCGAGCACCTGGTTGCCCGCGCGGACGCGGCGGTCTATGTCGCAAAGAACGCCGGCCGCAACCGGGTACAAGTGGCGCCACCGGTCGCTGCATGACTGGCCGTGCCGCGTTGGCGGCAACGCTCGCCTGCGCGCCTCACTCGACGGGGCGGCCACGCGTCTCCGGCAGGCCAAGCGCGCCGACCACGAAACAGAGCGCGGCCACGCCCACCGGATACCAGAGGCCGGCGAACACGTTGCCGGTGGCCGCGACGATCGTGAAAGCGACGGCCGGCAGCAAGCCGCCGAACCAGCCGTTGCCGAAGTTCTGCGGGAAAGAGACCGCGGAATAGCGGATGCGCGCCGGAAACAGCTCCACGAGGAGCGCGCCGTACGAACCGGTGCACAGCGCCGCGATCAGGAGCAGCAGCACGAGGATGCCGACCACGCGCGGGCGGTCGATGGCCTCGGGATCCGCCTGCGCGCGGTAACCGGCGGCCTCCAGCGCCTGCTGCGCGCCGGACTGGAACTCTGCGACGGCCGCCGCGAGTTCATCGCCCGCAAGCACCGACGGATCGGGGGCGACGATCGATTCTCCGCCGATGTCGAGGCGCGCCGGCCCGGGCGCGGCCAGCGGCACCGTCGCGTGGCCGACGCCCGTGCGCGCGAGCAGCGACTTGACGATGTCGCAGGAGCGCGCGTCATAGCGCCGGTTGCCGAGCGGGTCGAACTGCAGCGAGCAATCGTCATCCGCAGCATGAACGACCACCGGCGATTCCTGCTGAGCCCGGGCGAGCGCGGGATTTGCCGCCGTCAGCAAGGCCTCGAACAGCGGGAAATAGCCGAGCACCGCAAGCAGCAGGCCGCCGAGCAGGACGGGCCGGCGGCCGATGCGGTCGGAGAGCCAGCCCGACAGCAGGATGAGCGGCACCCCGAGGGTGAGCGCGCAGCCGGCAAGCAGTGTCACCGTGGCACCGTCCACGCGCGCGATGCGCTCGACGAAGAAGAATGCATAGAAGGTGCTCGTGTAGAACAGCACCGCCTGCCCGGCGACGCAGCCGAAGGTGCCGACCAGCAGATAGCGGACGTTGCGCCACTGCAGGAACAGCTCACGCAACGGCGCCCGGGACAGCGAGCGGGACTCCTTCATCCGCCGGAACACCGGACTCTCGTGCAGGCGCAGGCGTATCCAGAGCGAGATGCCGAGCAGGACGATCGAAACCAGGAACGGCACGCGCCAACCCCAGCCGGCGAAGTTCTCCGGCGTCATCGCCGAGCGCGTCGCCATGATCACGACGAGCGAGAGCAGGAACCCGCCTATTGCCGTCGCCGGAATCCAGCTCGTATGCAGGCCGCGCCGGTCCACCGGCGCATGTTCGGCCACGTAAACGATGGCGCCGCCGAACTCGCCGCCGATCGCGAGCCCCTGGAGGATCCGCAGGATCACGAGCGTGACCGGCGCCGCGATGCCGATCGACTCGTAGCCCGGCAGTACGCCGACCAGCACGGTCGCCACGCCCATCAGCGTCAAAGTTGCGAGGAACGTGTTCTTGCGCCCGGTCAGGTCGCCGATACGGCCGAACAGCAAGGCACCGAGCGGCCGCACGATGAAGCCGACTGCGAAAGTGGCGAG
>DATKBY010000041.1:0-175268 GCA_035513555.1 Steroidobacteraceae bacterium | reverse complement strand
CCGGACCCGCGACGGATCGCCGCTGACGCGCGCGGGCAGGTCGTGATCGACGATGCTGGCGACCTCGAGCCCCTTGGCCGCAGCGCGCACCGCGACCATGCCGGCGGCGGCTTCCACAACCTCGCACACGTCGAAATCAATGGTCTCGATCTCGATCTTTCCCGCCTCGATCTTGGCCAAGTCCAGCACGTCCTCGATCACGTCGAGCAGTCCCTCGGCCGACTCCTCCGCCGCCCGGGCATAGCTTCGCTGCTGTTCCGACAGATCGGTCTTGAGCAGGAGCCCGGTCATGCCGATGACGCCGTTCAGCGGCGTGCGGATCTCGTGGCTCATCGTCGCCAGGAACTGCGACTTGGCACGGCTCGCCTGTTCCGCCTCGCGGCGGGCTGCATCGAGCTCCGCATTCAGCCGTTCACGCGCCGCCTCGGCAAGCTTGCCCTCGGTCACGTCGCGGGCTGCGCAATAGATGAGGCCTTCGTCCGCTACCGGCTGGGCGCGCCACGACAGCCATTTCCAGGAGCCGTCCCGGCACCGGTAACGGTTGTCGAAATCGAGCGTCGGCTGGCCGCGTACGAGATGCTCCAGTTCCGCTTCCGTCGCGGCACGGTCCTCCGGATGCACGAGGTCCATGAACGGCCGTGTCGTCAGCTCGTCCGCCGTCCAGCCGAGAGCGTTGCACAAGGCCGGATTGACCCGCGTGAAATACCCCTCGTTCGACGCGATGCACAGCATGTCCAGGGCCAGGTTGAAGAACCGGTCAAGCTGCAGTTCCGCCGTTTTTCGTGCCGACACGTCCCTCACCAGCACGAGCGCAGCCGGCTTGCCGTCGAATTCGTAGGGCACGGCCGTCGCTTCGCCTTCGACGATGCGGCCGTCAAGACGCACCCACCGCTCCTCCATCGGCGGCACCGCCTGCTGGCGCTCGGCGAGAGCACGGAAGCGCTCGCGTACCGCCGCATGATTCGACGGATGGATGAAATCCAAGACCGGTCTGCCGATCAGTTCCTCGGCCGACTTCGCACCAACCATTTCCACGACCTTCGGATTCACGAAGACAAAGCGCCCGCCGCTATGCACCAGCACGCCGAACGGCGCCAGTTCGACGAATTGCCGGTAGCGTGCCTCGCTCTGCTCGAGGGCCTTCGCTGCCACGCGTTCCCGCGTGACGTCGCGGAAGATCAGGACCACGCCGATGATGGCCCCTTTCGCGTCCCGGATCGGCGCCGCGCTGTCCGCGATGCTGCGCTCGGTACCGTCGCGCGCGACGAGAATCGTATGGTTGGCCAGGCTCTGCACGGCGCCGGCGTGCAGCGCCGCATCTATCGGAATCACGGCTGGCTCGCGCGTGTGTTCGTTGATGATCCGGAACACCTCGTGCACGGGCAGTCCCCGTGCGTCGTCATTGCGCCAGCCCGTGAGTTGTTCCGCGACTGGGTTCATGCGCGTTATGCTGCGGTCGATGTCCGTCGTCATGACGGCATCGCCGATGGAATCGAGCGTCACGGCGAAGCTCTGCTCGCTGACACGCGCCTCGCCTTCCGCTGCGTGCCGCGCAGCCAGCTCGCGCGCAAGCTCCGTGGTCCGGCGCGCGGCCTCGGATTCGATCGCGGCCGTGCGGCCCGCGGCAGTCAACGTCGCAAATGCAACCAGGAAGGCAGTGAGCAGCGAAACGGTCTGCAGCACCGGCGCAAGCGCGCTCGGTCCGGCGATGCGTTCGAACCAGATCTGCACGCCAGCAATCAGCCCCGCCGTCACGAGCAATGGAGCCCCGATCTGCAGCGCACGCCAGCCGCGGCGGCTGCGGACGCGCGCCATGACCGCGAACAGCAGGGGCGCGACGAGCAGCACGCCGATGACGTCGCTCACCCACCAGTCCAGCCACCGCACCTGCTGGCCTGCGGGTGCAACGCCTCCGAGAACCGTCTGCGCGGCAATCGCGATGGTCGCAGCGACGAGACAGGCGACCGGGCCGCCGAGCGCAAGGAAACGGAACGAATCCGCCGGTGCGCCGAGCGGTACGGTCTTGTCCAACAGCGGGTGCGTCAGCCACCAGCCGGCGAGCGCCTGGAGGCTCCCGGCGCTCGCAATCACGACCGGCAGGCTCGCTAGCGCCAGATCCGGCTCGACGCCGGCGCCGAAGCTACGATGCAGGAAATCGGAGGCAAATGCGCCGAACCAGATGCCGGGCCAGCAGCGTGGGCCGAACGCGAGCAGGCCCGCGAGAGCGATGCCGGCGGCTGGCCAGATCGGCACCGCCGCGCCGCCCGCGAGCGCAAGCCAGCGCGCCAGTTCCGCCGCGCCGAAGTAGGCGAGGGCGAGGCCGGCGATGCGCAACGGCATCATTCCACGGTGATCGTGATCGGCGTCGAAATGACCGGCGGTTCGTGCGGCAAGTGCAGGTGATCGCCGAGGAGCAGTTGCAGTCGATGGCGGCCGGGAGTCAGGGTCACGACGGTTTCCGTCTGGCCCTTGCCGAAATGCACGTGGCGGTCGTCGGCCGGAATGGGCCGATCGAAAGGCGGCACCGTCGCGTCGATCAGCAGGTGATGGTGTCCGGTTTCCGCCATGGCGATGCCGGCCGGCGCGACGCCCATGCCCTTCAGGCCGAAGCGGACCGTCACCGGATTCGAGACCTTCGCGCCATCTTGCGGTGCGATGAAGTAAAGCACGACGCCAGCCGGCGCCGGGCTGCGAGGCAGGTCGGCGGCGATCGCCGACATCGTCAATAACAGGAATACCGCTGCCATCCTTCGCATGTCGATCCCTCCGCCGGATGGCGCCGATTATGCGCCGCCGGCGGCTGACGTGCGCACGCGTCGGCACTTTGCTAGGGTTCCGCTGTGCCATCCAATCGTATCGAAACCGCCGAATTCCCGGGCCGCGTGCTGATGGTCGGCTGCGGAAGCATCGGCCAGGCGATGCTGCCACTGCTGCGCCGGCATCTGCAATTGCCCGAAGACGGACTGACGGTGCTCGAAGCGAGCGAACAGGGCCGTGCGCTCGCCGCCGCGAACCAGGCACGGTTCGTCCACTGCCACCTCAAGCCCTCGACCTACCAGCGCGAACTGCGCCGCCGCCTGAAGCCGGGCGATCTGCTGCTCAATCTCTCGGTCGATGTCTCGAGCCTCGATCTGGTGGAATGGTGCGCTGCGCATGGCGTGCTGTATGTCGACACGTCGATCGAGCCCTGGCCGGGCGTATTCGACAACCCTATGCTGACCATGCGCGAGCGCACGAACTTCCGGACGCGCGAGGACATGCTGAAGCTCGGACGGCGGCTGAAGCCCGACGCGCCGACCGCAGTCGTCGATCATGGCGCGAATCCCGGGCTTGTTTCGCACTTCGTCAAGCAGGCGCTGCTCGACCTCGCCAGCGGGTCCGGCCGCAGCCTCGAGACGCCGGCCGACGCCGCAGGCTGGGCCACGCTCGCCCGCGACATCGGCGTCACGCTGATCCAGATCTCCGAGCGCGACACGCAGGCGACCGACCGGCCGAAGCGTCCGAACGAATTCGTCAATACCTGGTCGATCGACGGCTTCATCGACGAGCTGATGCAGCCTTGCGAGCTGTCGCTCGGCACGTCGGAGCACGCCAAGCCGGCAGGCTCGCACTGGCACCGCCCGCGCTGCGGGTCGGTCTACCTGCACCGCCCGGGCGGCGCAACATTCGCGCGCAGCTGGCTGCCTTCGTCCGGCGGTTTTCAGGGACTGCTGATGACGCATGACGAAGTGTTTTCGATCGCCGATTACCTGACCCTGCGCCAGGCTTCGAAGATCGAGTACCGCCCGACGGTGATGTTCGTCTATCACCCCTGCGACGATGCGATGCTCTCCGCGCTCGAGCTGGAAGGCCGCGGCTGGATGCCCCAGCCGACGCGGCGGATCATTCGCAGCGAGATCGTGACCGGCATGGACGAACTCGGCGTACTGCTTGCGGGCCACTCGAGGAATGCCTACTGGTTCGGCTCGCAGCTCTCGATCGCCGAAGCGCGGCGGCACGTGCCGTATACGAATGCCACCTGCCTGCAGGTCGCGGCTGGCGCGCTCGGCGCGACCCTGTGGGCCGTCCGCCACCCGCAGGAGGGATTGCGCGAGGCGGACGAGATCGACTTCCGCGAGGTGCTCGAGATCGCGCGGCCTTACCTGGGTACGCTGGTCGGCGCCTACACCGAGTGGACTCCGCTGCAGGGACGTGGCGAGCTGTTCAACGAACGTCTCGTCGCCGAGCAGCCCTGGCTTCTGCAGAACGTGCGCGCCCGGCAATGGCGCGCCTGAACCGCCGCGATCACTTCCGGGGGATAGCATGAAACTGCGCCTGACCTGCCTGCTGCTGGCACTGTCGATCACGACGGCGATGGCCGCCGAAACGCCGGGCAAGCGCCCGATCACGCATGAGGACGTGTGGCTGATGAAACGCGTCGGCCGACCGGCGCTGTCGCCGGACGGCCGCCTTATCGTCGTGCCGGTCACGGAGCCCGCCTACGACGACGCGAAGAAATCGAGCGACTTGTGGCTCATTCCGGCCAACGGCAGTGCGCCGCCGCGTCGCCTCACGTTCAGCACCACTGCCGAATCCAATCCGGCGTGGAGTCCGGATTCGCGGCGCATCGCCTTTGCCGCCAAGCGTGAAGGCATGGACGAGTCGCAGATCTATGTACTGGACATCGCGTCCGGTGGCGAGGCCGAGCGCGTGACGAATGTCTCGACCGGTGCCAGCCGCCCGTCGTGGCGCCCGGACGGCGAGGCGATCCTGTTCGTCAGCATGGTCTTTCCCGACGCAGCGGATAACGCCCAGAACCGCCAGCAGATCGAGGAGCGCAAAGCCCGCAAGTACAACGCGCGGGCGTACGAGGACTTTCCGATCCGGCACTGGGATCGGTGGCTGGACGAGCGGCGGCCGACATTGATGCTGCAGATCCTCGGACTCGACGCCGAAGCGGCTGACCTGCTGGCCGGCACGGACGTCGCCGGCAATCGCGGTTTTGGCGGCGATCTCGGCAACGAAGGGGAAATTCTGGAAACCGCATGGTCGCCCGACGGCAGCGCAATCGTCTTCACGGCGACGACCGGGCGTGACCAGGCCGCGCATGCCGACGTGCTGCAGTCGCTGTACGTGATTCCGGCCGGCGGCGGCGAGCCGCGCCGGCTCACCGGTGCGGAAGGCAGTTACTCGGCGCCAGCGTTCGCGCCGGACAGATCGGCGCTGTACGCGCGCCAGACGCCGCAGACACGCTTCGTGTACAACGACGAGCGTCTGGTCCGCTTCGACTGGGCGAGCACCGAGCCGCGGCCAGTTGCATTCGGATTCCACCGTTCGGTCGGCGATTTCGCGGTGACGGCCGACGGCGAACGCATCTTCCTCCTGGCCGAAGATGCCGGGCATGACCGTCTTTACTCGGTGCCCGCGAACGGCGGAGAGGTGCGCGAAGTCGGCCGGCTCGATCGCGGCACGATCAGCGCGATCCAGGTCAGGGAAAGCGATGCCGGTCCGGTCGTCGTTGCAAACTGGGAGAGCGCCGTCAATCCGGCGGAAGTGACCCGTATCGATCCTGTGAGCGGCGAACGCCGGCCGCTCAGTGGATTCAACACCGCGCGCGCCGCGGCGATCGACTGGCAGCCAGTACAGGAGTTCACGTTCAGGTCGAAGCGCGGCCGTCAGATCCACAACCTGGTCGTCTTCCCGCCGGGCTTCGACCCGACGCGGAAGTACCCGCTGTTCGTGATGATCCACGGCGGTCCTCACACGATGATCAAGGACCTGTTCTTCGTACGCTGGAACTACCACCTGCTGGCAGCGCCCGGTTACATCGTCCTGATGCCGAACTATTCGGGATCGACCGGCTTCGGCGAGGCGTTCGCGCAAAAAATCCAGGGCGATCCGCTCGCAGGCCCGGCCGACGAAATCAACCAGGCAGCCGACGAAGCGATCCGCCGCTATCCCTTCATCGATGCGAACCGGCTGGCCGCAGGCGGCGCCAGTTACGGCGGACACCTCGCGAACTGGCTCGCCGTCACGACGACGCGTTACCGTGCGCTCGTGAGCCACGCCGGCCTGTACGACCTCAAGTCACAGTGGGCGACCAGCGACATCGCGTATTCGCGCGAACGCAATCTCGACGGACCGCCGTGGGAGGGGCGCTCCGCGTGGCGTGAGCAGAGCCCGTTCTGGCGCTCGACGAAATTGCGCACGCCGATCCTCGTCACATTCGGCGAGCGGGATTTCCGGGTCCCGTACAACAACGGCCTGGAGTTCTGGACCGTGCTGAAACGCCAGCAGGTGCCGAGCCGCCTTGTGCTGTTCCCCGACGAGAATCACTGGATACTGAAGGGCGAGAACAGCCGGTACTTCTACCAGGAAGTGCACGCCTGGCTGGCGAAATACCTGACCGACCCCTGACAAAAGGGGTCGCATCCCCTTCGCAATGGAAAGCCACGCCAATCCGAACCCCTTAGCGAAGGGGATGCGACCCCTTTTTTTGGAAGGGGATGCGACCCCTTTCAACCCCTTTCAGGGAATCTGCAGTCCGCCCTTGCCGCCCATACCTTTCAGTCCCGCGGCTGCGCCGGCGTCCGGAATCACGATCGACGACGACGCCTGGCGGCGCAATTCCTGCAGTTCGCGCGCCGCATCCTCGATTGCGTGCTGGGCCGCAGGCCCGAAGCCCGCCACGGCCTCGGACAAGGTCTTGCCGTTCAGCTCGAACGACAGCGGCAGCGAACCCATCGGCGTCATGACGGTAGCCTGGCCGACGAACAGGGTCGGCCGCGACGGGTCGTCGGCGCCATCGGAGGTCACCGGCGTCAGGCGCCGGACGGTGCCGACGCGCTGGTCGGTGAATATGTCTTCGCGATAGAGGGCTCCCGCATCCATCTGCGGGTCGCCCGGTCGTTCTTCGTTCATTCGCGAATTTTAGCCGATTCAGCGCGCGAGCGCGAAATCCCGGTTGCCCGCGTTCCACTGCGGCGCCGCCATGATCGCGGACAGTACGCTCTCCGGGTCCGGCACGACGGTCCACATGTCGTCGTGGCGCACATCCATGAATCGGCCATCGATCGCCGCGCGGAGCTGCGCCAGCAGCGGATCGTAATATCCGTCCGTATTCACGATCACTATCGGGCCGAGGTACAGTCCGAGCCGTTTCAACGTCAGCGCTTCCAGCAGTTCCTCGAGCGTGCCGGTCCCGCCCGCGAGCGCGACGACCGCCTCGGCGCGCGTCAGCATGCCGTGCTTGCGCGTGCGCATGTCCTCGACCACATGCAGTTCGGACAGCCGGTCGTGGCCCCATTCGAGATCGATCATGAACTTCGGAATTACGCCGACGACGCGCCCGCCGGCGGCGAGCGCGCCTTCCGCGAGCGCGCCCATGGATCCGGAGCGGCCGCCCCCGTAGACAATGCACCAGCCCGCGCCGGCCAGGAGACCGCCGAGGCGCCGTGCGACGTCGTGGTAACGGGCATCGCAGGCGCGACTCGACGCACAATACACGCAAACCGAATGCTGCGGTTCCGTCAGTGCGACCAGTTCGCCCATGCGCCCTCCGTCCGTTTCAGCCAGTCGCCTGCAGACCGAGCGTTATTCCGCTGACGCTCGCGAGCAGTGCATCGAACAGGGCGGCGTCATTCCGCCCGCCGGCCCGCCAGCGCCGCAGCAGGTCGACCTGCATCAGATGCACCGGATCGAGGTAAGGCGACCGCAGGATCGTTGAGCGCTGCATCTGCGGGCGACTGTCGAGCAGGTCTACTTCTCCCTTCATCCACGTCACCCAGCGCGACGTGAGCGCGTGCTCGCGGCGGATCTCCTCGACGGTACTTCTGACGTCGCCTTCGGCGAGCCCGTCGTAATGCGAGGCGATCTCGAGATCCGCACGCACCAGGTCGAGTTCCACGTCATCCAGCAGGTTGACGAGAAATGGCCAGCCGGCCCATGCCTTTGCCAGCGACGCGGCGCCGTGCTCGCGCGCCGCGGCGTCGAGCCCGGTGCCGACGCCAAACCAGCCGGGCAGCACGTGCCGGCTCTGCGTCCATGCGAACACCCAAGGCACGCTGCGCAATCCTTCGATCCCTTCGCCTTCGCGGTGCGCGACCCTGCCCCCGATCTGCATGCGTTCGATCACGTCGATCGGCGTCACGTCCCGGAAATATTGCGCGAATTGCGGCCGCTCGAACACGAGACCCCGATAACGCGCACGGCTTGCGTCCGCGATCGTGCGCATCAATGACTGCAGCCGCGCTGCTTCCGCAGCGGGAACCGGCGATTCGAAGCGATCGAGCATCACCGCAAACACCGCCTTTTCGAAAGTGCGCAAGGCGATTCGCCGCAGTCCGTAACTGTTGCTGATGCCCTCGCCCTGCTCCGTCGCAACCAGCCGACCGCGGGTCGAGCCGGCGGGCGCGCTCTGGACCAGCTTGTCCAGCGGCCCGCCTCCCCGGCTCGCCGTGCCGCCGCGGCCGTAGAACAGGCTGAGTTCGACTCCAGCGTCGGTGGCGGACTTCACCAGCTCGGCCTGTGCCTGATAGATGGCATGCCTCGAAGCCGCGATGCCGACCGCCTTGGTGCTTTCCGAGAACCCGACGAGCACGGTCTGGCAACCGCCGCGCGCGTCGAGGTGGCGCCGGTAACTCGGCTCCGCGAGCAGCTCGCCGAGCACCGGTCCGGCCGATTCGAGCGCCGCCACGGACTCGAGCATCGGAACGACGTCGAGCGGCACTTCGCGCGTCCTGCGATCGGTGATGTTGGCCCAGCGGGCGAGCAGCAGCGCCGACAGAACGTCGTCCGGCGCCTCGGTGCCGCTCACGATGTACTGGCCGATCGCGCGCTCTCCGTATTTGAAGCGCGCCTGCATCATGGCCTCGAACACCGCGAGCGTGCGGCGGCCGACCGCATCGAAGGCGCCCGCCGGGCCGAGGTCGCGGGTCAGCGAATCGCCGAGCGCTCTCGAGCGCAGCGCCGGTCCGGTCTCGTACCAGTCCGCCCGCCCGAGCCCCTGGCGCACGACGTCGCGATGCACGGATGCGTGCTGCCGCACGTCGAGCGTCGCGAGGTGGAAACCGAAGGTGCGCGCGCGGCACAGGAGCCGCTCGACGGGAAACAGGCCTGCGTGCAGGCCATGGTGGGCGCGCAGGCTCGTTGCGATCAGTTCGATGTCGCGGATGAAATGCCCGGCCGACTCGTAATGGTTCGGCCGGCCGTCGTAGGTGGTCCGCAGACGTTCCGCCACCTGGGCGAGGAAGATCCGGTACGGCATCCGGTCGTGACGCGTCGAGGCCGCCTCGCGCGCCTTCGGCACCAGGATGTCGTATTCCGCGATGCGCGCTTCGAGTTCGCCGCTGATGCCGACCCGTCCCGCGCTCTGCGACAGCCGGTCCGCCAGTGCCCGGCAATCCACGAAATACGCGGAGATCACCCGCTGTTGCTGGCGCTGCAGCGTCTCGCGGATCGTCTTCGCGTGGACTTCAGTATTGCCGTCCATGTCGCCGCCGACCCAGCTGCCGAAACGCAGCAACAGCGGCATGCGGGCGAGTTCGGAAAGCGTCCCGAACACGGTCTCCATCCAGAGCGCGATTTCCTCGTAGAGCGCCGGCACCACGCGATACACGACTTCCGCGAGATAGAAGAGCGCGTGCTCGCGTTCATCGGCGACAGTCAGGCGTTCATTCGGGTGCGCCTCCGTCTGCCAACTCGACGTGACTTCCATGCGGATGCGTTCCCAGACCGAGCGCCGTTCCGACGGCGTCAGCGTGGGGTTCAGCCGCTCGATCATCAGGTCCGCGATCTGTTGCTGCTTGCGCAGCATCGTACGACGCGTGGACTCGGTCGGATGCGCGATGAAGACGGGATAGATCGTCACGCCCGCCAGCAACTCGAGCACGCGCCCGGCATCCAGGCCCGCCGCTTTCATGCGGTACAGGCAGTCCCCGATGCCTTCGGGCTGCGGCCGGTCGTTCCTCAGCATGTACTCGCGGCGCCTGCGCACGCGATGCACTCGTTCGGCGAGATTCACCACCTCGAACCATTTGCTGAAGGCGCGGATCAGGTCGCGAGCCTGGTCCGGCGCGCGATCCGAGGTGCGCACCACGAGCTCGACCGCACTCTCGGGCTTGCCTTCGCGCCGGCCGATCGCCGCGACGCGGTCGCCTTCGACCAGCTCGAACAGCTCCTGGCCGCCCTGGTCGCGCAGCACCTCGCCGACGAGGCCGCCGAGCGCGTGCACATCCTCGCGTAGCGCGGTTTCCTTGCTGGGGAACTGGAGGTTCTGGCGGGGGATCACAGCGCTCGTCTCGTCAGAGTGGCGGCCAGCGTGCTAATGCTTGTGGCCGCCGGGTCCGTGCACGTGGCCGTGGGAGATTTCCTCGTGCGTCGCCTTGCGCACGTCGGCAATCTCTACCGAGAAATGCAGCGTCCGCCCGGCCAGCGGATGGTTCGCGTCCACCGTCACGAAATCGCGCTCGACCCGGACGATCGTTACGACGCGTGCGCCCTGGGGTCCGCTCGCACGCATCTGCATGCCAGGCTGCAGCTCCCCGACTTCCGCAAACTTGGTGCGCGGCACGATCTGCATCAGCCGGTCGTCGCGCCGGCCGTAGCCCTGTTCGGGCGGCACCGAAACCTCGATCCTGTCGCCGGCCTGCTTGCCCGCGAGGGCCTGTTCGAGACCGGGGACGATGTTGTTCTTGCCGTGCAGATAGCTCATCGGCGGACGTCCGCTCGAGCTTTCGATCACGACGCCGTCGTCATCCTTCAGCGTGTAGTGCAGTGAAACGACGCGGTTCTTTTCGACGTGCAAGGCGGGCTCCCGCGGCTGGCAGGAGCGGAATGGTAACGGTTTGGCGAGCGCCAGGGTACCGCCTGGCGAGCGCCGCGCATGCGTTCCGTGTCCTGATCAGCCACCTGCCGTCGCACAACGGCTACACTATCGGCATCCGGCCCGATTGCCAGGGAATCAGTCAGCGTTTATATGGTCAATTGGTCCGTCTCTGAACAGGAAACACCGATATGAAATCTGCTGGATTCATCGTTGCGGTGCTGCTCGCCGGCGTGCTGGCGGGAACCCCTGCGGCAGCCGTAACCCGCGAGGAAGCGACCGTCCAGAACGCTGCGCTCGTGCTGCGCGAATTGCAGTCGATGCCGGACCTGCAGATTCCGGACCAGTTGCTGTCCCGCGCTGAAGGTCTCGTAATCCTCCCCGCCAATGTCAAGGTCGGGCTGATTTTCGGGGCGCGCTTCGGCACCGGCGTCCTGCTGGTGCGGGATGCGCAGCGTCACTGGAGCAATCCGGTATTCGTCAACTCCGGTGGCGGCAGCTGGGGATTCCAGGCCGGCGGTCAGGTCGCCGACATCGTGCTAGTGCTGACCACGCGCCAGAGTATCGAGGGCATTACCGATGGCAAGCTGACGCTTGGCGCCGATGCCTCGGTTGCAGCGGGGCCGGTGGGCCGGACGGCAATGGCATCGACAAGCGTCACGTTCGACTCCGAGATTTATGCCTATTCCCGCGCCAAAGGACTGTTTGCCGGCGTGTCGCTGGAGGGCAATGGAATCTTCATCGCCAAGAAAGCGAACCGTCGTTTTTACGGCGGCGAGGACAGCGCGGCCGTGTTACTGGCGAGCAAACAGGCGCCGCCACCGCCCGGTGACGAGCTGCTTGCCGAGGTGCGACGCCTGACGAATACGAGTGGCGAACATGCGGCGCAGACAGCACCTGCGCCTGCCACCGAAGTGACGCCTACGACTCAGCCCGCAGAACCTCGAACTTATCCGATTGAGGACCAGGAACCCGGCAGCGAACCGCCGCCTTGAACCGGTGAGACCGGCTTGAAAGTCGGCTTGATCGGTCTGGGCACGATGGGGCAGCCCATCGCGCGGCGTATTGCGCACGCCGGCCACGAGATCCTCGCGTGGAATCGCACTCCGGGCCGCGCTGAAGGCCTGCCGACAGATGCGGTTGTCGCGGTGAATAGCGCGGCAGAAGCCTGCCAGGCCGAGATCGTCCTGACCATGCTTTCCGATGACGCGGCCGTCGACGCCGTCCTGTTCGAGGGCGGCCGACTGATCACGAACGGCATGCCAGGACTCATTCATGTCTGCCTGAGCACGATCAGCGACACCCTCGCGAAGCGGCTCGCAGGCGCACATGAGTCATTGGGCCAGGCGTATGTGTCCGCTCCAATGTTCGGACCGCCAGAGGCGGCGGCGTCCGGCAGGCTCCTGATCGCGGCGGCCGGTCCGCGCGCCGCCGTCGAACGCGCACGGTCTGTACTGGAGATCCTCGGCAGGATTCAATATCTGGGGCCGGAAGCGGCCGCGGCTAATGTCGTCAAGTCAGCGGGTAATTTCCTAATGGCTGCCGTCGTCGAGAGCCTGCGTGATGCCATGCTGATCGTGCATGCGACCGGTGTCGATCCGCGCGAGTTCGCCGGCATTATCACGCAAGCGCTGTTTCCGACGCCAGTTTACCAGTACCTGGGTGGCCTGCTGGCTGCTCGGGAGTTTCAGGGCGGCGCACGCTTGCCGAATCCATTCCTGCGCGGCGCGCAACAATGCGCAGCCACTGCCCGGTGTCAGGCGATCGATGTGCCGCTCATCCAGCACATTGCCGGCCAGCCGGCGAAGGACACTACATAGTCCCGATGAGGTTGATGAACGCGCCCTGGTGATCGTAGCTGAGATCCGTCAGGTCGTCGGAGAAGTCCGTGAAATTGTAGCCGGCTCCGATCTTGACGTGATCACCGAAGTAACGGTAAACGGCGACCAGCGCGCCGCTGCGGCGCTCGCTGACGTCCGGCAGCTCCAGCGTCCGCACTTCCGCCAGACCCTCCCAGCCCTTCCGGAACTGCCAGTCCGCCCGCAGCACCATCAGGTGTGCCGTGTTGTCGAAGAATTGCGGATCGTCGCGGTCGAGGCTCACTGATCCGAGCCGGTAAGCGTACTTGCCGCCAATCGACCAGTTCGCGGTCAGATCGTAAGTCAGATCCAGCGCCGCGATATGGCTCTTCTGGATGAACTCGGCCGCGGTGTCCTGCATCGCCACCTGGTCGGTAGTCGGAACGTTATAGAAGTAAGTGTACTTGGCGAGTGCGTTAAGCCGATCATGCCGCACCGGTCGATACGCATAGCCGACCACTGCCTCCGTGTAGCCACCTTGGTAGAACTCACCAAGCGAGCTATCGCTGAACGAATGATTCAGCTTCCCGACCACGCGCCAGTCCGGCGTGAGCTGGTATTTGAAGTTATTCCGGAATAGCCACGCCGTCCTCTCCGTGACGCTCGTATCGAGTTGCTGCGCATCGTCGCGCCGGTATTCGATCGCACTCGAGAACTGGACAGTCTCGAAGCCATAACCGATGCGGACGCCCGCCGCCTGACGTTCGGTCTCGGCGCCGGTCAAGCCGTCCGCGAGCGTACCGAACTCCGCGTTGGCACCGAGATTCCAGCGCTCATTGGCCACGAGGTTGATACCCGTGGCGTGCGTCAGGCCGGTCAGCGACCCGGAATCCTGATAACGCTCCTCGAGATAGACGCTTGAGCTGTCGGAAAGGCGTGTCTTCACGCCCGACACCAGGTTTCCGCGACGCGCCTGCAGCCCGTTGTCCGTCCGCTCGTTCTCCAGCGAATAATTCAAGTACAGATTCGTGCGCTCGGAATACAAAAAGTTGCTGCCAACCTTGCCGCCGGAGCCCAGATCGCCATTGGATACTTCCGCATTCATCTTGAAGCGCTCGGTGACGCGGTAGGAGCCGCCGGCGCCGATACGGCCATTGTCCTCACGATCGCCTGTTGCCTCGATCGTGTCCTGCACGAAGCCGTATGCGCGCCACGAAGCGCCGGGATCAAATGCCACCTGTACGACCGCGTCCGTGCGCTCGCCCAGTACCTGAGTCAGCGGCACGACCGGTGAATAGTCCTTGCGCTGGTCGTTGCGCACGCCCGTGCTAACGCTCCACTCGTCCGTGAATCGGTAGCCCACGTCCACTTCGACCGCCAGGGTTTCGAGCCCCTGATCCTGGATTTTCTGGTCACCCTTGGCCGCGACGCTGAGGCGATTCGTCACCGGCATCCTGAAGCTGCCGCCGTAGTGTTCGGTATCGGCGATCGTCGTCATGCCTGGCCCGGAATAACCGCCGTCGAGACTCTGCATGTACAGAGTCAGGCGACCACTGCGGCCATCGATGAAATCGCCAAGCCCGATGCTGAGATCAGCGCGGTATGCCCCTGCGTCGGCATCGGTGAACGATTGGTCGTCATAGCCATAGAATCCGAAGCCGCCGTCATCGGATCGCAACGAATTGGAGACAAGGCCGTCGCTCTGGCCGGCCTGCATCTTGAACCACGAGTCCGGACTCAATCGCAGGGTAACGTCCGCGGCATGCAGGCTGCTATCGGCGTCCCCCTCTTCATTGGTATTGGCTGTCAGTCCGACCCTGACGTGGTCGTTGAACCAGTAATGCCCTTGGCCACCGACTGCGACGGCGTCGAGCTCGTCAAACCCCGGCGTGTATTCATAGCGCGTCACCAGATAGGCCTGGTCGCCGCTCAAGCCGCTGCTTCGCACCAGCAGGTTGTCGTCCGCAGTCGATGAGAGGGGTTCGCTCAGTAACAACCGGCCCTGCAGATAATCGATGTCGTAGTCCATGCCGGGCCGCAGATTGACCACTCCCGTTACGATGCCGGAGTCCTTGTCGCGCATCTCGATGCGCACGCGCTCGGAGCCCGCCAGGATGTCCTGGTGATGCAGGAAGTAAAGCGATCCGCCCGTGCCGCGGAACTCCTCGTAGCTTGGCACCGTGCCGGGCTCGGCGGCGAATCCAGCGATCGCGAATCGCCGCTCGCCGAAGCTGGTCGTGGCATCGGATCCGTAGTGCGCATTTGCACCGTACAGACCGCGATCTACGTGAGCCAGCTCGTTGCCTAGATAGCCGACCTTGAAGTTGCCCCACATTCCGTAGTTTTCGCCGCGGTTGAGCTTGACGTAGAACTTGCCGAGCGTCGGGGCCGTCTCTTCGACCACGCCGTCGTCGCCAAAGGTCGGGTAGTAGTTGTCTGGATCAATGCGCCGGAACAGCGATTCCGGAGACTTGTCGAGGAAGTTACTGAAGAGGTCTTCCACAGGTCCCTCGCGGGTATCCGCGCTCGCTGTCAATCGCCAGTCCTCGCTAAGCTTGCCATTCACGTAAAAGGCCAGTCGGCCGTCAACCGGCGAGTCGAAGTCCTGGGGAGCATTCGCGCCCTGCAGCAGCTCCGCAGGCCCATTGGTCCGGCTTTCCGACAGCGTGAAATCGGCAATGGCGACGTAAAACAGGTCCCTGCGCTTGAACTCCAGGTCGCGCAGGTATAGCGACCCGTTGCCCGCATCGTCGAGGACCGCGACCTCGACCGTGTGTGCACCGGCAGGAAGGATTTCCTCCGCTGCGAAGTTGCCGCGCTCGTCCACGGGCACCTGTCGGCCCGCCACCCACACCGTGTGGTCGGCCGGTATGCCGCTGCCATGCACGTTGACCGTGCCGCTGCCGAGCGGAATGTAGTGCCGCGCGAGATCGCTCTCGCCGTAGGCTGCCAGCAGTTCGCGCGGCGGCTTCCCGGCCACCAGCTCTTCACGCTCATCTGCGGCGGCCGCTTCGACGGCCGTGCGATCCTCGGTAATTACGGGTATGGTCTCACGATTCAGCCATAGCGGCTGCGCCTCCGTTTCATCGAAATTGCCTTTTGGGTCGTACGCACGCAGCACGAACTTGAGTTCGCCCAAGGGACCCGCGAGGCGTTCCGCGGCCGGCTGCCATTCGGCCAGGCCCGCGTCGTCGAGCGCGACAATCTCGAGCGGCACGGACTGCAGCGACTGTCGCTGGTCGAAGATGCGCACTTCGGCCCGTTCGATGAAGCTCGAGTAATTGTCGTACATCCGGAATCGAACCGTGGATGCGACACGCCCTTCGCCGAGATCCGTCACGGTCACGGCGTTCGGATGCGCCGCGACGCCGAGGCGAGGCCGCGACTTCAGGTTGTCGAACTGGAACTGGATATTTGCGCCGTCGAGCGCGACGTCGGTGCACCGCTGGATGTCGGAGGAGCTGCGGCCCGGGTCGTCAACTGGCTTGCCGTCCACGGTGATTCGCATCACGTTGAGCTCGTAAGGGCTTTTGGCGCGCAACTCACGGGTAATGCGGGTGATATCCACACCTTCGTAATCGTCGAGCGGCGCGGGTTCGTCGTACACGACCTGCACACGCACGAATGATTCCTCGCCCCGGATGAATCCGGCGTTCACGACGTCGTCGGAATGGACGTAACCCCTCCCTTCGTGTTCGGCCTGCCCGTCGGACAGCGTCAGGTCCTGCTTGAATAGTTCCATCGTGCGGCGCGCTCGCGCCGCGGAAAGTCCGATATCGTCGCCGTAAACGGTCGCCGTGCGGCGGTCGAGACGCTCGTTACGCGTGTAGCCGATGAACCTCAGCCGGGCGTTGGTGCGATATACAACATCCGCCAGCGCGCGGCGCAGGTCCGCCGCATAGCCCGGCGGTATGATCGGCTGGCCATTCGCAAGTTCGAGCGGCGCAATCCGTCCCCAGGGCGGGTCGTAAACCCGGGTCACCATTTCGTCTCCGCCGTCCCCCGGGCAGAGTTGCGGCTCGTCCGGCAGTTGCTGTAGCGGGTCGTCGTGCCAGAACTCGACCTCAACGCGGCGGTTCAGTGCGCGACCTTGCGACGTTCCGTTGGAGGCGACCGGCAGCGTCGCTCCGCGGCCTTCGCTCTCGATGGCGGAACTCGGCAGTCCGGCGGATTCCTGTATCGCCAGCGCGACGCGGTGCGCCCTGGCCTTTGACAGCGACAGATGGTTGCCGTAGATGCGCTCATTGCGACCGGTCAACGGAGCGTCGTCGGTGTAGCCGATGAAGCGGACCGCCACATTCCCCTTGTCCCGCAGGTTATTGAGCGCCTGCCGCACCTGATACGTGAACTCCTCGGGGACGGCGGTGGTCTCGTCTTCGTACCGCAGCGGCACGATGAGGTTCCTGATGCGCGCCCGTCGTGCGTGACCGTGCTGGTAGCGCAGCTTGCAGACGGTCTCCATCCGGCAGACCTTGACGCGCCTGATGTCATCGGCGACGACGACCTCCTCGTCGCGCAGCGCCTCCCGGATCTCGTCGTACCAGACTTCAACTTCGACGCGACGATTGAGCGCACGACCCGCATCCGTCAGGTTTGAAGCGATCGGGCGCGTGTCGCCAGCCCACTCGTAGGCAATCGCCTCGGGCGGCAATCCGAGTGCCATCTTGAAGTACTCGGCCACCTCTCCGGCGCGCTCCCGGGAGAGGCCCGAATTGTCTTCGAATACGCGAGCGAGTGCCTCCGAAAGCGGCTGAGTGTCCGCGTGCCCGACAAAGTGGACACGCACATTCCTGCGGTGCCGTACTCTTTCGAGAACCTCAGCCAGCTTGTCGATATAGTTCTGTGGAATCCTGGCCACGCCGGATTCGAACCGGATCGGCGGGACCACGTTTTTCAGCTTGACGGTCTCGACCTGTTGGCCGACGACCTGGCGCATTTCCAGCCGGTCGCCGCGCTCGCTGTCGAGCAAAGCCAGGTCCTGCGCCCATTGCCTGAATGTCTGGTCGCCGGAAACATGCCGCTCGACCGGCTCTCCGAGATCGGTCACGTCGACGGGATCGGCGCCCGCTGGCGCGGCCATCAGATATCCGAGCAGCAGCAGTAGATGACGATGTCTGGTCATACCGTTCACCTGCTCTCCGGCGCGGTTACGGCGGGCTGTCCTGGCGGCCCGCCGAGGCGCCAGAAGACTTCCGGCTCGATGGTCAGCAGGTAGCAGCAGTCCATCGCCTTCCAGTCGTCCGTCAGCTGCTGCTTGACCGCCGCCAGGCGTCGGTCGACCAGTTCCGCGTCTTCTGTGTCGGCGACGTAAGACAGGCGCAGCACCGCCGGCGCCTTCCGCAATTCCTCGAGGAGAATGTTCAGGCGTAGCCGCCACTGGACGCGCATTTCGGTCGACCCCGGCTCGAATACGGCGTCCGCGAGATCGATGCCTACGACGCGATGAATCGACGCGCCGAAGTTGAATCGCAGGGCCTTGCCGCGCGTAGCGCGTTTGATCTGGACCTGGTCGGTCGACGGTCGGAAGCCGCTGGGCAGCGTGCGGTCGTCGAGCTTCAGGACGAAGTTGCTGCCGCGGCCCTCGTTGGGGGTGATCGCGCAGGTAATGTGGTACCGGCCGTACTGGTCGGTCGTCGCGTGCAGGCCGCGCGCGGTCACCACGCGCACCCCGGGCAGGCCAAGTTCGCCGTCGTCCTGCAGGCCATTGCGATTGGCGTCGTCGAACACCTTGCCGGTCACGTCGGTGCAATCGAACGTGGGGTCGGGTACGACACGCACTGTCGCCGTGGCTTCGCCCGATATCGCGTTTCCGGTCACGGCATGAATCACCTGGGCGCGGTTCACGTACTCGCCCTCAGTGACGCCGGCGCCCACCGCAAGCAGCAGTTTCACCGTGTGCTGTGCGGTGCCCGCCATGACGAGGCCGCTCCAGCTCAGTTCGCGGCCGATGATCGCGGGCTCGGTCGGGACGCCGTCGAGGCGCGCCGAACCCTCGACATAGGTGAAGCCAGCCGGGAATCGATCGACGATGCTGACGTCCGTCAGCAGCAGGCCGGCCGTGTTGTTCACCGTGATGACGTAGGGGACCAGCTGTCCGCGCGTGACGTTGCGCTGGGGCGTCGTCTTGGAAATCGCGACTGCTCCGCTCAGTTCCGGATCGAGCGGAATATGGTTGTTGAATATCTGGCTGGATCCCGGCGGCTGGCTGGCGTCCAGCCTCAGGTGCACGTGATGGCTCGTGCCTGCGCTGCGCGCCGGAACCGATATCGCCGGTGCGAACTCCGACGGCTGCACCTCGCAGAAGAGCATCGTGCCGGGGATTGCGTCGTCTGCCGTGCCCGGGCAGGCCGGCACCGAGAATGCGGCGGTCGACGGATCCGATATCGGCGGGATGATCTGCGAGTACCCGGCCACGTAATTCGCCCCGGGGGCCGTGATGCCGATGAGGTAATCGCCGCCGCTCTGGCAGGACGGATCGCCGAAGTTGACGTCGAACTTGTAATAACCGTCCGCCAGCGTGACCTGCCCCTGCTGGCCCGCGTCGTCGAGACAGCTCGCAGGGAGTGGCGCGCCGCTGCCCGCATTCAGCAAGGTGAGCGCCGCTCCGGCAATCGGTACGCGCGCAATCGAATTGTAGACGACGCCGTTCGGGTCAATCGGCAGGTTCAGGTCCTGCAGATTACCGCCGGACGACACGATGATGTCCGAAATCTGCTGCAGACCGTTCGTGAAAGCGGAGGCCGCACGGCCCAGCATTGCGGTGCTCGCGCCCGCACCGGGCGCGCGGAACCGCAGCTCGTAGGCACTTCCGCTCACGTCATTCGGTACCAGGCCGCTGATCCGATACGCACCGTCTGCGTCGATGAGCGCCGAATGCAGCAGCTGGCCATCTCGATACAGGTCGGCGGTCCAGCCGGCCAATGCGCGTTCGACGCCATCCTGCACATCGTCGAAGTTTGCGTCGTGCCAGGCCGCGCCGTTCAGAACCCCGACTCCCGGGACGCCGCCGACGCCGATCGAGACGCTGGCGCTCGCCGTCTGCGTGGCCGCGTTCCAGGTCACGACGCCGGTGTTCGTCACGGTCGTGCCGATCGCCAGGCCCGGGTCGAGCGTCGCACGGAACCTGAGCACGACGGACTCGCCGGGCTGCAGCGGCCCGTTGACCGCGGCGGAATAGTCGGAAGTGATCGTCGAGCCGGCGAAGGACACGCCCACCGTCGAGCCGTTCATCGTTGCCGACCCGGCCACATAGGCGAGCTGGCCGGGCTGCGATTCATCGAGATTGTCGGTGATGACAACGTCGAAGGCCGGCACGGTCGCGATGTTGGCGACACTCACGATGTATTCCAGTTGCGCGCCGGCGACGGCGGCGCCGCCGCCAACGACTGCAACCTGCTTCGTGATCGACAGCTGCTGGCCGTCACCGACGATGACGACCGTCGGTTCGGGACCCGTGGACGGATTGCCGTCGCCATCGGTCAGGAGATCCGGAAGTTCGACGCTGTCCACCACGGCCTGGTTGCTGATCACGGTGCCGGACGGTGTGCCGGCGTTGACCTGCAGGTCGAACTGCAGGACCGCGGTTTCGCCGGGCGAAATTGTGCCCGCGCCCGGGCCCGGCAGCGGCGGCGTCAGGTCGGACGAGCTGATGTCGATTCCGGTCACGAGCGGCGCGATGCCGCCGTCCGGTTGGCCGACCGGCAGGCCATTCAGCGAGGTGGAGTCCGCCACGTAGGTCGTGTTCGCCGGCACCGCATCCTGCAGCACGACGCCGGTCGCGGGTATGGCGGCGGAGTTCTGCACCGTGATCGTGTAGCGCAGCACATCGCCCGGATCGACGATGCCAGGCGAGCCCTGGTCGCCGAACAGGACGACGCTCTTCTCCGCGTACAGCAGCGGGAAGTTGCCCACGATGTCGCGGGTCGGATCGTCGGCGATCGGCGTGTCCGGGTCGTCGGACGGCTGGTCGATGACGCCGCCGGCAAAGCTGCTCACGAAGCCCTGGTTCGAAATCACGGTGCCGTCGATCACGGACGGATCGATGACGACGTCGAACGTGATCGTGGCGACGTTGGCCGTCGTGTTCGACGCGTCGGCCGGCATCGATCCCGGCGTCGCGTCGGCCGGCGAGTGGATCAGCATGCCGTTCACGAGCGGCGAGGTGCCGCCGGAGTCCGCGACCGGCGCGCCATTGAGCGTCGTGCTGCCGGGCACGTAGCTCGTATTGACCGGGATCTGGTCGCGAAGCACGGCGTCGGTCGCGTCGGCCGTGCCGATGTTCTTGACCGTGATCGTATAGCGCAGCGTCTCGCCGGCCAGCAGCACGGCCGGGTCGCCGGTCAGGTCGGTCGAGGTCTTCAGCACCAGGAACTGAGGCGCGGACACGATCCGGATCCGCGTCGGGTCCTCGTCCCCGGCGACGTCCGGGTCGGCCGGACCGTTGATGTTCGGATCGTCGCTCAGCGCCAGGACCGCGACGTCGAACAGCAGCTGCGACTGGTTCAGGACGTCGGTGCCGTTGGCGATCACCGGAGCCAGCGTCACCTCGAACTCGAGCAGCAGGGTGCCGCCGGAGGGCGCGAGGCTCAGGTTGCGCACGTCGAGCAGGCCCGTGCCGCTCGCGCCGCCGGTGGCCGAGGTGTTGCTGGTGTCGGCGCCGGGCGGCACCGTGACCAGGGTGAGCGTGCCGGGCGCGAACGCCGGATCCGCGTTCAGGCGATCGATCTCGTCGCGCAGCGTCAAGTTGTCGAGCTGGACGGCGTCGAGGTTTTCGACTCGCAGGCTGTAGCGCAGGCGATCGCCGGGGCTCGCCTCGGCGGCCGGGTCCGCGCCGCTCGTCAGGTTGGCCACGGTCTTCTCGAACACGAGCGACGGCGGGTCGGCGGTGACGGTATGGGCATCCTCGTGGTCGAGGATGTTCACGGTGCCGTCGGTCAGTGTACGAGTGAAGGTAACGATCTGCCCGGCGGAGCCGGGATCCGACGGGTCGGCGCTCAGCCATTCGGTGGCGCCTGCGACGTTGGTCAGCACCGCGCTGCCCAGCGTGTCGGTGTCGAGCAGCGTCTGGTACGTGACGATCAGGTGCTGGCCCGGCCCGAGCGCGCCGGCGGCCGTGAGCATCATGATGGTCCACTCGCAGACCGGCACGCCCTCGAAACTCGTCGTGAAGTCCGTGCCGGAGACCAGCGGCGGGCCGGCCGCGGTCGTGCCGTCGGCTTCGAACTTCTGCGCCGTGACCTGGGTCGGTGCGGCGTCGCAGGTGCCGCCGTCCGCCGTATTTGGCAGGCGGTCTGTAATCGTTAGCGCCCAGGCCGTGCCGGTGCTCGGATTGTGGACGTCGAGCGTGAACGTGGCCGGCACGCCGCCGTTCATCTGCGCCGGGCCACGTTTGTCCATGAAGAGCTGGTCAGGCCCGACGATCGTCATCGGCGGGCTCGTGCCCGGGTCGCCCGGTTCCTGCGTCGTGTTGTTCCCGTTGCTCGTGTTGTACAGATAGGACGCCGTGTTCGTGAACTGCAAGCCGATCACGTTGGCGGCCGTGTTCTCGAGCAACACCGCGATCTCGACGACGATCTGCTCGCCCGCCGGGATGTCGATGCCGATCGTCGGGTCCGCGATCACGAGGCTGGTCGCGGAGCCGATGTTGACCGGCGTCCACGGCTGCGATCCGGAGATCCGGGTGACGCTCACGAAACGCAGGTCCGCTGCAGAGGCCGTGAGATCGTCGAGGATCCGCACGTCGAAGATCGGGAATTCGAATGGCTCCGACGGGACGGTCACGCGGTAGGTGAACACCTCGCCGACCGCGGCAGTCGACTGGGTATTCGCCTTCAGCAAGGCCGCCGGACGCGGCACGACGATGAGCACCCGGGTCGGATCTTCGTCGCCACCCACGAGGGGATCCGCCTGGCCATTGACGTTCGGATCGTCGCTGGGGGCCAGCAGCGCGCCGTCCACGATCAACTGCGACTGGTTGGTGACGATGAAGCCGTCGGCGACGGTCGCGGAAAGCGTGATGTCGAACTGGATCAGCAACTCGGCACCGGCCGAAAGGTTCATGTTGCTGATGTCGATCAGCCCGGTCCCGCTCGGCCCGCCCGTGGGATTGCTGTTGTTGACGGCCCCCGGAGGCAGCGCGCCAACAATGGCGAGCGTACCCGGTGCAAAGGCGGCCGGTGAGTTCAGCGCGTCCAGCACGTCGCGGAACGAAAAGTTGAGGATGTCGTCCGTGATGGTGTGCAGGCGCAGCGTGTAGCGCAGCCGGTCGCCCGGAGCCGCCGTCGTGGCGGGGTTCGCGCTGCTCGTGAGGTTCGCGACGGACTTCTCGAAAAAGTACCCCAGCAGTTCCACCGCAACCGTGTGGGCGTCCTCGTGGTCTGCGACCCCGACCGTGCCGTCGGTCAGCGTGCGGGTGTAAGGCACGCGGTCCTGATTGCTGCTGTCGCCGTTGAACCACTCGATCGCGCCCGCAACATTGGTGAGCGTGATGCCGTCCTGGGTGTCGGAATCCAGCTGGGTCCGGTAGCTCACGATCAGTCGCTCGTCCGCGCCGATCACGCCCGCGGCCGTGAGCATCGTCAGGTTGAGTTCGCAGCCCGGCGGACCGCTGTAGCTGACCGTATAGTCGGTGCCTGCGACCAACGGACCCTTGCCCGGGACCGGGGTCACGCTGTCGGCCGCGAAGACCTGGGCGCTGAGTATTTCAGGCGTCAGATTGCACATGCCGCCCGTCGGACCATCGGGAAACAGGTCGCGCAGCGTGATGTCCCAGGCGTCGGTTAGCCCGGTATTGTGGACATCGATCGTGAAATCGCCCCACTGCCCCAGGTTCATCGTCGCGGGTCCGGTCTTCGTGACGATGAGTTCCGGCGCGGCGATGGTCAGCGGCGGCGTGACGCCATTCTCGCCGGGCAGCGGCTCAAAGAATTCTCCGTCGATGAGCCGGCCGAAATCCCACCTGGCCGTATTGATGAACTGCAGCCCATTCACGTTCGCCGGGTCGTCGTCGAGCACGACGGTGAGTTCGATGATGATCTGTTCGCCCGCCGGGATGACGATTCCGAAATCGCCAAACTCCCAGGTGAGGAGCCCCCCCACGTTCGTGAACGAGTAATCCGTGCCTTCGACGAGCGGCGTGCCGCTCCCTTCCCAGTATGCGACGTGGCTCACGTACGAGAGCGCCGCGGCCGACTCGTTGAGATCGTCGGTTACGGTGACGCCGTGCAGGTCGTCAAGCGAGCCCTGGCCGTTAATCACGGTGCCGGTGACCGGGTCCCACAGCACCGGCATCGTGTGCGTGTAGGTGAAGGGCACGCCGATCGTGGCCGTGGTCTGGCCCGCCGGGTTCTGCTTGTCGATCTTCTCTACCGGGATGAACAGACTCCGGCATTCCGGCTTGAGATTGGTGGCGATCGTGCCGTTGACGAACCAGATCCTGTGATTGTGGTTGTCATTGTCGTTACACGACATCTGTCCCGTGTAGTAGACGTTGTCGAACACGATCAGGTATCGCTCGACATCCGGGTCGTTCGGCTCGCTGTAGAAGTTGATGTTGGAGTCGAACGGATTGGACTGCGGGTAATTCCGGATCGTGCAGTCCCGGTCGATCTGCAGCTGAGTCGGATCGGGCGTACCCGCGGCGCCGTCGAGCAGGCCGCCGGGATAGTCGGAGCAGTTCTCGGCCTTCGCAGCGAATGACGCGCCCAGCAACAGCACGAATGCGAGCAGCCAGCCCGCTATCCGGCCATCGCTTGTCTTCGCACGTTTCGTGTCGCTCGAATTCATCTGTGCCCTCGTTCCACTCACCGAGCGATCTGATCGCCAAGGGGACCGAGGCAGTCCGAAATGCGGACTGGATTCCGGCGGTCCCGCTGTCATGGGGCCCGAGGCCCGTTAGACCGGTGACTTTGCGTCGCCATCTTTCGATGGCTTTGCCCTTGTCAAAATCGCGTCGAAATTATCTGGTCAGCTTTGCAGCGTCTCCCTGCTCACGCAGCCCATGCCGTCACGATGCCGCTACCGGCGTCATGCCGCGGGCAGAAAATCGATCGGGTAGACAATCGTCAGTGCCTGCACTTCTTTCGCTCCGAAATTGATCGTGCGCACGCGGTCCACGACCTGGGCCGACAGGTTTGGCGCGTCCATGTCGGATGACTGCAACACGCACATCGACACACGGCCGTCCGGCTCGATCGTCAGGCGCAATATCATCTGGCCGCGCAAGGTCGGATCGTTGCGCAGTTCCCGGTTGTAGAGCCGGTAGAATGCCGCCTTGTAACGATCGAACACGATCTGTATTTCCTCGTCGGTGCGCGCAAGACCCGGGCCGCCGCGTGCGAGCGGACGGTCGCCGCCACCACCGCCGATCGATGCGATCGAGCTCGTCGCGCGGCCGACCTGCACGCCCTGCATGCCGGCTCCGCTGCCTCCGCCGCCAGCTCCGTTGCCGCCGCCACCGACATTGCGGCTCAGCGACGCGAGGTTGATGCCGCCGCTCGAGCCCGGCGCATTGGACGTCAACATGGACCGTGACGACGCCTCGCCGGACGCGTCCTCCGCATCGCTGAATCGTGCATCCGCGCCCAGGCGCGGCGCGGCCTTGTCCTGCGCGAGGCTTGCGAACTTCTCCCGGAATGCCAGGATTCCGACCTTCTCGACCGTCTTCTGCGGTTCCGGCTCCACCGCGGCATAGGCCGGCATCTCAGGCGGCAGTTCGTCGCGCTTTTCGACCGGCTGCGGCTTCGGATCGGGCTTCTGCTCCTGCTGGCGCTTGTCCTCGGGCGGCGCCTCCTCGACGACCGGCGGCGGAGGCAGCGGTTTCGCCTTTTCCTCCCGGACGAGCTGCGCGAGGCGCTTGGGCACGTCGGCGGCTTCGAAGGGCTTTGGCAGCGGCAGATCGATCATCGGCAGCAAGGCGCCAAAGAGCAGGCTGATGGCCAGCGATGCGGCCAGCGACTTGCGGAAACGCCAGTCGTCCTCGCCGCCGCGTGCCCATGCCATCTCCTGGACGCGGCGCGGAACCGCGCTGATCTCGCGCTCGACGACCCACTCGAGCTTGCGCCGCTCCTCTTCCTCGCGAGCGTGGTACAGGTCCTCGCCGAGGATCTCCAGGGATTCCTCTTCCCGGCCGATATTCACGAGGATCGCCTGACGTCGCCCGTCGATTTTTCCGAGTGTTGCCTGGAAGCTGCTCACGCGAGCGCGCACCTCGCCGAGGTGCTCCGCTGTCCGGGCGGGCTCCACGAGCCCGCCCCAGAAGAGGGAGGCTGCGCCGAGCTCGCCAAGTTTTTCCAGGGACCCGCAGGCTTGGTCGAGCAGCTGGTGATGCATTCGCTGCGGCGCCAGGCCTTCAAGTTCGTCGTCGACCACCCGGAGTTCGGCAGCGAACTCCTGCAGCTTTCCGCGAACCTGTTCGGCCCGGGCCTGTATTGAGATTTCTTCCTGAGACTTCATGCCGTGCACCTGGTCATAGCTGTCTTAGGTGGATTGAGCGGATTTCTGGACCACGGCCAGCGAGACCCGCGTGTACCCCTGGCCCGTGCAAGTGGCCATGATCTTCTTCAGCACGCTGAAGGGGACCGACTTGTCCGCGAGGACGGTCACTTCCTGGCTCTCCGCGACCGCCTGCGTGCTCAGGCCGATCACGCTCTCGCTCAGTTCGGCGAGCCGCACGCTGATCGGCTCGATTTCCGTGCTGTCGGACGCCTGGATGTCAGCGACGCGCGCGACCGGCACGCCCTGCACCAGGACTTCCTCCATGCCGACGAAGATCACGACGGTTTCGCGGGGCTTTGCCTCGACCACGGAATCGGGAAGCGTGATCTGCTTCGGTTGCTGCAGCACCTCGACGGTGGCGGAATTGACCAGCAGGAAGAACACCAGGATGGTGAACACGTCCATCAGCGATGTCAGATTCAACATCGGACTGGAGCGCTTGTTGCGCGCCATGCGCGCGATCCGGCGTGAGGTCTTCATGGCGCATCTCCTATGGAAATCGCCGTGAACAGGTCCGCGCGCGCGATCTGCGCGCCCTCGTGCGTTTCGACGCTCCGCACAGTGTCCATGACCTGTATGAGGTAGTCGTACTGGATGTCCGGCTCGAGCAGCACGGAGGCGTCCTCCTTCTCGGGGTACTCGTTCTTGATCGCCACGAGGTATTCCGAGAGCTTCGGCAGGTCATATTCGCCGCCGACCTTCGGGATCGCCGCAATGACCTGCGTGCCGTCCATGATCTCGAGGCCCGCATCGCGGACGACCACCTCGACCCGGAATGTCGGAGTGGCCGGCGCCGTGCTCCTGGCGCTGGGTAAATCGAGTTCGACGATCGTGATCCGCGAAAAGACGGCGGTAATCAACAGAAACGGCACCAGCACCACCATCAGGTTCATGAAAGTGGTCATGTCGAGTTCCGGCGTCTCTTTCTGCCGGCGCCTGTAATGGTGTGCTCTTGCCATGTTCTTACACCGTGGCCTGGCGCTTCGCCAGCGCCGTGATTACGTTCAGCGCCTTCACGGACGCCATCTCGAGGCTGTCAACGATCTGACCCGTCTTGGCCGTGAGCACGGAGTGAGTCACGAGCAGCGGAATCGCCGCGATCAGCCCGAAGGCCGTCGTGTTCATCGCGACCGAGATGCTGGCGGACAACAGGTCCGCTTTCTCCGCCGGATTGGCGTTCGCCACCGCCGTGAAAGCCTGGATCAGCCCGATGATCGTGCCCAGCAGGCCGAGCAGCGTGGCGATGCTCGCGCCAAGCGCCACATACGACGTGCGCTTCTCGAGCTGCGGAATGATCTCCATCATGCTCTCTTCCATCGCGATCTCGATGTCCTCGCGACGCTTGACCGCGCCCTGCCGCGCGAGGCCCATGCCCAGCAGCCGCGACACGGTCGAGTCGTCCTTGCTGGTCATCTGACGCGCCTTTTCGAAATCGCCACTCGCGAGCGCGGGCTGGAGCTTGTTCCACATGCCCTCGTTCTTGCGCCTGATCAGCGTGAGCGTCACGTACCGCTCGATCGCGATCGCGATGCCAATCGCGAACACGATCAGGATCGGGTACATGAATGCACCCCCCGACACGAAAAATTTCACCATTGAATGAAAAACGTCCATCGTCGAACCCTCCTACTGCTTGCGTATCAAGTACTTCCGGTAACCACCCTCAAACGAAACTCGCGGCCGTTCACGGCCCTATTCCGACCTGATCTCGTAATAGGCCAGTGCCCGCATGAAGACTTCCTTGTCCACGGGTTGCCTGGAGTCGTCGAGCATCGCGTCGATGCCGAGCGAGTCGCCGATCTCCGAGCTTTTCCACGGAACGATGACCAGGGCTTTCGGCGCCTCCTGGTTGCCCAGTACCGACATGCCGGAGATCAACTTCGGGCCGACATTCGTCGTCGGCTGCGTCTCCACGGCGCTGGCAACGGACTCGGCAACCGGTTCGTCCTCCGCCAGCGCGGGGTTCGTCGTCGCCAGCAACAGCGATACGATCAGCAATGTCCGGATCATGGGCTCTCCTGATGGCCCGCGCGGTTGCGCAGGTCGGCAATCCATTTCTCTGTCTCGGCATCGTCCGGCACCATCCGGACGTACGCTTCGTAATGCCCCAGTGCGCATGCGGAATCTCCCAGATACAGATCGCACAGGATCGCGAGATTCCTGTGCGCGAAGTGAAAGTCCGCGAATTCCGCCAGCGCGGCCTCATAGCTCGCGCGCGCTGCCGCGAACTGTCCCTTGCGGCGCTGCACCAGGCCGAGCTCGTTGTGGGCCGCGGGATGGCGCGGATTCAGCTGCAGCGCCATTGTCAGGCTGGCCTCGGCATGGTCCAGGTCGCCGATGCGCGCGTATGCGATGCCCAGGTCGATGTGCGCCGCCGTCACGTCCGGCGCTTCCTCCGTCACCTTGACCAGCAGGGCGATGCCGGGCTCGTAACGCTCCTGTTCCAGCATTCGGACGGCTGCAGCGTAATCAGCGCGCACATCGGCATTCACGCGCACACGCTGAGTGATGGTGAATCCGCCCGCGTCCTGCTCGACGTCTATGCGCGCGGCTCGCCGTTCCACCCGCTTGTTCTCCACCGTCGATGCCTGGGCGTAAACGGCGAGCAGCAGCGCAAGCCATGCAAAGCCGCGGCAAATGCCTTTCATCAGCTGACCTTTACTGCGCATTTGTGTGTTCCACCCCGGCGCCGTCGGCGGTGACTGGCTCAAACCGTGCACTCCTGACGGGCTCTTGAACGGGCGTGGCTTCGACCTCGCCCAGCGTTTCGGCGGGAAGCTGCGAAGAAGGCGACCGGTATGCATAGCTGTCAATCGCGCCGAGGAAGCCGCTGCTCATCTCGTTTTTCGCGTAACGCCCGGGCATCAGCTCGGCCAGTTTGCCGAGACTCTTTTCGGTCCAGACGTTGAAGACTCCGGCACGCAGCAGCTCCAGATTCTTCTCGTGCACGCCGATGGCCTTCTCCTCGAACGGAAATGCCTCTTCTTCGAGGGCCAGTTCGTACTCCGCGAGCTCCGGGGCCTGCAGGTCGCCCGGCCGTTCCGACGCCGCCAGCGCGTGGCTGAATTGGAAGTAGGTCTCGGCCACGTAGAAAGTGGCGGCCGCCGTCACGTCGGCGATCTCGTAGTCCACCAGCCGCCCCAGGGCCCCGATAGCGGCATCCATGCGCAGCTTTTTCTGCTGCAGGCTGATTTCGAAGGGCTGCATGAGCTTTATGGCCACGAAATCTTCGTAAAGCAGTTCCGCGAGGACCAGTGCGGAGCGTGCGGCAAGTGTCCGCGTGCGGCCGGTCCTTTCCGCGCCAGCCGTGGCGTCGACGCGCACGATTTCCTCCAGCTCCTGGTGGTATCGCAGCATGTCGCGCGACGCCTTGTGGATCTCGGCGATCTTGAAGCGTGTTTCTGCGGCCGTCTCGACCGGTCTCGGAAACTCGGTGACGTAGCGGACGTACACGTCCAGCGCCAGATTCGCGGCATTTGACTGTTCGTAGAGGTCGCCCGCGACGAGCAGCGCCTCGCCGCGCAGCGCCGGATCCGCGGACTCGGATGCGATGCGGTCGTATTCGCCGGCGGCACGCGACAACTGGCCGTTCTGCCGGTGGGCGAGTGCGATCTGCCGGGTGGCCTCGCCCCGCAGGTCATGCTCCGGATAGGTGTCGCGGAACGCCTCGAGCACCCCGGCGGCCGCCGCCCAGTCCTGCAGTTGAATCAGGGCGGCGCCTGCGTCGTATTCCGCCGCTGCGCGAATGGGCGACGTCGGCGCGGCCTTGCGAATCCTCAGGAAGTGATCGGCGGCTGCGCGGTAGTCCAGTACCGCGTTTGCCAGTTCGCCCTGCTTGTAGATCGAGGCCGCGAGATTGTCGACGACGGCGGACCGCGCTTCGTCCGTTGCGGGAGTCGCCGCGAGCACCTCGGTATACGCGTGCTCAGCCTGCGGGTACTCGGCGAGGTCGAATGAGCCGTGCGCGACGACGAGCCAGGCGGAGCGGCGGGTCGCCGCCTGCGCCCCCGGATAATCATCGATGAGCTTCCTTGCCGACGCGATCGCGGCGCGGTAATCTTTCATCTCGTACAGGTCATCCGCCGCCGCACCCAGCACCGTGGCAGCATGTTCGTGCTGCGGGAACGTGTCAGCGAATCTCAGCGAGCTTGCGATCGTATCGCGCTTGACGCTGTCCTTGAGATTGTCGTCCACCGCCTTCAGCTGCTCACGGTAGGCGTAAACCGCGGCATAGCCGGCGGCGGCCGATTGCGCGTGTGCCGCGTAATCGTACGCGGTGTGTTCGTACTGACGGGCCGCCTCGCCGAAGTCCTTGTGCTCGAGGATGAGGTCTGCGAGCTGGTAGTTGATCGGCGGCGATTCCGGCTCCGCGGGGAAGGATTCGAGGTAGGCGCCGTACCACTGCCGGGCCTCGTTGTAGTTTGCGAGCTTTTCTGTCGCCAATTCCTCGTTCTGGTATCCAGCGTGATAATGGGTCGCCAGGTCCTTCAGGTTGGCCTTCAGGAAACCCAGTACCTCCGGCGACTCCGCCGGCGTGAAGTGCCGCCAGTAATCGGCCTGCAACCCGTACCGGGTCGCGAACTCCTTCTTCGATTCCAGCACAAGCTTCGGGAAGCCGCCCTGGGTGAACGTCTCCACCACGCGCATGCTGAAATGCGGCGATGCGCGGTGGAATGGATAGAGTTCCACGAACGCTTTGTAGGTCTTCGCCGCGTCGTCGTAGCGCAGCTTGGCAAGGTAGTGCTCGCCGAGGTTGCTGTAGACCCGGTCTTCGTAACCGCGCTGTCCATATGTGGCGAAGTATTCAGGCACAACCTCCGGTCCCCCGAGGTTGCTGAAGCTCAGGCTGATGACGCGGTATGTGTCCGAGACGCGGCGCTCATCGTCTTCCTCCTGCGTCTGATCGAAGTCGTAGCCGATCGACACCTTGTAGTCCAGAAGCGCCATGTACTTGTGCAGAGCCTCCTCATAGAACTCCTGCTTGTAGAGTGCCCAGCCGAGTTTGTAGAGCCCGAGTTCGTAGTAAGAGGACTTGGCACCCAGGGCGGTAACGGCCGAATAGGCGGTCTCGGCATCGCGGAATCGCCTGCGAGTGAAGAAATATTCACCCCTCCTGAACTGCACTTCGTCGTAGTGCCCTGAATGCGGGTTGGCCTCGATCAGGCGCTCCATCGTTTCGACTGCCTCATAGGTGCGCCCGAGCTCGTCGTAGGCGCGCGCTTTCTGATAGAGCACCTTGTCGTTGTGCTCATAGGTGGGATACTCGGCAAGCAGCCGGTCATATAGCGCGATCGCTTCGAGCGGACCCGCAGGATCCGGTTCGCCGCGGACCAGATCGCGAGCCGGCGGGCCGGCGCCGCCGTCCCGCAGGATCTCGCTCTGCGCCGTTGTTCTCTGTTCGAATTCGCGCTCGGACTCCGTAAAGTCGCCGCGGGCCGCTGCAGCCGGCGATCCGGCCGGCGCGTCGGTCCCGTCCTGTGCACGTTCCGGCGCCGCCATTTCGCGCAGCTTGCCGTCACCCGCGCGCAGGCCGAACTGCTGCTCGATCTGCAGGTCCGCGAGGCGCCGCATGGCCTCCGGCGTCAGCGCAGTATCCGGCGTCTCCTCCAGGAAGCGCCGATACCCTTGCATGGCCTGTTCCAGGCCCTGCTCGACCTGCGCTTCCCGTACGTCCGGGCGCACGTTGCGGAGCTCCGCCAGCGTGCCTTTTTCCGGCTGGCCGGCGCAGCCGGCGACGAGAACCGCCGCGAGCAATAGCGGGATCGTGAGCCTGCGCATCACTGTCCCGCTCCGCTCGGCTGCGCGCTCGCGGCGCGATCGTAACTGTCGGCGACCGCGTAGCGCGCCTGAGTCTGCTGCGCCACCAGACGCTCGCGTCGGGCCTTGAGCTGATTGATGGCGACGGTCTCTATCATGTGTCCCTGTCGGGCCATCACGATATTCACCCGCTGCATCGCGCCGGCCACGCGCTCGCGCAGACGTCCGATTTGTACGTCGTAGCCGACGTAACTGTGTGTCGCCGCCTGCCGGGCCCTGACAAAAGCCTCGTACTGGGCCGTGAGGGCCTCGACGTGCGCGTTCAATTCATTCAGGTGGACGTGCGCCGTGGTCAACCGCTCGTGGTACTCGGTCTGCAGCCGCCAGGTGAGCGCGCCCCGCAGGCGCGCCAGCCGTTGCTGCATTGCGAGCGCCTCCGGATGGCCGGAGTCCTGGAGCCGCTTTTCGATAAGGCCGATGCGCTCGCCGTCGATCCGTTCATCCGCGGTCGCCAGGTAGTCCGGTCGAGGTGCAGTCAGCATGGCCTGCAGGCGCTCTCCGACATGCTTGCGCTGCTCGAGGCGCAAGCGCATTTGTGAGTCCAGCTCACGGAACTGCGCATCCACACCGGGCAGCAGCGGCTCGTAATTCTGCCCGCGCAGCCGGATGACGTCCTCGAAGGCATCGAAGCTGGCTTGCCATGAAATGAGCTTCGAGCGCAGGTCCTCCAGGTCCAGGTAGTTCTGCAGCGCCGTTTGAAAGTCGTGGGAAGCCATCAACTCCATCAGGTAGTAGGTCTCCGGCGCCTCAGGCAGGGTACGCAGGCGTATGACCCAGTCCTTGTTTTGCCGGGCCTCTTCGCGCACCAGCGCTTTCAGGAAGAGGCCTTCCCGGATGCTGCCGATCGATGCGTCCACCCGCTCGATCTGGTTGCTGAACGATTCCAGCGCGCGTCCGTACAGGAGGGCGGCGCGGCCGTGCACATTCAGGCTGGCGTAAGCGTGCGGCACCGCAAGCATGGCTTCCTGTACCGCGATGTCCGTCGGCTCGCGCTCCACCAGGATGTTCCACGGCACGAGCGCGCGATCGTAATGCTGCGCGGCGGCTTCAGCCATGCCCGCTCGCAGCAGCGCCTGATTCGAGAACGGCCCCTCGAGGCGGACGCGTTCCAGCGATTGCTGCGCGCGGCCGAAGTCCGCGGATTCATACAGGATGTTACCGAGCACAAGATTCGACTTGTCCCTGATCGCCAGGTTGGCGTGATCGCGGATGGCGATCTGCCCGGCCCTGTCGAGCTGTCCGATTGCATCATTCGATTGTCCGTCCTGCAGCAAAGCGATGCCGAGGTTGTACGCGGTGAACCCCGCCAGGCCCTCGTCAGCCCGCAACTGCTTCAGCACCTTGACGGCTTCGCTGGGCCGACCGGTTGCCATGTAGATATTCGCGCGCAGAAACTCGACGTCGCCCGCGATTGCCTCGGGTATCTGTCCTTCGATCCTCGAGAGCGCATGCAAAGCATCTTCCAGCTGGCCCTTCTGGAAATGAATGCGGGCCAGCCGGAATGCGGCCTCGTTACGGACAGCCTCGTCCACGGCGCCCTCGAGCACTGCCTTGATGGCGCGTCCGGCGCGGTGATGCATCCGGTAGTTCAATTCGAAGTCACCGACCGAAAACTCCGCTCCGTTGATGTGGTAGTGCAGCGTGTCGAGGCGAGGCTCGTCGAGCCCGCGGTATTGGGCGAGCTCCGTGTCGAGCCGCTCAAGCGCATTGAAATACTGGCCCTGATTGGCGTGATAAAGCGCCTCGCCGAAGTAGAGATCCTTCAGACCATCAGCCACGCATGGGCCGGCCGCGAGCACGAGTGCCGCGCCGATCCAGACCAGGCGATGAGGCGCTCGCGCCATCGCTCACCATTCCCCGAGCGCAACTGGAGGGTTGCCGGAATCCGGGCCGGCCAGTGTCAGTCCGACCAGTTTCGGTTCGATGCCCTTCCGAAACGTGAATTGATCGGTCCGGCTGAAGTCAGCACCGCCCTGAAGCTTTCCATCGACAAGGACCTCGAGCTGGTGATCCCCGGTCGGCACATTGCCGACATAGATCCGCTGCACCCCGCCTTTGCGCAACGCCTCCAGTTCCTTGAAGCTGTAGATGTAGTGAGCCACCAGCTGGCCGTTGATCTGGATCCGCACCGCGTCAAGGCGCATCTGGTCGTCCTCGGCAATCGCGACGAAGACCGCTAGCTGGGTACCGGACGGGTACAGCAGTTTCTCTTCCAGGCGGCTCAGTTCTTCCGCGATGCCGAGGACGTCTGATTTGATTTCCTGGACCTGTTCGTCGAGGCCCCTCATCTGCTGACGGTCGTTTTCCTGCGCCCAGCCGGGAGCGCCGCACATCCAGAGCAGGAGGCCGAGCGTCATACTGCGGATTGTCAGTGACATGTCTTGATTCCCAGATAGATGTCGGGTTGCCTCAGGCCGCATGGCAGACCGCGCGGCGACGCGGAAAGAGAAATGCTGCCGTCGCCCGCCAGAGCCTGGACATGTTCGAAGTTGAGTGCCAGACGAACGGCCGATGGCCGAATGCGAGCCTCATCGGGTTCGATGGCGAGCGGAGTCATGAGCCAATCGCGCCGGATCATGGCCTACCTCGTGAGTTTGACCCTGCGATCAAGCGGGCAAAGCAAGCCGAGGTGGCCCAGGATTGGGTCGATTTCCGGCGGTCCCGCTATCGTGGAGCCCGAGGCTCTTTAGACCGGAGACTTTGCGTCGCCACCTTTCGGTGACTTTGCCCTTGACTGAATCGCGCCCCGAATACTTCTCTCTATTCGGAATCGCCGATGTGATGCGCCGCTCACTTTTGCTGGCCGAAGCTGCCCCGGAACGTTAGATGTGGACCGCCGTGGGCAGACGGTATTTTCCGGCGCATCACATAATAATGATGTGGAAGTAGTGTCAACTCACCGTGCGGGAACTGACTGGGAAATGCCGAGCCCGCTCTGACAGGCGACTCCCGTCCCCGCAAGGCCGCAATACCCGCCAGGATTCTTGGCCAGATACTGTTGATGATAATCCTCGGCGAAATAGAAAGGAGGCGCCGGCAGTACCTCCGTGGTAATTCTCCCCCGGCGGCCCGCTGCGATGAGTGCGCTCTGGTACGCAACTTTCGATTCCAGCGCCAGGCTCATCTGCGCGTCGTCGGTCGCATAAATGGCCGACCGGTACTGCGTACCGATGTCGCCGCCCTGGCGCATGCCCTGGGTCGGATCGTGCGATTCCCAGAACAGCCGCAGGAATTCCCCATAGCCCACGCGCTTCGGATCGAAAACGACGCGCACGACTTCCGCGTGCCCGGTGAGGCCCGTGCAGACTTCCTGGTAGCTCGGGTTCCGCGTCGCGCCGCCCGCATAGCCTGCGGCCGTGGAGTACACGCCGGGCAACTCCCAGAACAGCCGTTCCGCGCCCCAGAAACAACCCATGCCGAATAGCGTGAGCTCGAACCCCTCCGGGTAGGGCGGCACCATGCGGTTCCCGCTGACGAAGTGGTTCTCCGGTACCGTGACGGGCGCATTTCTCCCCGGCAGCGTCTCGGTTGCAGCGGGCATCGTGATCCTGCGGGCCATGGTTATCGAAATCCGTTGCAAGGTTCAGGTGTCGGCTATCTTACAATGCCTCCATGGGCACAACCGACAGCCGGCCGCGGGTCCGGCTAACGCATGCGACCTACCTGCTGGTGCTGGCAGCGGTCGCGGCGTCCGACGAGCGCGCGATCGACGGCACGGCGGCGCTCGCCGCGCATGCTGCCGGTTTCGCGCTGGTCGCCGTCGCCGTACTGGGGCGGCTCTGGACCACGCTGTTCATCGTCGGACGGAAAGGCTTGGAACTGGTGGTCGACGGACCGTACTCTGCCAGCCGTCACCCGCTGTACACCTGGTCCATCGTCGCAGCGCTCGGCGTCGGGCTGTCGACCTGCTCTCTGGTGCTGACGTTGGCATTGCCGGCCGCCATCGGTCTGGTCGCGGCGCTCGCCGCGCGTCGTGAGGATGCCGCGCTGCTCTCGAGCCACGATGCGGCTTGGCGCGGCTATCGCGACACGGTGCCGGCGTTCTGGCCGGCACTCTCGCTGAATGATCTGCCGGACAGGGTCGAAGTGCCGCCACGCATCTACTGGCGGGCATTCCTCGACGCGGCGTCATTCCTCCTGCTCTGGCTCTTCGTGATGCTGCTCGACGGGCTGCGTGCCGGCGGTGCTTGGGAAGGCCTGTTCCGGCTGCCATGAGGCGACCTTCTTGCGGCTGTTGAAGTCAGACCTGTTCGGCTGCGTCCGCCGGCACGATGCCGCTGGCCGCACGTTCGTGATCCGCGATGCGCGTTCCGCCCGCTGGTGGCTCGGCTTCCTGGCGCGCGCCTTATGCCGGCGCGAAGCAAGGGCACTCGCGCAACTCGACGGCATGCCGGGCACGCCGCGCCTCGTCGCCTCCGGGGCGGCGCAACTGACGCGCGAGTGGATCGATGGACGGCCGATGCAGGCGTGCCGGCCGCGGAATGCGGAATACTATCGGCTGGCGCGGCGCCTGCTGGTGGCGCTGCATCGACGGGGTGTCGCGCACAACGACCTGGCGAAGGAGCCGAACTGGCTCGTCACGCCGACCGGCGCGCCCGCGCTCGTCGATTTCCAGCTGGCGCTCGTTTCGCCGCGCCGCGGGCACTTGTTCCGCATGCTCGCGCGTGAAGACCTGCGGCACCTGCTGAAGCACAAGCGAACCTACTGCCCGGGGCGACTGACCGCGCGCGAACGCCGCATGCTTGCGGAGCCCGCGGCCATTTCACGACTCTGGATGACCATGGCCAAGCCGGTCTACATGCTGCTGACGCGGCGTGTATTCGGGTGGTCGGATCGCGAAGGCGCCGGCGACCGACGCTTCTGATCGCGCCGCCGGAGCTCAGCGGATGCGGCCGAGCAACAGGTAGAAACTGCGGCCGCCGCCCTCGTCGAACCCGGCGGCAAGGTAAACGGGACCGAGAAACGTGTCGAAGCCGAGGAATGCCGAGCCGTTCAAGCGCGCGCTGCTGATGCTGATGTCGCTGCGATCCTCCCAGATATTGCCGAGTTCCAGCGAGGCGCCGAGATAGATCGGGACATTCAGGAAGGCATCCTGGCCGCTGCCGATGCGCCGGTAGTAGATCGCGCGTGCGACGGCGAAATGCGGCCCGCCGATCGAATCCGGCGACAGGCCCGACAGGTTGAACAGCCCGCCGAGCGTATAGAAATCCTGCACGGCGGTTTCGGGCCCCGACACGTGGGTACCCGCCGCGCCGGAGAAGATGTACGTGTCGCGTCCGCGGGATCGCGCCAGCATCATGTCGATGGACACGCGATCGGCATCGTCGTCCGCGCCAAGACTCTCGCGCGGCGCGTTCCAGCCGAGCGTGACGAGCTCGCCATTGCGCGGGAAATAGACGTCGTCGAGCCGGTCGAGTGCCGCCTGCGCGAAGAACTCGCCTCGATCGAAATCCTCGCGCGCCGGTAACCCGGGAGTTCCGGGATCGCCGACCAGCAGGCTCTGGCTGCCCTCCCCGCGCACGACGCCGACGCGTATTTCGCCCCAGCTGCCCAACTCCCGGCCAAAGTCGAGCCCGAATTCCGAATTGCGCACCCGGATCGTGGCCAGGCGCTCGTGATCCGCGAGGATATCGAGATTGCGCCGCTCGACCAGGGCATGCGGCGCGACAAACCAGTGGGAAGCATAGCCAATCGGCTGATAGAACTCCGTCGCAAAGCGGGGACTCTCGCCGACCCGCAGGTCGATCTGCCATTCGGCGCCGTGAGGGTTGATTTCGGTGACCTGGCCGCGCACGCCTGCATTGAAACTGGTCGAGCCCTGGAAGTTGTCCTGCAGTTCCAGCCCGAAGCGCAGGTAGTTCGGTCCCCAGCTCTTGCGGCGCGCAGACACTTCGATGCCCTGCAGCTCGCCGTCCCGGACGACCTTGTAGTCGAGCGACTCGAAATTACCGTCGCCATACAGGTGCGACAGGTGCCGTTCCATCGCGGCCGGATTGAGCGGCTTGCCGACCGCCGGTGAGAGCTCGGCCTCAACGCGCTCGCGATAGCGCGCCGAGCGCGAATCGGTGCGCACGAACCGTATCTCCGGCGGCGCGATCGACCAGCCTTGCCGGGTCGCAACATACTGCCGCCACTTCGTTTCATCCAGCGCGAGAGCTTCGAGCCTTGCCGCCTGCGCCCGCGTTGCATCGGCGCCCTGCGTGATCAGTTCGGGCACGCCACTGAAATCCATCGACATCTTGTTGCCGAGCGTCGGCTCGATCAGGATGTCGGGACCGGACAGCAGGCTGCGCTGACGTTCGGTCTCGTGCTGCATCATGATCGTCAGCATCTGGTTCGACACGGCGAGCGCGGAATTGAGGTCGCGACGACCGACGAGCTGGTAGCCGACGTCCACCGCAATCACGACGTCCACGCCCATTTCCTTGGCGACGTCGACCGGCAGGTTTGCGACCAGGCCGCCATCCACCAGCAGGCGGCCATTCATTTCGACCGGGGCGATGACGCCCGGAGCCGATATGCTGGCGCGCAAGGCCTCGGTCAGGTCGCCGGACGCGAGCACGCGGCGCACCCCGGTTTCCAGATCGGTCGCAATCGCACGAAATCGCGACGGCAACCGGTCGAAGTCGTCGATTCCGGCGACCGCCACTGTTTCCCGGCGCAGGATCTGCGCAAGCTTCTGGCCCTGGATCAGGCCGCGTGGAACGCGCAAGCGGCCGCCCTTGACGCCGAGCGGAAAGCGCACGAGGAACTCCCGGTCGTCCTGCTTGCGCCGGAAGCTCATGTTCCCGCGCGGCGAACGGTCGCGGAAGGCTTCGTTCCAGTCCGTACTTCTCGCAAGTTCCTCGATTGCCGCCGCCGACATGCCGGAGGCATACAGCCCGCCCACGACTGCGCCCATGCTGGTGCCGGCGACCGCATCGATCGGGATCCGCAATTGTTCGAGAACCCGCAGCACGCCGGCGTGCGCGAAGCCGCGTGCGCCGCCGCCGGATAGCACGAGGCCTATCCGCGGTCGTTCGCCTGTCGTAGTCGTGTCGGGTTCCGCCTGCGCGCCCGGCACCGGCGGCACATCGGCGGCCACGGCCAGGCTGGCGGCGAGGAGGCAGCAAGTGGCTGCAGGAAAACGGGCGACACGGGCACTCATTCTGACGTTCGATGGTAGCACGGCGCCGACCGCCGACCGCCGACCGCACCTTATAATCCGGCCGATGCGGTTACGGTATGTTTTGCGCCCGGCACTCGCGCTGTTGCTGCTGACGAACGATTCGGCGGCGCGGGCGGAAAGGCTCGACCAGGTGATCGTCACGGCCACGCGCCGGCCCGGGGCCCTGATCGATCATCCGGGCAGCGTTTCGCGCATCGCGACGGACACCGTCGCGCTGACCGGTGCGACGCATGGCGCCGAACTGCTGAACAGGGTTCCGGGCGCCATGATCCAGCGCGGCAGCGGACAGGAATCGCTGACCGCGCTGCGCTCGCCCGTCCTGACGGGCGCCGGCGCCTGCGGCGCAGTGCTGGTTCTGGAGGACGGCATCCCGATCCGCCCGGTGGGGACCTGCAATGTCAATGAGCTGTTCGAGGTCAATGTCGAGCAGGCGGCCGCAGTCGAGCTGCTCCGCGGTCCCGGCAGCGCGCTCTACGGTTCCAGCGCCGTCCATGGGATCGTCAATGTGATTCCGCCGCGCCCGGAGGACTTGCCTTCGTTCGGCTTCGGGCTGGAGGGCGGCAGCGGGCCGTATCGGCGCGTCCGCCTTGCAGCCGGCGCGGGCGACAGCAGTTCCGGCCTCGGCCTGGCAATGCACGCGACGGACGATGGGGGCTGGCGCGCGGCATCGGGATTCGCGGAACAGAAACTGAATGCCGTCTGGACGCGTTCGCGTGACGCGCACGCGCTCACCGTACGCCTGGCCGTGACGAATCTCGAGCAGGAAACGGCCGGGTTCATCCAGGGGGAGGACAGCTATCGCGACCCGGTACTCGCGCGTTCTAATCCGAATCCCGAGGCGTACCGGGATGCGCACAGCCTGCGCACGAGCCTCGCCTACGATCATGCATCCGGCTTCTCGCTGCGCGGCTATGCACGCAGCTCGCGCATGGACTTCCTGCAGCATTTCCTGCTGGGCCAGCCGCTCGAGGACAATGGTCAGGACAGCGGCGGCCTGATGATGTCGTTCGCCAAGGAAGGTTTCGGCGGCGGCGCGTTACTGCTGGGACTTGATGCGGACTTCGCCGCCAGCACGCTCTTCCAGTTTCAGGACGGGCCGACAACCGACGGCAGTCCCGGGGCGAATGCGATCCGGCCCGCCGGCAGACATTACGACTACGCGGTCGACTCCTCGGTGCTCGCGGCCTATGCGCATTGGCGGCGGCCGCTGTCGCCGCAATGGTCGGTCGAGGCGGGCCTGCGCTTCGAGCGCGTTCAGTACGACTACGACAACCGCATGATCGACGGCAACTCGGACGAGACTGGCGTGCCCTGCCCCGGGGGCTGCCTGTATTCGCGGCCGGCGGACCGGAGCGACGACTTTACCGAGCTTGCGCCGCGGCTCGGGCTCGTCTGGAGGCCACGCGACGGCATCGCGGCCTATGCGTCCCTTGCCCGCGGATTTCGCGCGCCGGAAACCACGGAGCTCTACCGGCTGCAACGCCAGCAGACGTTCGCCGACCTCGAACCGGAACGCATCGATGCGGCGGAGATCGGCTGGCGCATGCGCCGCGGCGGCGCAGCCCTGGATGTCGCGGCATTCCAGATGGACAAGCAGGACGTGATCCTGCGCGATTCCGCCGGCTTCAACGTAAGCGGCGGACGCACGCGCCATCGTGGAATTGAATACCAAGCGGACTGGGACTTCGCGTCCGGCTGGGCGCTTTCCGGTGCCGGCACATTCGCGGAACATGAATACCGGTTCACCGCCGCCGTCGAACAGGGCGAGCAGATCACCGCGGGCAACGAGATCGATACGGCGCCGCGCCACATCCATGCGGTCCGGCTCCGCCACGACGCGGAACGCACGTCAGCCGAGCTCGAATGGCTGCACGTCGGCTCATACTGGACGAATGCCGCGAACACGGCGCGCTATGGCGGCCATGATCTCGCGAACCTGCGCATGTCATTCCGGCCGGGCACGCGCTGGTCCCTGGCGGTACGTATCACGAATCTGCTGGATGCGGCTTATGCCGACCGCGCGGACTTCGCATTCGGCAATCACCGCTACTTTCCGGGCCGCGGTCGCGCATACTTTCTGGCACTGGACTGGCGGGAGGACTGACCCATGCAATACGCCGCGATGGCGGCGACTGCGCTCGTCGGCGCGTCGCTCGCGGTGCAGATCGGCCTGAATGCGACGATGAGCCGGCACGCAGGCTCGCCGATGGTCGGCGCATTCATCAACTTCGCGGTCGGCACCGTATTGTTGTTCCTGATCCTGCTGTTCAGCCGCGGCTCACTGCCACTGATCGCGCAGGCAGCCACGGCGCCCTGGTGGGCCTGGGGCGCGGGCGCGCTCGGCGCGCTGTTCATCGCGACGTCTATCGTCGTGGGGCCGATGATCGGCGGGGCCACATTCCTCGCGCTGCTGGTCGCGGGGCAGATGTTCGCGGCACTTGCAATCGACCATTACGGCGTCATCGGCTTCCCCGTCCGCACGATCGATGGCTTGCGCATCGCAGGCGCGATTCTCGTCATCGCGGGTGTCTTCCTGCTGGCGCGCCGTTAAAAGGGGTCGCATCCCCTTCAAAGGGATGCGTCCCCTCTCAGCGCCCCCTCTCAGCGCCGCGGCTTCGGCTGCTGCTGCGTGATGCAATGGATATTGCCGCCGCCCAGCAGGATCTCGCGCGACGGCACGCCGACGACCCGGCGGCCCGGAAACAGCTTCGCGATCGCCGTCTTTGCCTGCCGGTCCGTGCGCGGATCGAGCAGCGGCATCACGATGTGCCGGTTCGCGATGTAGAAATTGACGTACGACGCCGCGAGCCGGTCGCCGGCACGACGCGGCCGGCTTCCGGGGGTCACCTCGATGCCCGCGGCCTCGGCGGCAGTCATGTAGAGCGGGCCGGGACGCGGTAGCTTGTGAATCCTGAGCCGCTTGCCGCCCGCATCACGCGCCGACTGCAGTACCGCGTATGCCGCGCGCGAGATGTCGTACTGAGGATCATCCGGATCGTCGCTCCAGGTGAGCGCGACTTCGCCCGCGCGCACGAAACAGCAGAGATTGTCGACGTGACCATCGGTCTCGTCATTGAACACTCCGCGCGACAGCCAGATGATCCGGCGCGCACCCGTGTACTTTTCGAGGAGCGTCTCTATCTGCCCGCGGCTGAGCTTCGGATTGCGATTCCGGTTCAGCAGGCACTCCTCGGTCGTGATGAGCGTGCCGCGGCCGTCAACGTGGATCGCGCCACCCTCGAGCACGAACGGCGCCCGATAGCGGTCGCAGCGCTCGATCTCGAGAACTTTCGTAGCCACCTGGTCGTCGAGATCCCACGGCGCATAAACGCCCCCCGATTTGCCGCCCCAGGCATTGAAAACCCAGTCGACGCCGCGCACCAGCCCGCGCTTGTCGATGACGAAGGTCGGGCCGACGTCGCGCATCCACGCGTCGTTGGATGATATTTCGACGACCCGAACGCCCCGCGGCAATGCGGCGCGCGCAGCTTCGAACTGCTGGGCGGACACGCCCATCGTCACCGGCTCGCTCTTCGCGATCGCGGACGCGACTGCCGTGAATGCGCGCTGTGCGGGCACTGCGCCATCGCGCCAGTTGTCATGGCGTTCCGGCCAGAGCATCCAGGTGCCGGCATGCGGCTCCCACTCCGCCGGCATCCGGAAACCGTCCTGGATGGGCGTTTTCATGGCGGCGATTCTACGCGAAGCCGTGTTAGCATTTGCACATGGGCGAAAAGATCCGTATTGCAGACGGCACGCTGCAGGTTCCGGACCATCCGGTCATTCCTTTCATCGAAGGCGACGGCATCGGCCCCGACATCTGGCGCGCCAGCGTGCGCGTCCTCGAGGCGGCGGTCGAGAAGGCCTACGGCGGCAAGCGAAAAATCTCCTGGATGGAAGTCTATGCCGGCGAGAAGGCAAATCGCCTGAAGAACACCTGGCTGCCGGACGAAACCGTCGCCGCCTGCCGCGAATTCCTGGTCTCGATCAAGGGCCCGCTGACGACGCCGATCGGCGGCGGCATCCGGTCGCTGAATGTCGCGCTGCGGCAGATGCTCGACCTCTACGTCTGCCTGCGGCCGGTGCGCTGGTTCAAGGGCGTGCCCTCGCCGGTGCGCTCGCCCGAAAAAGTCGACATGGTGATCTTCCGTGAGAATACGGAGGACATCTATGCGGGCATCGAGTTCGAAGCGGGCACCGCGGAGAACGCGAAATTCCTCTCCTTGCTGAAGGAGCACTTCCCGAAACTGCACGGCAAGATCCGCTTTCCCGACAGCTCCGGCATCGGCATCAAGCCGGTTTCGCGCGAAGGCACGGAGCGGCTGGTGCGCGCCACGATCGAATACGCGGTCGCCAACAAGCGCAAGAGCGTGACCTTCGTGCACAAGGGCAACATCATGAAGTTCACGGAGGGCGCCTTCCGCAACTGGGGCTATGCGCTCGCCGAAAGCGAGTTCGCCGACGCGACCTACACCTGGGACCAGTGGGAACGCACGCGCGCCGAGAAGGGCGACGCCGCGGCAAACGACGAGCAGAAAAAGGCGCTGGCCGCCGGGCGGGTCCTGATCAAGGACGCGATCGCGGACATCACGCTGCAGCAGGTGCTGACGCGCCCCGAAGATTTCGACGTCATCGCGACGATGAACCTCAACGGGGATTACCTGTCGGATGCGCTCGCCGCCCAGGTCGGCGGCATCGGCATCGCGCCGGGCGGCAACGTCAATTACGTGACGGGGCACGCCGTCTTCGAGGCGACCCACGGCACGGCGCCGAAGTACGCAAACCTCGACAAGGTCAATCCGAGCTCGGTGATCCTGTCGGGCGAAATGATGCTGCGCTACATGGGCTGGATCGAGGCCGCCGAACTGGTGCTGACCGCGATGGACCGCACGATCGCCGACAAGACCGTGACCTACGACTTCGCACGGCTCATGGAAGGGGCGACCGAGGTGAAATGCAGCGAGTTCGGCGACGCCCTGATCCGAAACATGCGTTGAATCCGACCCTGGCCGAAGATTGCGCGGCCGCGATCGTCGCGGCATTCGCGCGCTACAACACCGAATACCGGGCGATCACGCGCCGCGCCCCGGAGCGATTCGAGAACCGCGACTGGAGCGGCTCCCAGTCCGATGTCGTCGAGCGACTCGAGCTCTATTCCAGCATGGTCAACGAGTCGGTCGCCGCGTCGCGCCGGCAGCTCGGCGAGCACGCGCTGGATGCCGGCCTCTGGGTCTCCATCAAGGCCGCGTACAGCGAACGAATCGCCACGCTCGCCGATCCCGAGTTCCTCAAGACATTCTTCAGCTCGATCACGCGCCGCCTGTTCAGCACGGTCGGTGTCAACCCCGCGATCGAGTATTTTGCGCTCGATCTCGACCCGCTGCGGAGCATCGGCTCGGAAGTCGTCACCAACCGCTATGGAAACCGGGGTTCGATCGAGCTGCTGTTCGAGGAACTGCTGTCCGACTACCGGTTCCGCACGCCGTGGCGTGATTTCGAGAGCAGCGTCGGGCATGTGACGACGGACGTGGAACTGCAGCTGCAGCGCCTCTCCGAGCGGCGTCCGCTGCGCGAGGTCGAGGTCATCCGGCCGGTCTTCTACCAAATGAGCCGCGCCTATGTGGTCGGCCGCATCCTGGGCGACGGTTGGATGCTGCCGCTGGCCATCGCATTCCGCAATACCGCGCGCGGCGTGCTGGTGGATGCGGTGATCCTGGCCGAAGCCGACGTGTCGATCCTGTTCAGCTTCACGCGCTCCTACTTCCACGTCGACCTCGAGCGCGTGGGCGAAGCCGTCCTGTTTCTGCATTCGATCCTGCCGGTCAAGCCGGTATCGGAACTGTTCACGGTGCTCGGCCGTGCCAAGCAGGGCAAGACCGAGCGCTTCCGCGAGATCTTCCGGCATCTCGGCGCGACCGGCGACCGCTTCGTACGCGCCCCCGGCGAGCGCGGCCTCGTGATGGCCTGCTTCATGCTGGAAAGCTTCGACGTCATCTTCAAGGTGATCCGCGACACCTTTCCGGCCGTCAAGACCGTACGCCGCGAGGACGTCATGGAGAAGTACGACATGGTCTTCCGGCACGACCGCGCGGGGCGCCTCGTGGATGCGCAGGAGTTCCGCGACATCCGGTTGCCGCGCGCGCGATTCGAGCCAGGCATGCTCGAGGAACTAACCGGCGAGTGCGCGCTGAATGTCCGGATCGAGGGCGACGACGTCATCGTCGCCCACGTGTATATCGAGCGCCGCATGACGCCGCTCAACCTGTACCTGCGCGCGGCGACGCCGGAACAGGCCGAACTCGCCGTGATCGATTACGGCCAGGCGATCCGCGAGCTGGCCTACACCAATATCTTCGCGGGCGACCTGCTGCTCAAGAACTTCGGCGTCACGCGCCACAATCGCGTGATTTTTTACGATTACGACGAGCTGTGCCGGATCACGGACTGCCGGTTCCGCGACCTGCCCCAGGCGGCGACGCCGGAGGACGAGATGCGCGCGGAACCGTGGTTTCATGTCGCCGACAACGACGTGTTTCCCGAAACGTTCCTGCGCTTCCTGGGCTTCGAAGGCCGGCTGTTGGAAGTATTCCTCGAGAAGCACGGCGAGCTGCTGCAGGCCGCATGGTGGCGGGACCTGCAGCGGCGCCTGACAAGCGGCGACGTGGTCGAAGTCCTTCCGTATCACCCGCACCGGGTGCGGGTCGCGAGCAGCGCCTAGCCGCCCGCCTGCGCAAGCGCCGCGTCCAGGTCGCCGATCAGGTCGTCGGTGTCCTCGATGCCGATGGAAAGGCGCACGGTGCCCTCGCCCACGCCGCTGATGGCGACCTGTTCCTTCGAGAATCCGCGGCCGCGCAGGAGCTGCGGCGGCAGCATCAGCGATTCGACCGACCCGACGCTCGGCGTGATCGCAAAGAACTCGAGCGCATCCGCGAACGCGCGTACCGCGTCCGGCCCGCCCGCCAGCTCGAACGCGACGATCGATCCGAATTCGTGCATCTGCTCGCGCGCCAGCGCATGGCGCGGATGGCCAGGCAGCCCCGGGTAGTGCACCCGTTCCACGGCCGGGTGCGCTTCCAGGAAGGCTGCGACCCGCATCGCGCTCGCCGCCTGCGCCTCGTAGCGCAGGTAATAGGTCTTCATGCCGCGCATCACGAGGAAAGCGGCATGCGGGTCGAGCAGCATGCCGAGCAGGATCGACTCGCGCCGGATCGGCCGGATCAGCTCCGCGCGCCCGATGATGGCTCCCCCCATCACGTCGCCATGGCCGGAAGCGTATTTAGTCAGGCTGTGCAGGAACAGGTCGATCCCGTACTGGCCGTGATTGTGAAAGCCGGCGAACGTGTTATCGAGCACCGTCAGCGCGCCATGGGCGCGCGCGACGCGCGTGATGCGCGCGATGTCGGCGATGCGCGTGATCGGGTTGGTCGGCGATTCGAAGTACACGAGCCTGGTCGGGCGCTCCGCCAGCGCGCGCTCGATGCCCGCGTCGTCCTCGATCGACAGCATCGTGTGCGTGACGCCGAAGCGGGCAAGCAGTCCCTGGATGAGATGCAGGCTCGGTCCATAGGTCTCGACGAAGCACAGCAGGTGATCGCCCGCGCGAAGCTGCGTCAGGAGGCAGGCCGACACGGAGGCGATGCCGGAGCCGAGCGCGACGCACTCGTCGCGCCCCTGCAGTTCGGCGAGCAGTTTCTCGAGCTGCCGGGTCGTCGGATTGGCGCGGCGCGTATAGAAATAGCCTTCGCGCTCGCCCCGATTGAAGCGCAACGCCTCCTCGAGGCTCTCGAATGCGAACTTGACCGACTGGTATATCGGCGCGACGAGCGGACGGTTGTCCGCCGGAACAGGGGCGTCCGGCGGATGGTTGACGCGGGTGCGTCCCTTCATCAGATCCGGGTAGTCCAGCCCGCGGGTGTCGGAATCTCGCCGAGCTGCATGGAGACGAGCGCCGTCCGCAGGCGTTTGGTGTGCGGCCCGACGTCGCCGCTGCCGACCTTGTACTCCTTGCCGCCGGAACGGACGAGCGTACCGACGCCGGCGAGCACTGCCGCGGTGCCGGAGAGCGCGGCCTCGCCGTCCCCGACCCACTCGAGCATCTCATCGACGGTGACGACCCGCTCTTCGACCTTGAAGCCGAGATCAGGCGCGATCGTCAGCAGCGAATCGCGCGTGATGCCGTGCAGGAAACTGGTATCGAGGCTGCGGGTCAGGATCCGGTTTTCGCGTATCAGCAGGAAATTGGCCGCACCGGTCTCCTGCACCTCGCCGCGCGGGCAGAACAGCACCTGGTCGGCCTGGTATTTCTGGCGGGCCGCCATCATCGGGCCGACCGCCGCCGCGTAATTGCCGCCGGTCTTGACCATGCCCATCATCGTCGCCGTTCGGGTGGCATGCTCCTCGACATAGATGCGAAGCGCCTTCGGGCCGGTGTCGAAGTAGTCCCACACCGGGCTCGCGAGCACGATCAGCATGACTTCGGTCGGCGGCGAGGTGGCCCCCCCGACGCCTGAATTGGTGCCGATCAGCATCGGACGCAGATATAGCGCGCCCGGCGGCTCGGGAACCTCGCTTCGCACGCGGTCGATGACGGAAGTGACCATGGTCTCGAGCTGCTTGGCGTCGGGTTCCGGCATGCCGAGCAGCCGCGCGCTCTGGCGCATGCGGGCGAGATGCCGGTCCATGCGGAAAACGTTGATGCTGCCGTCGGCCCAGCGGTAGGCCTTGAATCCCTCGAAGCAGGTACTCGCGTAGTGCAGGACGTGCGCTGCGGGCGACAGTTCGATCGGGCCGGTTTTCTTCAGTTCGTGTGCAGACCACTTGCCGTCGCGCCAGGTGGCGACCGCCATCGTCGGGGCGAGCACGCTGCCGAATGCCGGCCGCGAGACCGGGGAATTCACGTTCCTGCTGTGAGTGGCCTGTGCGTTCATGGGGTTTCAGTCCTGTATGAAGATGGTGGCGGGATGCTCCAGGCGTTCCTTGAGCGCCTGAATCATCGCGGCGGCGTCGAAACCGTCGACAAAACGATGATCGAACGATGACGAGAGATTCATGATGCGGCGCACGGCGATCGCCCCGTCGAGGACGACCGGCCGCAGCACCGCCTTGTTGACTCCGATGATCGCGACTTCGGGCGCATTGATGACCGGCGTCGAGGCGATGCCGCCCAGCCGCCCGAGGCTCGTGACGGTGATCGTGGAGCCGACCAGTTCCTCGCGCGTCGCCTTGTTGCTGCGGGCCGCCTCCGAGACGCGGCGGATTTCGGCCGCCAGGTCGGCCAGTGCGCGCGCCTCGGCATTGCGCACGACCGGCACCTTGAGCCCGTCCGGAGTCTGCGTCGCGACGCCGACGTGCACCGCGCGATGGCGGACGATCACGTTGCGCTTGGCATCGTGCACCGCGTTGCACTGAGGAAACGCTTCCAGCACGCGCACCAGCGCCGCGACGAGGAATGGCAGGTAGGTCAGCGACGGCGCGCCCTTGCCGAGCCGGGAATTCAAGTGCTGGCGCAGCGCTTCGAGTTCGGTGACGTCGACTTCCTCGACATAGGCGAAATGCGGAATGTTCCGCTTGGCGGCGCTCATGCGCTCGGCGATAACCCGGCGCACGCCGATGACCTTGATTTCTTCCGTGCCTTCGCGCGCGGTGCGCACGGCGGGCCGCGCCGCAGGGGTCGTCTTGCCGGCGATGACCGCGTCGAGGTCCCGGGCGGAGATGCGTCCGCCCGGGCCGCTGCCGCTGACTTTCGCGAGATCGACGCCGGCGTCCTGCGCCTTGCGCCGCGTCGCGGGGGAAGCCATCACCCGGGTCGTCGCGCCAAAATCCTGGTCCTCGGCGGCCGGTGCCGGCTTAGCCGCTGGCGCCGTTGCCGCCGGAGCCGCAGGAGCCGCGGCCCTGGCGGACGCGCCTTCCGGCGTGCTTTCGCCGGTCTCGAATGCGATCAGTTCGGCGCCGACCGCGACCATGTCGCCCGGCGCGCCGGTCAGCGAAACGACCCGACCGCTGACCGGTGCGGGAATCTCGACGGCCGCCTTGTCGGTCATGACCTCGGCGATGATCTGGTCTTCCTTGACGGTGTCGCCGACCTTGACCTTCCATTCGACGACTTCGGCCGTGACCGTGCCTTCACCCAGATCCGGCATCTTGAATACATAGCGGCTCATGCAGCCTCCATCACGGCTTTCAGCGCGCGCGCGACCCGCGCCTGTCCGGGGAAGTATTCCCATTCGAACGCATGCGGATAGGGCGTGTCCCAACCCGCGACCCGCAGGATGGGCGCCTGCAGGTTCCAGAAGCACTGTTCCTGGATGGTCGCCGACAGTTCGGCGCCGAATCCGGCGAAGCGGGTTGCCTCGTGCACGATCACACAGCGACCGGTCCGTGCAACCGACTCGCATATCGTGTCGGTATCCAGCGGCACCATCGTGCGCACGTCGATGATCTCCGCGTCGAGCCCGAGGCCGCGGGCGGCGGCATCGCTGACATGCACCATGGTGCCATAGGTGACGACCGTCAGGTCATCACCGGCGCGCGTGATCTCCGCCTTGCCGATCGGCACCGTGAAGTGCCCGTCCGGCACTTCCCCCTTGGGATGCGCGCTCCACGGCACTGCCGGCTTTCCGGGATCGCCGTCGAACGGGCCGTTATAGATGCGCTTTGGCTCGAAGTAGATCACCGGGTCGTCGTCCTCGATCGCGGCGATCAGGAGTCCTTTTGCATCGTAGGGATTCGAAGGCATCACGACCTTGAGTCCCGCGACATGCGCGAACAGCGCCTCCGGACTCTGCGAGTGGGTCTGGCCGCCGCGGATCCCGCCCCCGCAGGGTGTGCGCACGGTCACCGGCGCGGAGAATTCGCCGGCGCTGCGATACCGGATGCGCGCCAGCTCGCTGACGATCTGGTCGTAGGCGGGATAGATGTAGTCCGCGAACTGGATTTCCGCGACCGGGCGCAGCCCGTTGACCGCCATGCCGATCGCAGCGGCGAGAATGCCGCCCTCGGCAATCGGCGTGTCGAGCACGCGGCTTTCGCCGTATTTGCGCTGCAGGCCCTCGGTGCAGCGGAACACGCCGCCGAAATAGCCGACGTCCTCGCCGAGCACCACGACCGAAGGATCCCGGCCGAGCATGACGTCCATGGCCGAGTTCAGCGCGTGGATCATGTTCATCTGGGCCACGGTCTTTATTCCTCGAGTCCGGCGCGCATTTCCGCTTCCTGGCGGCACAGGTGCGGCGGCGTTTCCTTGAACACGTCCTCGAACATCAGGCCGGGATCGAGGCGTGGCCCGTCCGTCAGGGTGCCGTGCTTCACGGCTTCCTTCCACGACGACGCGACGTGTTCCTCGAGTTCGGCGGCGAGCGCCGAGTGGCGCTCTTCCGACCACTCTCCGAGGCCGATCAGGTGCTGCTTCAGCCGTTCGACCGGGTCACCCAGTGGCCAGCGGTCGTAATCGTCCTTCGGGCGGTAGCGCGCCGGATCGTCGCTGGTCGAATGCGCGGCGGCGCGATAGGTCACGTGCTCGATCAGCGTCGGTCCGCGGCCGCTGCGCGCGCGCTCCGCGGCCCAGCGGGTCACCGCATGCACCGCCAGGAAATCGTTGCCATCCACGCGTATCCCGGCGATGCCGAATCCGGGTCCGCGCGCCGCGAATGACTGGCGTTCGCCGCCGGCATAGCCCTGGAATGTCGAGATGGCCCACTGGTTGTTGACGACGTTCAGGATCACTGGCGCCTTGTACACGGAAGCAAACACCAGCGCATGGTGGAAATCCGCCTCGGCGCTTGAGCCCTCGCCGAGCCAGCTCGCGGCGATCTTGTCCTCGCCCTTGATCGCTGCGGCCATCGCCCAGCCGACCGCCTGTGGAAACTGCGTCGCGAGATTGCCGGAGATCGAGAAGATGTTTCCTTCCGCCCAGTGATACATGACCGGCAGCTGGCGGCCCTTGCACATGTCACGCGTGTTGGACAGCAGCTGGCACATCAGGTCGACGAGCGGCCGGCCCCGCACGACATAGAGGCCCTGATTGCGGTACGACGGGAACAGCATGTCGCCGGGTTCGAGCGCCATCGCCATCGCGACCGACACGGCCTCTTCGCCCAACGAGCGCATGTAGAACGAGATTTTTCCCGAGCGCTGGATGCGCTGCATTCGATCGTCGAATACGCGGGTCAGCAGCATGTGGCGAAGTCCCGCCTGCAGCTGCTTCACATCGAGACCGGGATTCCAGGATCCGACGGCCCGATGCCCGTCGTCGAGCACGCGCACCAGCTCTTCCGACAGGTAACGCGTTTCCGGCATCGAAGCGCCGGGATCCGGCCGCGCAACAGCACCCGCCGCCGACAAGCGGAGATAGCTGAAGTCCGGTGCTTCGCCGGGGCGCGCCGGCGTCTTCGGCACATGGAGGCGGGAGGGGTTGACCATCGGGGCCTCTCGATGCGATTGGGCCGGGTTTGCAGTCGCGTATCCTACGCAGCTTTTCCGGAATAGCGGGGCTTTCTTGTACTGTCCTGCAAAAAAATGGAATAATCCTTCAGACAGAGGATGAAAAGTGAAAAATAAATTTCAAGCCCTCATCGACCCGACAGACCGCCGGATTCTCGACGCGCTGCAGCGGGACGGCGCCCTGTCGGCGGCCGATGTGGCCGCGAAGGTCGGCCTGTCCACGACCACCTGCTGGCGGCGGATCCAGCAGCTCGAGGAAAGCGGCGTGATCAAGAAGCGCGTCGCCCTCCTCGACCGCGAGGCACTCGGACTCGACGTTATGGTGTATGTGCACGTGCGGCTGTCGAGCCAGGGCCGGGATGCGCTCGCGCAGTTCGAACGCGCGGTGCGAGACCGGCCCGAGGTGCTCGATTGCTGCACGCTGACCGGTGAATGGGACTTCTGCCTGCGCATTGTCACCCACGACATGAAGGAATACGAAGCGTTCTTTCTCGACCACCTGTCGAAGATCCCGAACGTGCAGTCGGTCAATTCGTCGATCGTCGTCACCGTAATCAAGGAATCGAACGTACTCCCGCTGGCGCGAAGCTGAAGGGCTTAGTCGGTAAAGACGAGCTGCCGGATGTGCCCACGTCCATAATCGAGCACATACAGCTCGCCGTCCAGGTCCTCGGCGAAAGAAGAAATCTGCAGCGGTCCGGGCGCTTCCGGTGGCGTGCAACCCGGCTGCACGAACGGTTCGACGGTGAAGCTGTCCGCGCCGTCCGGCGCGAGCGACGCAATCATGCCGCCGAAGTCACCGAACACATAACGTCCCGCCATTTGCGTTGACTGGATTCCCCGGTAGACGTGCCCTCCGGTGACAGAAAATCCGAGATCGCGGCCGTATTCCGCCACGGGATCGGTGAGGCCGGCGGTCGCGCAGCCCGTCATCGGTTCGAAGCAGTGCGCGCCTTCGCGAATGTTCCAGCCGTAGTTGGCGCCGCGCTCGACCCGGTTGATCTCTTCAAATGAGCTCTGGCCCACGTCGCCGACCCACAACTCGCCGGTCTGCCGGTCGAAGCTCCAGCGCCATGGATTGCGAAAGCCGAGCGCATAGATCTCGGGGCAATTCTGCGCCCCGCTGCCGGTGACGTTGCAGAGCGGATTGCCTGTGAATGGATTGCCGGCCGCACCGGCTGGAATCCCGTATGGCGCCCCGCCCGGCTGCACGTCGACGTCGATCCGGAGCATCTTGCCGAGCAGGCGCCGCGGATTCTGCGCATTCCCCTGCGGGTCGCCAGCCCCGCCACCGTCGCCGAGGCCGATGTACAGGAATCCATAGGGCCCGAAGGCGAGATTGCCGCCGTTGTGATTGTTCGCCGGCTTGTCGACGGTCATCAGCACACGCTCGGAATCCGCATCGAGTGTCGCCCCGCCGTCGACGCTGGTGAACTCGGATGTGATCGAGCGAAGAGTGCCGCCGGCCAGATGACTGTAATTCACGAAGGCGCGGCCATTCACCGCGAAATCAGGGTGGAACGCCAGTCCGAGCAGGCCTGCCTCGCCGGAAAAGGTCACTCGCGCGCGGATATCCAGAAAATCCAGCGTCGCGGCAACTGCCTCGTCGTTTTCAAAGACACGAATGAGCCCCGCCTGCTCCACCACGAACCAGCGTGACGCGTCGAGCGGCGCCTGCTTCATCGCGACGGGCGAATTGAATGTCAGGTCCGGAAACGATCGCGGTGTCGAGATGCCTTGGCTGCATGCCGGCGCCGGCACGGGCGGCGGCGCGGAATCGCCGCTGCTGCCGCCGCCGCAGGCGGCAGACGCCAGGGCGAAACCGATCGGCCAGAGTCGTATTATTCGAGATATCAACGGATTCAGTCCTATGATACCGAATGGAGGCGCTCTGCGGCCCGGGCGAGCGTTGCATCCTCTTTGGCAAAGCAGAAACGAACCAAACGCGCGTCCGGCGCCAGGGCACAAAAAGGCGACAACGGAATCGCCGCCACGCCGTGCTTTCGGGCCAGCTCCTCACAGAAATCCGTATCGGACAGACCGGAGACTGCGGCGTAATCCGCGAGCTGGAAGTAAGTGCCCGCCGCGGGAAGCAGCCGGAAACGCGAGCCTTCCATCAACCGGGCGAAAAGATCACGGCGGGCCTGGTAGAAACGCGCGAGTTCGAGAGCGTAGCCGGCCTCCTCGCCCATGAAATCGGCGATCGCGTGCTGCATCGGCGTCGACACGGCAAACGTCAGGAACTGGTGCACCTTGCGGAGCTCGACAGTCAGCGGCGGCGCAGCGATGCAGTAGCCGACTTTCCAGCCGGTCGCGTCATAGGTCTTGCCGAACGAGAACACCGCAAAAGCGCGCTCGCGCAATCGCGCGTTCGACAGGACGCCGGCGTGAAAACGACCGTCGAATACAAGCGCCTCGTACACTTCGTCGGACAGCACGTAAATGTCGTGCGGCATGAGCAAATCCGCAATGCGCTCCCAGTCGGCGGCATCGAGCACGGCACCGGTCGGGTTGTGCGGCGTGTTGACGACCAGCAGTCGCGTGCGCGGCGTGATGGCGGCGGCGAGCCGCTCGTAATCGATCCGGAAATCGGGCAGCGCGAGCGGAACGCGCACGGCCTGCGCACCCGCGAGCGTGACGGCCGGAGCGTAGGAGTCGTAACTGGGATCCAGCAGCACGACTTCGTCACCCGCCCGAACGACGGCGTGGATCGCCGCGAACAGCGCCTCGGTGGCGCCCGCAGTGATGGTCACTTCGCCGGCAGGATCCACGGTCCAGCCGTGTCGCCTACCGGCGTCGCCCGCGATCGCTTCGCAGAGCGCAGGCAATCCAGCCATCGGCGCGTACTGATTGTGGCCCGACGCGAGATGCAGGGCGACCAGTTCGCGCAGCCGCGCGGGCGGATCGAAGTCGGGAAATCCCTGGCCAAGATTGACCGCGCCGTGTGCGGCGGCGAGCCGCGACATGACGGTGAAGATAGTCGTGCCGACACCCGGAAGCTTGCTGTCCACCGCCGGCATCAGAGGTTGGCGGCAAGCGCCTGCTGCACGTCCCGTTCGCGCCGTTTCTGCTGGCGATGCATGTAGACGCCGGCGATAGCGACGCCGATCGCGACGATCAGCACCAAAATCGATGCAAGCGCATTGATGTCGGGACTGACGCCGAGGCGCACCTTCGAGAAGATGACGAGCGGCAGCGTGCTCGACCCGGGGCCCGTGACGAAGCTCGTGATCACGAGATCGTCCCAGGACAGCGTGAACGCCAGCAGCCAGCCGGCGATGATGGCGGGGCGAATGATCGGCAGCGTGATCAGGAAGAAAACCATCGCCGGTCGCGCACCGAGGTCCATCGCCGCTTCCTCGAGCGATTCGTCGAGCGTCGAAAGTCGTGACTGTACGACGACCGTGACATAGGCCATCGAAAAGGTCATGTGCGCAATCGTGATCGTCATGATACCGCGGCCCCCGGGCCATCCGAACGCCTGCTCCATCGCGACGAACAGCAGGAGCAGCGACAGGCCGGTTATTACCTCGGGCATGACCAGCGGCGCGGTCGCCATGCCGGTCAGCAGGGGCCGTCCCCGGAACCGGCCGAAACGCGCCAGCGCAAGGCCGGCGAGCGTGCCGAGGATCGTCGCCCCGGTCGCATTCATGGCTGCGATCTTGAACGACAGCCACGCGGCGCCCAGCAGCTGTTCGTTCTGGAACAGCGCCGCATACCACTTCGTCGAAAAGCCGCCCCAGACGGTCACCAGCCGCGATTCGTTGAAGGAATAGAGGATCAGCAGCAGTATCGGTATGTACAGGAACAGGAATCCCGCGATCAGCATCGCGGGAACGAAGATCGGCCGCCGCCCGGTCACCGGTGCACTCCCAGTTGCTGGCCCTGGAACCGCTGCAGGATCATGATCGGCACGACCAGCAGTAGCAGCATCGCGATCGCCACCGCACTCGCGATCGGCCAGTCCCGGTTATTGAAGAATTCCTCCCACAGCACGCGGCCGATCATCAGCGTGTCCGGGCCGCCTAGCAGCGCCGGGATGACGAACTCGCCGACCGCGGGAATGAACACGAGCATGCAGCCCGCGATGATGCCGCTTCGGGTCAGCGGCACCGTGATCCGGAAAAATGCCTTGACCGGGCGGCAGCCCAGGTCCGCCGCCGCCTCGAGCAGCGTCAGGTCGAGTTTCTCGATCGCCGTGTAGAGCGGCAGCACCATGAACGGCAGGTAGGAATACACGATGCCGATGTATACGGCGAAATTTGTCTGCAGCATCACGATGGGCTCGTCGATGATGCCGGTCCACATCAGGAAGTTGTTGATGACGCCGTTGTTTTTCAGGATGCCGATCCAGGCGTAGACCCGGAGCAGGAAAGAGGTCCAGAACGGCAGCATCACGAGCAGCAGCAGGATATTGCGCCAGCCGGCCGGACTTCTGGCGATGCCGTAGGCCATCGGATAGCCGATCAGCAGGCACAGGACGGTGGATATTCCGGCGGTCAGGATCGAATTGAGGTAGGCATTGCGGTAAAGCGCGTCTTCCCACAGGAACGCGTAATTCGCGAAGTTGACCTTGAGCTCGACGAGTTGCCCGGACGCCCAGACCAGCAGCGGCTCGTACGGCGGCATTCCCATGCGCATGTCCGAAACGGAAATCTTGAGCACGATCAGGAATGGCACGAGGAAGAACAGCAGCAGCCACAGGTACGGAATGCCCGTGACGACCGTGCGTCCGCTGAGGCGCGCGAGCAAACGGCTCATTGCGTGACCACGACCGGACTCGAGGAGTCCCAGGTCAGCCAGACCGCGTCTTCCCATCGGATCCGGCCGGCAGAGCCATGGCGAAGCGAGTTCGGTTGAGTAACGCGCATCTGCCGGCCGCCGGCGAGCCGCACCAGGTAAACCGACTGGTCGCCGCGATAGGCGATTTCCGACACGACCCCCTGCACCCGGTTATCGCCGTTGCCTTCCGGCCGCTCCCTGGAGACCTGGATCTTCTCCGGACGGAGCGCCACCCAGACCGTCGCATCCGGCGGCGCGCTGACGCCATGACCGACGTGGAAGACGCCGCCAAGTTCGTCCGACCTGACCCGGACGAAATCCGGCTCATCTTCGATGAGCCGGCCCTCGAACAGGTTGACGGAGCCGATGAAATCGGCGACGAAACGCGACGCCGGATACTCGTAGATGTCGCTCGGGGAGCCGACCTGCACGATCGCGCCGTGATTCATCACTCCGATCCGCGAGGCCAGCGTCATCGCCTCCTCCTGGTCATGCGTGACGACCACGAAAGTGACGCCGAGCGATTCCTGGATGTTGATCAACTCGAATTGCGTGTGCTCGCGCAGTTTCCGGTCGAGCGCGGCAAGCGGCTCGTCGAGCAGCAGCAGTTTTGGACGTTTCACCAGCGAACGCGCGAGCGCGACCCGTTGGCGCTGGCCGCCCGAGAGCTGGTGCGGCATGCGCTCGGCAAAGGTCTCCATGCGGACGAGCTTCAGGATCTCGCCGACACGATCGCCGATTTCACTCTTCGGCAGCCGGTCCTGGCGCAGTCCGAAAGCGACATTCTTCCGCACGGACATATGCGGAAAGAGCGCGTAGGACTGGAACATCATGTTCACCGGCCGCTCGTACGGGGGCATCGCGGTCACGTCTACGCCGTCGATCCGGATCGAACCCGCAGTCGGCGGCTCTAAGCCCGCCATCATCCTGAGCAGCGTCGTCTTGCCGCATCCCGATCCGCCCAGCAGGCAGAAAATTTCGCCGCGGAAGATGTTGAGCGACACGTCGTCGACGGCGACGAAATCGCCGAACTTCTTGGTCAGCTTGTCAATTTGCACGTACGGACTGACGCCCGGTTCTTTCCAGGGCTCGCCGCTTTGTTCCGGTCGCGCATTGGCCATGGTGTCGAGATCCCCCGGTCGATGCGATTCGAGCCTACTGCCCGGTCTTGATCCGTGTCCAGGCGCGGTTCAACTCGCGGCGCGCAAGTATTCAGTCATGGGTGGCGGCTGCTGCCTATTGTCCGGTGCGGATTCGCGTCCAGCTGCGGTTCGCCTCGCGGCTGTATTCCGGCGATTCGGCGAGATCCTGATGCAGCCTGGCCCTGACGGCGGCACTCGGATAAATGGCCTCGTCTGCAAGCACCTGCGGATCGATCAAAGACAGCGACGCCGCGTTGCCGTTGGCGAATCTGACCTTGTTCGAGACCTTCGCGATCACCTCGGGATCCATCATGTAGTTGAGAAACTGGTGGGCGTTGTCCGGATGGGGCGCATCGGCCGGTATCGCGAACATGTCGAAATAATTGATCGCGCCTTCCTTCGGTATTGCGTAAGCGATCCGGACCGGCTTCGCCGCCTCGGCGCCGCGGTCGCGGGCCTGCAGCACGTCGCCGTTCCAGCCGAGCGCAACGCAGATCTCGCCCGCCGCGAGGTCGATGATGTAGGAAGACGAATGGAAATACTTGACGTACGGACGTACCTTCATCAGCGTCTCTTCAAGGATCGCCAGATCCTCGAGTTTCTCGCTGTTGGGGTCGATGCCACGGTAGATCGCGACCGAAGCGAATACGTCGGTCGGGGAATCCAGCAACGCGATGCCGCATTTCGCGAGCTTTGCGGCGTTGGCGGGCTCGAGTATCGCACTCCAGCTGTCGATCCTTTCGGTGCCGAGCGCCTTTTTCACCATGTCGACGTTGAAGCCGATGCCGACCGTGCCCCACAGATAGGTTATGGAGTGATCGTTACCCGGATCGTGCAGTGCCGTGCGCTGCATGATGTCCGGGTCCATGTTGACCAGGTTCGGCAGCTTCGACTTGTCCAGCTTCAGGAACACGCCGGCATGGATCTGGCGCTCGAGGAACGGCGCGGTCGGCACGACCACGTCGTATCCGGAACGGCCGGCAAGCAGCTTCGTTTCCAGGACCTCATTCGAATCGAAGAGATCTTCGGTTACCTTGATGCCGGTGCTCGACTCGAAATCGGCAAGTGTCGTCGGACCGATGTAGTCGGACCAGTTCAGGATATGGAGGACTTTCGCTTCGGGCGCGGCCGCGGCATTCGTGTCGCCGCCCTGCTTCGAGCCGCCGCAGGCGGCCAGGACGAGAAGGGTCGCCGCCAGCAGGCCGGATCGATAGTCACATCGCATGTCGCCTCCAGATCCCCGTCCCTCAATATCGAGGGCACCATACTATAGCGACGGCGGCACGACTCAGCCGAGGCCGATGTCCTTCGCGGTCAGGTCCAGGCAGCGGCGCGCTTTCTCGACGAGTTCGTCCACCTGGGCCCGCTCGATGACGAGCGGCGGCGCAATGATCATCGAATCGCGCACCGCCCGCATCACCAGTCCATTGGCAAAGCAATGGTCCCGGCAGATCAGGCCCGTGTCGCCCCGGTTGCGGAAGAAAGTCCGGCTGCGCTTGTGCGCCACCAGTTCGAGCGCGCCAAGCATGCCGATGCCGCGAACCTCGCCGACCAGCGGGTGCTCGGCCAGCTCCCGCCAGCGCTTCTGCAGGTACGGGGCGATTTCCGATTCCGCGCGTTCGACGATTTTCTCGCGCCGCATGATCGCCAGATTCTCGATCGCGACCGCGCATGCGACCGGGTGGCCGGACCAGGTGAAACCGTGGTTGAAATCGCCGCCCTTCTCGATCAGAACGTCCGCCACGCGGTCCGAGACCATGGCGCCGCCGAGCGGCTGGTAGCCCGAAGTCAGGCCCTTGGCGATGGTCAGGAAGTCCGGCTCGAAACCGAAATACTCGCAGCCGAACCACTTGCCCGTGCGGCCGAAGCCGCAGATGACTTCGTCGGCGATCAGCAGAATTCCGTATTCGCGGCAGATCCGCTGGATTTCCGGCCAGTAAGTCGCGGGCGGAACGATCACGCCGCCCGCGCCCTGCACGGGTTCGCCGATGAAGGCCGCAACCCGCTCCGGGCCGACTTCTTCGATCTTCTCGGCCAGGCGCCGCGCCGCGCGCAGGCCGTAGTCCTCGGGACTCAGGTCGACGCCGTTCTCGTACCAGTACGGCTGCTCGATGTGCACGATGTCCGGGATTGGCAGGCCGCCCTGCGCGTGCATCGCGTTCATGCCGCTCAGGCTCGCCCCCGCCATCGTGCTGCCGTGGTAGGCGTTCACGCGGCTGATCACGACACTCTTCTTCGGCTGGCCGAGCAGGTCCCAGTAACGGCGAGTCATCCGCAGGATCGTGTCGTTCGCCTCGGAACCGGAATTGGTGAAGAAGACGCGGTTGAACTGCGGCGGCGTGAGGTCGGCCAGCAGCCTCGCCAGCTCGATGGCCGGCGGGTTTGTGCTCTTGAAGAAGCTGTTGTAGTACGGCAGTTCCCGCATCTGGCGCGCCGCGACGTCGGCGAGCTCGCCGCGTCCGTAGCCGATGTTGACGCACCACAGCCCGGACATCGCGTCGAGGATCTGATGGCCATCCGTGTCGTAGAGGTACACGCCTTCGGCGCGCGCGATGACGCGGGAGCCTTCGGCAGCCAGCGACCTGAAATCGGTGAAGGGATGCAGGTAATGACGGGCGTCGAGCTCCTGCCAGTCGCTGGTCGTTCGTTCCGTAATGCGTGGCTTCGCGTTCATGGGCGCTCGCAGGTCATACGTTAAGCAGCAGGTGCTCGCGTTCCCACGAGCTGATCACCCGGGAGAACGTCTCGGCCTCATTCTCCTTGACGGCACAGTATGCCGCGACGAAGCGTTCGCCGAAAATTTCGACCAGCGGCTTGTTGCCGCGCAGCAGCGCCAGCGCGTCCGCCAGCGTCATCGGCAGCGCAAACGGCAGCTCGTAGGCGGAGCCCGAAATGGGCTCGCTCGGCCTGAGGCCCTCGATCATTCCGAGGTAACCGCAGGCGAGCGACGCCGCGATGGCGAGGTACGAGTTGGCGTCGGCGCCGCCCAGCCGGTTCTCCACGCGGCGCGCCTGCGGCTCGGACGTCGGCACGCGCAGCCCCGCCGTGCGGTTGTCGAAGCCCCACTGCACGTTGATCGGCGCCGAATTGTAGCGCGTGATGCGCCGGTAACTGTTGACGTTCGGCGCAAACAGCGACATGGCGGACGGGAGGTATTTCTGCAGGCCCGCGATGTGCGATTCGAACAGCGCCGACGGCTTGTCGTCGGCATCACTGAAGATGTTCAATCCCGATTTCGCGTCAATGATGCTCTGATGGATGTGCATGGCGCTTCCCGGCTCGCCCGCGAGCGGCTTGGCCATGAAGGTCGCGTACATCTTATGGCGGTGCGCGGCTTCGCGAGCCGTGCGCTTGAACAGGAATGCCTGGTCGGCGAGATCGAGCGCGTCGCCGTGATTCAGGTTGATCTCCATCTGCGCGGCGCCCGCTTCGTGAATCAGCGTGTCGATGTCGAGATCCTGCGCCTCGCAGAATGCATAGATGTCGTCGAACAGCGGGTCGAACTCGTTGACCGCCGCGATGCTGTAGGCCTGGCGCCCGATCTCGGGCCGGCCGGAGCGGCCGACGGGAGGCTTCAGCGGATAGTCCGGGTCGGTGTTCGGCTCGACCAGGAAGAATTCGAGTTCCGGCGCGACGACCGGGCGCCATCCGCGCGCGGAATAGAGTTCGAGCACGCGGCGCAGGACATACCGCGGCGACATCGGCACCGGGCGGCCGTCATCGTAGAAGCAGTCGTGGATCACCTGTGCGGTCGGTTCGGCGGCCCACGGCACGACGCGGATGGTATTCGGATCGCCGACCAGGTCGATGTCGATTTCGGACGGATGGATTGCGCTGGCGTCGTCCGGGTACTCGCCGGTGACCGTCTGCAGGAACAGGGATTCCGGCAGGCGCATCCCTTCGTCTTCGGCGTACTTCTCCGCCGGCATGATCTTGCCGCGCGCGACGCCCGCCATGTCGGGGATGATCGCCTCGACCTCGGTGATCGCGTGATCCTTCAGGAACTGCTTTATTTCGCTCATCGTCTGCGCCTTGTCGCGTGCTCGCGCCCGGCCTTGCCGAATGCCGCGAACAGCGCGCGTGAATACGGGTTCTCCATGACCTTCCATTCCGGATGCCATTGCACGGCGAGCGCAAAGGCGGAGGCATCTTCGACGCGAAACGCCTCGATCACGCCGTCATCCGCCTCCGCTTCCACGACGAGCCGCTCCCCGAGGCGCTCTACGCCCTGCGAGTGCAGCGAGTTCACCTGGACGCGTTCGACGCCCGCGATGCCGTGCAGCAGTCCGCCGCGGGCGAGCGCGATTTCATGTACCGGCGCGTACTGCTGATCGAGCGGCTGAGTCGCATCCTCGCGGTGATCCCGCTTGCCCGGCTGCTCATGCAGTTTCTGGCAGAGCGAACCGCCAAAGGCCACGTTCATCTCCTGGAAGCCGCGGCAGATGCCGAAGACCGGCATGCCGGCCGAAACCGCGGCAGTGATCAGCGGCAGCGTCGTCGCGTCGCGCTCGGGATCGTGCCAGGTGCCAGGCACCGCTTCGGGACCCTGATAGCGGTGCGGCTCCACGTTCGACGGGCTCCCCGTGAACAGGATGCCGTCGAAAGCCGCAAGCCATTCGCCCAGATAATGCTCGCCGAGCGCGGGCAGGAGCACGGGCGCCGCATCGGCCGCCTGCGCGATCGCGGCAATGTACTTTTCACCCACGGCATGAAACCAGTGCGAGCCCAAAAGACGGCGATCGGCCGGAATCCCGATGACAGGCTTTCGCATAGGTTTCTGTTAATTATTTTGAACGGCCGCCGGTATGACGGCCAGTTCAACCGGCCTATTGTCTCACAAATGGGGCTTCCGGCGCCTGCTGTTCCGCAAGCGGAATATGGCTAGTTACAGGCAGTTTTGGCCTTCCTGGCCGTTATGTCGCGGTGCATAGTCCTTGCCCGGGGCAAGTGGCGCTGGTTATCCTGCCACGCGGCTGGACCCGGCCGACGCTACAAGATCTTAAACGTGCGGTGAAGCCATGGCCCTGGTACGGGACGACTATTCGAATGCAGAAGCCTTCCTGGCGAAGCGCCCTGCGGTCGAGGTCGTCGACCTGCTGCTGCCGGATCTTTGCGGCGTGCTCCGCGGCAAGCGCGTGGCGCTAGCCGACCTGCCGGGCATCTATCGGGGCGGCATGCTCCTGCCCGGATCGATGTTTGCGCTCGATGTTCTGGGCGGCACGATCCAGTCCACCGGCCTCGGCTTTGACGAAGGCGATGCGGACCGGCCCTGCCTGCCGGTGCCCGGCACCCTGTTCGCCTCGCCGTGGCTCGGTCCGGGTGTCGCGCAGCTGCAGGTGCAGATGCTCGATCACGATGGCAAGCCGTTCTATGGCGACCCGCGGCACCTGCTCGACAGCGTGCTCGAACGCTTCGCCAGCCGGGGCTGGCGTCCCATTGTCGCGCTGGAGCTCGAGTTCTATTTCGTCGATCCGGAGCGCACGCCGGATGGCCATGCGCAACCGCCGCGCTCGCGCCTGACCGGACGGCGCGAGCGACGCACCCAGATCAATTCGATGGCTGACCTCGATTCGGTCTCGGACATCCTCGCGGAAATCGCGGCGGCATGCGAAGAACAGCAGGTGCCAACCGGCACGGCGCTCGCTGAATACGGCCCGAGCCAGTGGGAAGTGAACCTGCGCCACATCGCGGACGCGCGGCTCGCCTGCGACCAGGCAATCCGCTTCAAGCGCGCGGTCAAGGGCGTGGCGCTCCGCAATGGCCTCGAAGCCACTTTCATGGCGAAGCCCTATGCCGACATGGCCGGCAGCGGGATGCACATGCATGTGAGCATCGTCGACGACACGGACCGGAACATCTTTGCGTCGCCTGACGTGCTCGGCAATGGCGTTCTGAAGCAGGCCGCGGCCGGACTGATCGCGACCATGGCCGACGGCATGGCGATATTCGCGCCGAACGCCAACAGCTATCGCAGGCTCAGGCCTGAGGCCTACGTGCCGATGTATGCCAGCTGGGGCTACAACAACCGCGGCGTGGCGGTGCGAGTCCCCGTGTCCGGCCCCGAGGACCGGCGGCTCGAGCACCGCGTCGCCGGCGCCGACGCGAACCCTTACCTCGTCGCCGCGGTCGTACTGGCGGGCGTGCTGCACGGGATCGAGCGGCAGCTCGTTGCGCCCGAGCCGGTTTCCGGCAATGCGTACACGCCGCCCGTGGATGCGCCGCCGCTGCCGGGCGACTGGCCGACCGCACTTGCCCGCTTCGGATCGAGCGGCTTCATGCAGGAGTACTTCGGTGAACGATTTGTCAGGCTGTATGGCCTGACGCGCCGCGGAGAAATGCAGGATTTTCAGTCGCGGCTGACGCCGCTCGACTTCACCTGGTACCTGGAGTCCGTGTGAACGCACGTCCTGCCAACAGCTGGTACGAAGCTTCGGTCCGGCGGTCCGCGCCGGCCCCTGCGCTCGCGGGAGACGTCGACGCCGATGTCTGTGTCGTGGGCGGCGGCCTTTCCGGCTGCTATACCGCGCTGCACCTCGCCGAGCGCGGCTATCGCGTCGTGCTGCTCGAAGCCGAGCGCATCGGTTTCGGCGCATCGGGCCGCTCCGGCGGGCAGCTCATTCCAGGCTATGCGAGCGGGCAGCATAAACTCGAGAACCAGCTCGGCGCCGCCGATGCGCGGCGGCTGTGGGATTTCTCCGTCGAAGGCGTCGATATGGTGCGCGACCGTGTTGAACGCCATGCGATCGACTGCGATCTCGCCTGGGGGCACATGCATGTCGGCATCAAGCCGCGCCAGCGGGACGAGTTGATGGAGTGGCAGCGGGAACTCGAAGAGAAATACGACTATCGGTCGCTGACCTTCCTCGACTGCGATGCGGTCGCCGGGTACATCGCCTCGAAGCGCTACATCGCGGGAATGCTCGACAGCCGCTCGGGACATCTGCATCCGCTCAAATACACGCTCGGGATCGCCGCCGCAGCGCAGTCCGCGGGCATTCGTCTCTTCGAGAACAGCGCAGTCATTTCGATCGAACACGGTGCGACCGTAACGGTGCGAACCGCCAATGGCAGCGTGCGGGCAAAGCAGGTCGCGCTCTGCTGCAACATCTGGCAGGGCGACATCGCGCCGAAAGCCGGCCGAAAGATCATGAGCATTGCGACTTACATCGTCGCGACGCCGCCGCTGGGCGCGGAGCGCGCGCAGTCGCTGCTGCGTGACAACATCGCGGTCGCCGACATCAACTGGATCATCGACTACTACCGCCTGTCTTCCGATCAGCGCCTGCTGTTCGGCGGGCGCGTCAGCTACTCCGGCCTTGATCCGATCGGCACGGCGCGTGCGACGCGAAAGCGCATGCTGAACGTGTTTCCGCAGCTGGCGGATGTCGACATCGACTACGCCTGGGGTGGATACATCGACATTACGATGAACCGCGCGCCGAACTTCGGCCGCGTCGCTGCGAATGTCTACTACCTGCAGGGATTCTCCGGCCACGGGATGGTGCTGGCCGGGACCGCCGGCAGGATTGCGGCCGAAGCGATCGCCGGGCAGGCAGAGCGCTTCGACGTGTTCGCACGCCTGCGGCACCACGAGTTTCCGGGCGGCATGTGGCTGCGGCGGCCGACGCTCGTGATGGCGATGCTGTGGTTCCGGCTGAAGGACCTGATGCCTTAACCGACCGCTCCCGCAAGGAATTCCGCGATGCCTGCGGCCAGCTCATCCGGCGCGGTCAGATGCGCTTCATGGCCGTGGCCTGCCAGCGTGAACCTGCGCGCATCGGGCAGAACGTTGCCCAGGCCATCGACGACGTCGCGCAGAAATACCGGGCTGTCGGAGCCGGATACCAGCAGTATCGGCATCTTCAATGCGCGGTAGCGCTCGATGCCGGGCGGCATCTGCTTGATCGCTTCAATCTCAGGTATCCAGCTCGGCGTCAGATCCCTCATCGTCGCCCAGGCATCCGGAGACGAAGACTTGATATCGGCAACGACTTCAGCGGGAACGCCGGCGAAAGAAACCAGGCTGTACGTCAGCGCCTCGTCCCGCGAACCTGCTTCGACCAGTTTCCGGTAGGGTTCCAGTGAGTCCCGCAGCGAGCGGGCGATCGGAGACTCGGCATCCAGCAGGAGCGGCGGCTCATAGAGGATGAGACGATCCACCCCGAAGCGCAGAGCGGTTTCGATCGCGACGATTGCGCCGTATGAGGCGCCCAACAGTGTCGCTTGCGGACCGGCCTGTTCCATGACCACGCGCAGATCCTCGCATTCAGCGGCGAGGGAATGATTGCCGGCGGGTCCGCTCTTTCCGCGTCCGCGCCGATCGACGACATAGCAGGTGAACTTGTCGGACAGCAATGTGGCAACCTGCATCCACTCGGCGCCAGACTCGAGCGACTCATGGGAAAACACGATCGCGGGGCCCACACCGAGTCGCGCGTAGGAAATGATCGTTCCATCGGCTGATCGCACCGATTGCCGCTTGATGCCGGCGTTGTTCGCTCCGATTGACGGCGCGCGGGCGACAGCGAGGCAGGCCGCGCTCCAGGCGATCGTGCGGGAAAAATCTCTCCTGCTCGGCATGTCGCTCCTCCGCACCGCTGATGTCCAGTCGTTCATGTGGCGATTTCGTCGTAGCCCCGCGGCCATGACGGGCGCTTCCATATCTGTCATCACTGCCCCGCAGGCGGTTCCCAGAGTTCGACTTTGTTGCCTTCCGGATCGATGACCCAGCCAAACTTGCCGTATTCCGATTCGTCGATCTTGTCGAGCACGTTGCAGCCTTCCTTGCGCAATGCACCGATGAGGGCATGAAGGTCCTCGACCCGGTAATTGACCATGAACGAAGCGGTGCCCGGCGCAAAGTAATCACCGCTCGCCTCCGCGACGGTCCAGATGGTCGTGCCCCCGACCGGTTTGCCCTCGGCATCCGTCCATCGGAATGCCGCGCCGCCCCATTCCTGGACGTCGATGCCCAGGTGCTTTTGATACCAGGTGCGGAGCGCAACGGGATCCCTGGCCTTGAAGAAGATTCCGCCGATGCCGGTGACTCGTTTCATTCGACTCCTCTGCATTTCATAACGCATCTCCCCGCGATCAGTCAGCCCGGCGCGCCGCCAGCCGGCCGACTCGTAGAACTCTTGTGCCCGCGTGCCCGGTTCGGTCGTCAACCACAGGAGTTCGAGCTCCTGGGACCAGAGCCAGTCGAGCATCGTGTCGTGGAGGCGCTTTCCGTATCCGCGACGCTCGTGATCCGGATGCACGAACAAGGCCCAGATGTTGCCGCTCCCCGCATTGCCAACGGCGAATGCGACGATTTCGCCGTCCGATTCGACCACCCAGCCGCGTCCGCTGTCCTCGATCGCCGCGCGCACGTCCTGGTCGCTGATGACCATCGAAATGAGGCGATTCTCGCGCACGGACCGCCGGACGCACTGCATGCCGGGGATATCCGCCGCGATCGCCTGCCGCAGCAAGCCGTTCATGGACAAACAGGAACCGTTGTTCGCATCGGGCGGCCGCGCATGCGTAATCGTATAACACCGCCTAGCCGGCAGGCGCCATTACAGGCATCCTACGCAATCCTCCACGGAGAGCAGACGCAGTATGCCCACGTCAAAGTCGCGCTGCACCGCCCTCAGCAACATCGAGATTGCCCAGAACGCTAAGATGGAGCCCGTCGTTCCGCTCGCTGTCGAGCGCCTCGGCATTCCCGAATCCGATCTCCACCCGTACGGGCACTACAAGGCCAAGATCTCGCTAGATTACTGCGCGCGCCTCAACGGCAACCCGGATGGCAAGCTCGTGCTCGTTACCGCGATTTCTCCCACGCCCGCCGGCGAGGGCAAAACGACGATGACCGTCGGCCTCGGAGATGCGCTCAACCGCATCGGCAGGAAGACGATCATCTGCCTGCGCGAGCCCGCGCTTGGCCCGGTATTCGGCATGAAAGGCGGCGCGGCCGGCGGCGGCTACGCCCAGGTCGTGCCGATGGAAGACATCAATCTTCATTTCACGGGCGACTTCGCCGCGATCGCGCTGGCCAACAACCTGCTCGCCTCGCTGATCGATAATCACATCCATCATGGCAACGCCGCGGGATTCGACGTGCGCCGCGTGACCTGGCGGCGCGTGGTCGACGTCAATGACCGGGCGCTGCGCGACATTACTGTGGGTCTCGGCGGGCCGGGCAATGGCTATCCGCGCCAGGACGGCTTCGACATTGTCGTTGCATCCGAGGTCATGGCGATCTTCTGCCTCGCGACGGGTGTGAAGGACCTGAAAGATCGCCTCGGCAGGATCGTCGTCGGCTATACGCGCGACCATCGGCCGATCCTCGCGCGCGACATCCACGCACACGGCGCAATGGCCGCCATTCTCAAGGACGCGCTCGCCCCGAACCTGGTGCAGACGCTCGAGAACAATCCCGCCTTCATTCACGGCGGGCCGTTTGCGAACATCGCGCACGGCTGCAACTCCGTGATCGCCACCCGCACGGCACTGAAACTCGCCGATTACGTCGTCACGGAAGCCGGATTCGGCGCCGATCTCGGCGCCGAGAAATTCATCGACATCAAGTGCCGAAAGGCGGGATTCAGACCGGCCGCAGCCGTGATCGTCGCCACGGTGCGTGCGATCAAGTATCACGGCGGCGTGCAGGTTACGGATCTCGGCAGGGAGAACCTGGGCGCCTTGCAGGCCGGCATCGCGAACCTGGACCGGCACGTCGACAACGTGCGCGACGTGTTCGGACTGCCATGCCTGGTCGCGATCAATCACCGTGCCGAGGACAGCGAGGCGGAGCTCGGATGGCTGATGGATCGTGCGACGCATCATGGCGTCAAGGTGATCGTCGCACGCCATTACGCGGAAGGAGGCGAAGGCGCGCTCGAAGTCGCCCGGGAAGTCGTGGAGCTCTGCGGACACGCGAATTACTTCAAGTACGTGTACCAGGAGAGCGCCACGCTCTGGGACAAGATGAAGGCGGTCGCCACGCGCATTTACGGCGCGTCCGAGATCACGGCCGACAGCAAAATCCGCGCGCAGATTCGCCAGCTGCAGGAATCAGGCTACGGCCACTATCCGGTCTGCGTCGCGAAGACGCAGTACTCGTTCTCGACGGATCCGAAGCTGCGCGGCGCGCCGACCGGCCACGTGGTCAACATCCGCGAAGTGCGACTCGCCGCAGGCGCTGAATTCGTCGTCATGATCTGCGGAGACATCATGACGATGCCGGGATTGCCGGCAGTGCCGGCCGCCAACTCCATCGATGTCGACGACGACGGCAGGATCACGGGCCTGTTCTGATCTCGTAGCAATGATGCGTCTTTGCATCTCTCGCGAAGTCCCGCGGGATCGTGGCCTTCGTGACGTCCGCGACGATGAGATCCGCGAGCGCCTCGGTATCCAGCCTGAATTTCCGGAAATTGTTGGAGAACAACAGCAGTCCGCCGGTGTCCAGTCGTGCCATCGCCTGGCGAATCAGCAGCACGTGATCGCGCTGCACGTCGAACTCTCCCCGCATGCGCTTGGAGTTGGAGAAGGTCGGCGGATCCAGGAATATCAGGTCGTAACGCGCGCCGTCACCTTCGGCGAGCCAAACCAGGCAATCCGCCTGCACGAACCGGTGTGCGTCGCCGCGAAAGCCGTTGATTTCCATGTTACGCCGCGCCCAGTCGAGATAGGTGCGTGACATGTCGATACTGGTCGTGACTGCAGCCCCGCCGGCGGCGGCATGCACCGTGGCCGCGCCCGTGTAGCAGAACAGGTTCAGAAAGCGCCTGCCCTTCGCCGCCTCACGGATGCGCGCGCGCGTCAGCCGGTGATCCAGGAACAAACCCGTATCGAGATAATCGGTGAAGTTGACGAGGAACTTCAGCCCGCCCTCCGCCACGACCACGCGCTCGCCCTGACCGCCAAGCGCTTCGTACTGGCTGGTTCCTTTCTGCGGCCGCCGCGTGCGCCAGTAGATCGCGTCCGCCGGCAGGTTCGTCACTTCCGGCAGCACCGAGATCGCTTCTTCGCGCCGCGCGCGCGCGCGGTTCCGATCGACGGTCGCCGGCGGCGCGTACTCCTGCACGTACAGCCAGCGTCCCCCGGCGCCCGCCGGATCCGACTGGTACAGGTCGATCGCAAAAGAATACTCGGGCATGTCGGCGTCATAGAGCCGGTAGCAGGACACCGCTTCGCGGCGTGCCCAGGACGCCAGCGCCTTCATGTTCTTGCACAGCCGGTTGGCGAACATCTGCGCGCCGGGTCGGGCGCGTGCCGCTGCCTCGTCGATGACCGGCGGGCGGCCCGGCTCGCGCGAAATGATGAACTCCGACGGCTCGATCGCGAGCCGCAGCAGCCGGCATTCGATCGGGCCGTTCATCATCCGGTGGGTACGGCGTGCATTGATGCCGAGCTCGCGCCCGAGTGCCGGGTTGCCCGTGAATACCGCTGCCTGCCAGCCGCGATAGCCTTCGCGCAGGCGTTCGCCGAGCAGCGCATACAGCACGCGCAATTCCTCGGTCTCGCCGATGCGCTCGCCGTAGGGCGGATTGACCGCGACGAGTCCCTCGCGCGACGGCGCCGCCGGCAACGTCGCGAGTTCCGAGCGCTGGAGGAAAATGCGCTCCCCGAGGCCGGCGCGCGCGGCATTGGCGGTGGCGTCACACAGCACGACCGGGTCTCGGTCGAATCCGCGGATTCGGCCATGGGTCAGCTTGTCCGGCGCGGCGCGCGAGCGTGCCTCGTCCCTGAGTCCTTCCCACGCGGCCTGGTCATGCCGCAGCCAGCGCTCGAAGCCGAATCGCTCGCGGATGAGACCGGGCGCCATGTCGGCGGCGATCAGCGCCGCCTCGATCGCGAGCGTACCGGACCCGCACATCGGATCGACGAACGATCCGCCAACCGCGGCGATTGCGGGCCAGCCCGCCCGTATCAATATCGCGGCGGCCAGATTCTCCTTGAGCGGCGCCGCGCCCTGGCCGACGCGGTAGCCGCGCCGGTGCAGGCTGTCACCGGCCAGGTCGATGGCAACCGTTATGCGCCCGCGCGCCGCATGGACGTTGATCTTCAGGTCCGGCGACTGCCGGTCAACGGATGGCCGCGCGCCCGTCCGTTCGCGGAACTGGTCGACGATCGCATCCTTGGTGCGCTGCGCACCGAACTGCGAATGGGTGATGCCCGGTACGGCACCGGCGAAATCCACAGCGAGCGTGGCACCGACGGCCATGTGCGTCGACCAGTCGGTGCGGCGCAGCCCCGCATACAGGTCTTCCGCATTCGAGACCGGAAAGTCATCGATCCTCCAGAGCACGCGAAGCCCCAGGCGCGACCAGAGACAGATCCGGTAGGCTTCGGAGAGCGACGCCTCGCAGGACGCCCCGCCGGGCGCCTCGCGCACGCCGGCGATGCCGAGCGAAACGAGTTCCGCGGCGAGCAGGTCGGCGGTCCCGGTGGCTGCCGTGACGAATAGCCTGGCCTGTTCCAGACTGCCGTCCTCGCTCAAGGCGAACGATTCCCGTCGAGGCGCAGCAACTCCGCGCCGGCGATGGGACGATCCAGGAATTCCGTCAGGATCCTGTAGACGTCCGGATCGAAAATACGGGGGCGCGCCTCGAATTCGGATAGTTCCATGCCGCATGAGACCACGCCCAGATGGCACCAGCGGTCGAACACATGAATCTCCTCGTGACCGCGCCAGTCGCGCTCGCGGATGCCGATGCGGCCCGGAAACGGCCAGTCACGCCGCTTCAGTCCCGACAGTGCGAGCCGGGCCCGCAGCGCGTGCAACACCGGCGACTCCGCACCGATGCAGGCGCCGCGGCAGCGTCCGAGCGGGTAACCGATGCATGAGCCCTCTCCGCGCTCGATGCCGAGGCGTTTCAGGCACAGCCGGTGTTCCCGGGCGATGCCTTCCAGCGCGCGCCCCGCATCGCCGCGACGCCGGAACATGCCGTACGCCTCCAGCGCGTCATCCGCCGGATCGAAGGGGCCGATGATCGCGCGGGGCCCGGCCGGATCGTCGCCGAGCCGGATGGTCCAGTGTTCGGCGGTTTCGCGCCGACGCCGGTTCAGCAACGGCATTCGATCCCTGACGAATCGCGCCTCGGTCACGAGCGCGCCGAATTCCCCGGCGGTCTCGATCCATTCAATGCGCCGCGCGAGCGCCTGCAGCTCCCGCTCGCGCCGCGTTCGCGGTTCGCCGAAATGTGAAAGCGCACGGGCAGCGAGATTCTTCGCCTTGCCAACATGGAGCAGCGCGTCGTTCTCGCCGTAGATCAGGTAGACGCCCGGCGCTTCCGGCAGTTCGTCCGCGATGGAGGGGTCGAGCCCGGCCGGCACCCGCGGCGCGGCCCGCAGACGATCGACGATGCCGGCAAGCTCCGGCCGCGGAAACCGCTCGACGGCGATGCGCAGGAAGTCCGCCAGCACCCGTGCATCGCCAAGCGCGCAGTGCCGCGCGTCGCAGCCGATGCCGTAGCGCTCCATCACGGCATCCAGATTGTGGCCGCGGATCCCGGGCGTCAGTGCGCGCGATAGCCGCACGGTGCACAGCACCGGCGCGCGAAAACGGATGCCGAGCCGGCGGAACTCGCTGCGCAGGAACCCGTAATCGAAGCGCACGTTGTGCGCGACAAACAGCCGGCCTTCCAGCCGCGCCAGCAGCTCGCCCGCGACATCGGCGAAGGGCCGCGCATCGGCGACCATCGCCTCGGTGATCCCGGTGAAATGCTGGATCGCGTACGGGATGCGCGTGCCAGGATTGACGAGTGTCGAGTATTCCTCGACCACGCGGCCCCCGGACAGGACGACGACGGCCGCTTCGATGACGCGATTGTGCACGGCGTGGCCGCCGGTCGTTTCGAGATCGACGCAGGCGATTTCGCCTGCGAAGGGATTGTCAGGCGCCGCCACCGTCCAGCTTCAGCAGTGGCGCGTAGAGATCCGGCCGCCGGTCGCGGAACACGCCCCAGGAGTGCCGGTAGCGCCGGATTGCGTCGAGATCGAAGGTCGCGGTCAGGATCTGCTCGCTGTGATCGTCCGCCTGCGCGACGATCTCGCCGGTGTGATCGGCGATGAACGAATGTCCGTAGAACGTCATCTCGACCTTTTCGCCCCGCTCCCGCCCGATGCGGTTCGACGCTACGAGCGGCATCACGTTGGCCGCCGCGTGGCCCTGCATCGTGCGCTGCCAGTGCCAGCGCGAATCGAGCGCGGCATCCTGCGGCTCGGAGCCGATCGCGGTCGGATACAGCAGGATGTCCGCGCCCTGCAGCGCCATCGCACGCGCCGACTCCGGGAACCACTGATCCCAGCACACCGCTACGCCGAGACGGCCATGGCGTGTCGGCCATACCTTGAAGCCGGTGTCGCCCGGCGAGAAATAGAACTTCTCGTGATAGCCGGGGCTTTCCGGGATATGCGATTTCCGGTAGATGCCGAGCGTGCGGCCGTCGGCGTCCACCATCACGAGCGTGTTGAAGTACGCATTCTCCGCCCGCTCGAACACCGAAAGCGGCAGCGCGACGGACAATTCGGCCGCGACTTTCGAAAGCCGCCTGACGGCGGGATTCTCGGAGATCGGCAGCGCGAGCTCGAAGTGCTTCGCCAGGTGGTCCTTGCAGAAATACGGCGACTCGAACAGCTCCTGGATCAGGATGACATTCGCGCCCTGCTTCGCGGCCTCCCGGATGAGCCGCTCGGCGTTCGCGATGTTCGTCTCGCGGTCGGGACCCGAAGCCATCTGCGTCGCGGCGACGGTGACTTTCATGACAGGTCGATCCACGTGGTCTTGAGCTCTGTGTACTTGTCCATCGCATGCAGCGACTTGTCGCGGCCATTGCCGGACTGCTTGAAGCCGCCGAACGGCACCGTGATGTCGTCGGCATCGTAGCAGTTGACGTAGACCGTGCCGGCGCGCAATGCCTTCGCTACGCGATGGGCGGTCGTGATGTCGCGGCTCCATACCGCTGCCGTCAGCCCGTAGCTCACGTCGTTCGCGATACGGATCGCCTCGTCCACATCCTTGAACGTGATCGTGGACAGCACCGGTCCGAAGATCTCCTCGCGCGCAATCTTCATGTTCGCGGTCACGCCGTCGAACACGGTCGGCTCCACGAAAAAGCCGCCGGAATCCTCGCGCACGCGGCTGCCGCCCATGCGCAGCTTCGCGCCTTCCCTGCGTCCGGACTCGATATAGCCAAGGACCGTGTTGAGCTGCACCTGGTCCACGATGGCGCCCAGGCGCGTCTTTGGATCCAGCGGGTCGCCGGGCGTCATCGTGCGTCCTATCTCGACGATCTTCTCGAGCAGCGCGTCGCGGACCGATTCGTGCACGACCAGCCGCGACGCCGCCGAGCACATCTCGCCCTGGTTGAAGAAGATGCCGTAGGCCGCGGCGCTCGCCGCGCGCTCGAGGTCCGCAACGTCGCCCAGCACGACGTTCGGCGCCTTGCCGCCGCATTCGAGCCAGACGCGCTTCATGTTCGAACGGCCGGCGTATTCGAGCATCATCTTGCCGACGCGCGTCGAGCCGGTGAATGCGATGCAATCGACGTCCATGTGCATCGCAAGCGCCTCGCCCGCCGTGTAACCGAAGCCCGGCACGACATTCAGCACGCCTTCCGGCAGCCCGGCTTCCATGGCGAGTTCCGCGACCCGGAGCGCCGTCAGCGGCGATTTCTCCGACGGCTTCAGCACGACCGAATTGCCGGTCGCGAGTGCGGGGCCCAGCTTCCAGGTCGCCATCAGCAGTGGAAAATTCCACGGAACGATCGCGCCGACGACGCCGGCCGGTTCACGCGTGATCAGCGCCAGCGAATTCTGGGCCGTAGGCGCGATCTCGTCGTACACCTTGTCGATCGCCTCGGCGTACCACGCGATGCAGTTCGCCGCGGCCGGAATGTCAACTTTGAGCGAGTCCGTGATCGGCTTGCCCATGTCCCGGGTCTCGGTCAGAGCAAGTTCTTCACGGTACTTGCGGATCAGTTCCGCGAAGCGCAGCAGCACCTTCTTGCGCGCCGCCGGCGCGCGCCGCGACCAGTGGCCCGCGTCGAAGGCGCGCCGCGCGCTTTCGACCGCCACATTGACGTCGCCGGCATCGCAGGAGGCTACCGCGGCGATCGACTTGCCGGTCGCCGGATCGATGCAGTCAAAGGTCGCTCCGGACAGCGCCGGGCGGTAGCTGCCGTCGATGAAGGCCTCGGTGCGCGGCGCGAGCGTCGCGGCCCGTTCGTGCCAGTCCACCGCTTTCTGTTCACGACTCAAGGCTGCGTTCTCCTGATCAAAGGGTCGGCGGATTCGAGGCGCTGATGATCTCACAGCGCTCGCGGCTTCGATTGCGGAACCGGTGCGGCACGGCGCTCGCGAAGTAATAGGCATCCCCCGGCCCTAGAATCCGGGTCTGCCCGCCGATCGTCACTTCGACCCGGCCGCTGACTACGACCCCGCCTTCTTCGCCCGCGTGCCGGAGCATCTCGGAGCCGGTGTCGGCCCCCGGCTCGTAGATTTCGTGCAGGATCGCCATGCGCCGGCCGGGCCGGTGGGCAGCCACGAGCCGGAGCGATACGTCGCCTTCGCCGAGTTCCAGGAGATCCTCGCTGCCGTAGAAAACCTGAGCGGTGCCGGCCGGGTCCATCGTGAAAAATTCCGCCAGGCTCATCGGCAGGCCCGCCAGCACTTTTTTCAGCGATGCGACGGACGGGCTGACGCGGCCCTGCTCGATCAGCGAGATCATGCCGTTGGTGACGCCTGCGCGTTTCGCGAGTTCACGTTGCGACAGTCCATGCATCTGGCGCACGGCTTTCAGCCGGGCGCTGACGTCATTGCCCACGGTAGCCCCGCTTGTCTATGATATTAAACACGTACACGCGTAATATCGCGTTTCAGTTTGCGGGGTGTCAATTATCGTGAGCGCCTTACCCACGAACCTCGATGCCTTCTGGATGCCATTCACGGCGAATCGCCAGTTCAAGGCGGCGCCGCGCATGCTGTCGCGCGCCGAGGGCATGTACTACTGGACGCCCGACGGTCGCCAGGTGCTCGACGCCGCGGCGGGGCTCTGGTGTGTCAATGCGGGGCATTGCCGGCGCGAGATCACGGAAGCGGTCACGCAACAAATCGCCGTGATGGACTATGCGCCGCCATTCCAGATGGGCCATCCGCTGGCCTTCGAACTCGCAAACGCACTGGTCGAGTTCACGCCGAAGGGCATCGATCGCGTGTTCTTCACGAACTCCGGGTCCGAGTCCGTCGATACCGCGCTCAAGATCGCCGTCGCCTTTCACCGCGTGCGCGGCGAGGCCGGGCGGACCCGCTTCATCGGCCGCGAACGTGGCTATCACGGCGTCGGCTTCGGGGGCATCTCGGTCGGCGGCATGGTCAACAACCGCAAGTTCTTCGGCGCCCTGCTGCCCGGCGTGGACCATCTGCGCCATACGCACGATGCCGACCGCAACAGCTATTCGCGCGGACTGCCGCGGCACGGCGCCGAGTATGCGGACGATCTCGAGCGGCTGGTCGCCCTGCACGACGCCTCGACCATTGCCGCCGTCATCGTCGAGCCGATCGCGGGCTCGACAGGCGTGCTGCTGCCGCCCCAGGGCTATCTGCAGCGCCTGCGGGACATCTGCACGAAGCATGGCATCCTGCTGATTTTCGACGAGGTCATCACGGGTTTCGGCCGCACGGGTTCTGCCTTCGCATCGCAGGAATTCGGCGTCGTGCCCGACATGATGACCTGCGCCAAGGGCCTGACGAATGGCGCCGTGCCGATGGGCGCGGTTCTGGTGAAGCGCGAGATCCACGACGCTTTCATGTCGGGGCCGCCGGGCACGATCGAGCTGTTCCACGGCTATACCTATTCGGCACACCCCGTCGCCTGCGCGGCCGGCCTGGCGACACAGAGGCTCTATCGCGCGGGCCTTTTCGAGCAGGCGCGCAGCATGGCGCCCTATTGGAGCGACGCGGTTCATGCGTTGAAGGGGCGTCGTCACGTCATCGATCTGCGTGCTTACGGGCTGGTCGCCGGCATCGAGCTCGAGCCGCGCGCCGGCGCGCCGGGCGCCCGCGGCTATGAGGCGCTGGTACGCGCATTCGAGGCGGGCGTGCTGGTGCGCACCACCGGCGACACGATCGCGCTGTCGCCGCCGCTCATCGTCGAGCGGACACAGATTGACCGGATTTTCGAAGTGCTTGCATCCATCATCGACGGGCTCGAGTAAATAAAGAAGGCATCAACAATGAAATCGAACAGCCACTGGTCGCGCCATCCGGCGCTTGCCGCCATGATCGTATGCCCGCTGGTCGTTCAGGCCCAGGAGGCGGAACCGGCGCCGGAAATCGTCGGCCTCGGCGAGGTCATCGTGACCGCCCAGAAGCGCCAGCAGTCGCTGCAGGACGTGCCCCTGTCAGTATCCGCCTTCTCGGGGAAATTGCTGAAGGAGGCGCGGATGAGCGACATCCGCGGGCTGGTCGATTTCACACCCGGTTTCAGCGGCAAGACCGAGGATGGATTCACCGACGCGCTCGCAATGCGCGGCATTGCAACCAATGACTTCGGCATCGGCGGCGACCCGTCAGTCGCCATGTTCATCGACGGCATCTGGGCCGGCCGCACCGGCGGAGTGGTCACTTCCTTCTACGACATCGAGCGGGCAGAAGTGGTCAAGGGTCCGCAGGGCACGCTGTTCGGGCGCAATTCGATCGCAGGCGCCGTCAGCATCATCACGAACAAGCCCGAAGAACATTTCGAAGCCAGCGCCGAACTGACCCTGGCCGATTACAACACCATCGAAGGCACCGGCACGATCAATCTGCCGCTTTCGGAGACCGCCTATTTCCGCGCGAGCGGCTACACGATGCAGGACGACGGCTTCCTCGACAACACCGAAGGTGGCGCCAAACTCGGCTTCCACGACATTCAGTCCGGCCGGGTCGCACTGCGCTTTGCCGGCGACACGGTGGATGCGATTTTCACCGCGTCCTACGAGGACCGCGATCAGGATCCGTCGGTGTACTGGGTGCCCGCGGCGGGACTGCCGAGGGATCTGGTTTCGATCGACCTCGGCGACGACGGTTTCGACAAATCCGAAGTCTTCGACGCGCGCGCCGTTATCGAGTGGTCACTGCCCGGCGAATATACGCTGACGTCGCTGACCGGCTACAAGAGTTTCGATTTCGACTATCTCGAGGACTACGACGGCGGCCCCACGCAGGTCAACGATTACCGCCAGCTGAACGAAGTCGATTACTTCAGCCAGGAATTCAGGATCAATTCGCCGGGAGACGGCCGCATCACCTGGTTCGCAGGTGCGAGCGTCTATCGCGAGAAGATCGACGGCTTCTTCGAATTCCGCTACACCGAGGATGACCTCTGCCGCGCGATCGGCATCAGCGACATCGAGCCGGATGGCGGCGGCCCGGTCTCGGGCTGCGACGATCCGAATTTCGAAGCCTACTGGGAAGATGACATCGACCCCGCCGATCTGCTCGTGAACAAGTCCGAAATGTCCATCGTCAACGTCGACAGCGAAGGCTGGGCGGTTTACGGTGATTTCACGATCGAAATCTCCGATCGCGTCGAACTGACGGCCGGCGCCCGTTACACCTACGACGAAAAGAAGATCGCGAGCCAGGTGTTCGACGGCGGCGGCGCCCTCGGAAACAACTTCAATTTCGAATTCTTCACGGACGGGTTCGTCACGGACAGACAGGACTGGGACGAATTCACGCCACGTCTCGCGCTCAGTTTCGACATGAACGACGATGTGACCCTCTACGCGACCGCGTCCAAAGGCTACAAGTCCGGCGGCTTCGCGACCTTCGGTTATGACCTGCACGGCGAGGACGTGACTGACGAAGGCGCAGCCCCGCCCGGCACGACTCCGAAAGCTTTCGAGCCGGAGGAAGTGGACAGCTATGAAATTGGCGCCAAGTCACGGCTCCTGAACAACACCTTGCAGCTCAATGCCTCCCTTTTCCTGTACGACTACAAGGACCTTCAGCTCGTCTATTTCGACACCGGATCCTCTCTCGTCGCGAATGTTGGCGAAGCCAGGGGCCAGGGGCTGGAGGCAGATCTGCGCTGGGTACCGGATGCGCATTGGGACGTCATTTTCGGGCTGTCGCTGCTCGACACCGAGATTACGGACGCGACCGACATCGAGGAACTCGGCGCCTGCGGCGCCTGCGACGGCAATAACCTGCCGTTCGCACCCGAGGTCAGCACCTCGGCCATCGTCACCTACCGCCGCCCGGCTTTTTCAGGCGAGATGTACTTCACGACCGAGCACGTCTACCGGTCGAAGATGTTCGGCGGACCGGACAACATCCAGGATGCTGCGGTCGACAGCTGGAACGAGTTCAATTTCCGGCTCGGCTATCGAAGCGCAGGCGCCTGGTGGGCGACGCTGTGGGTCGAGAATGCGTTCGACGAGGAGTATTTCGAGCGCGGCTGGGAAAACGCGGACGAGAACAACGAGTTCGGCTACGGCCTGTTCAACGAACTGGTCTGGCCGGCGCGGCCGCGGACCGTCGGCATCACGGTCGGGATGGACTGGGAGTAGCCTCGAAAATCGCATAGCGCTTGCGCGCGGGTTCGACGGTCTCCCAGGTCCCGCTGAATCCGGCGGGAATGACCCAGGCATCGCCGGCATTGAACTGCCAGCGCTTGCCCTCGGCGGAGGTGATCACCACACGGCCCTCGAGCAGGTGGCAGAATTCGTTCTCGCTGTATTCGATCTTCCACTTGCCGACCGTGCTCGACCAGGTGCCCGCGAAGAACTGCCCGCTGGGATCGCTGAAATAATTCCGGGCCGTGGTTTTCGGCTCGCCTTTCATGACCTTGTCGGGGTCCGGCGACGATTCCTCACCCTTCATGTTCCGGCGGAAATCCACAATGGCCGTTGTCGTCATCGCCTTCTCCCGGGACCGGCACGCCTCGTCAGTGCCCGGCCCGATTGTAACGTCTGGCACATGCCGCCAATCGGGCGTAGGATGTTTTTGTGAGCAATCGCCTGCCGCCAATCGTCGGCAACTGGTACTCGCACCGCGACAAGGGCGAGTTGTTCCAGATCGTTGCGCTCGATGAAACCGCGGGCACGATCGAGATCCAGGAATTCGACGGCGGACTCGACGAGGTCGATCTCGAAGAGTGGCGGGCGCTCGCGGTCGAAACTGCGGCGCAGCCGGAAGACTGGGGCGGTCCGATGGATGACGTCGAGCCCGACGAGTTCGGCTATACCGACATGGCGGATACCGAGACCGCGCGTGCGATCGAGCCCGTCACGACGACCTGGGAAGAGATTGTCGAAGACGACGACCTCGACGAAGACCCGATACACTGACGCGGCATGAGCACGAACGAATCCCTGCTGGCCCGCCGCCAGGCCGCAGTCGCGCGCGGCGTCTCGCTCGCGCATCCCGTATTCCTCGAGCGCGCGGAGAACGCGCTGCTCTGGGACGTCGAGGGCCGGCGCTACATCGATTTTGCGGGCGGCATCGCCGTGCTGAATACGGGTCATCGTCATCCCCGCGTGATCGCGGCGGTGCATGCGCAGATCGAGCAACTCACGCATGCCTGCTTTCAGGTCACGGGCTATGAGCCTTACGTCGCGCTTTGCGAGCGCCTGAACCGGCTCGCGCCGGGACCGGGCCCGAACAAAACCCTGCTGATGACGACGGGTGCCGAGGCGATCGAGAACGCCGTGAAGATCGCGCGCGCGGCGACCGGCCGCTCGGCCGTCATCTCGTTTGCCGGCGGATTCCACGGGCGCACCATCATGGCGCTCGCGTTGACCGGCAAGGTCGATCCCTACAAGACCGGCTTCGGCCCGTATCCGGCCGAGGTCTATCACGTACCGTTTCCGAACAAGATGCACGGCGTGTCGGTCGACGACACCTTCGATGCGCTGGCGATGCTCTTCAAGTGCGACCTCGCGCCGGAACGCGTGGCGGCGATCGTAATCGAGCCGGTGCAGGGCGAAGGCGGCTTCTACGTCGCGCCGAAGGAATTCGTGCTGCGGCTGAGGGAACTCTGCGACCGGCATGGCATCGTGCTGGTAGCGGACGAGATCCAGTGCGGCGCCGGCCGCACGGGACGCATGTTCGCCATGGAGCATTACGGCGTCGCGGCGGATCTGACGACGCTCGCGAAATCGCTGGCCGGCGGTTTTCCGCTGTCGGCTGTCGTCGGCCGCGCCGAGGTCATGGATGCCTGCGGCACCGGCGGCCTCGGCGGCACGTACGCCGGCAATCCGGTCGCCTGCGCGGCGGCACTCGCGGTGCTCGACGTGTTCGACGAAGAGCGCATTTTCGAGCGCGCGGAACGGATTGGTGAAAAGATCGGCGGCGTGCTGGGCACACTCGCCACCCGGCACCCGGACATTGCCGAGGTGCGGCGGCTCGGGGCGATGATCGCCTTCGAGCTCTGTGAAAACGGCGATCCGAACCGGCCGGCGGCCGAGCTGACGCGGCGCCTCACGGCGCGGGCGCGGGAACTCGGGCTGATACTGCTGTCCTGCGGCGTATACGGCAACGTGGTCCGCATCCTCGTGCCGATCACGGCCGAGGACGCAGTCATCGACGAGGGGCTTGCAATTCTCGTGCAGGCAGCAGGCGAACTGCTGGCCGACGCCAGCGCGACTGTGCCGAAGCTGCGACCCGCGCTCTGAGGACGGTCAGGTCCCCTTCCGGGCGGCGATGTAATCGTCCACCAGTTCCTCGAGGATCGGCAGCGGCACCGCCCCGTTTTTCAGCACGGCGTCGTGGAAATCGCGGATGTCGAAGCGCGCCCCGAGCTCGGTCTTCGCCTTGTCGCGCAGTTCCAGGATCTTCAGCATGCCGATCTTGTATGAGAGCGCCTGTCCCGGCGTGTCGATGTACCGCTCGGTTTCCTTGGTCGCATCCTCGGCCGTCATCGGATTGTTCGCGAGCATGTAGTCGATCATCTGTTCGCGCGTCCACTTCTTGGCGTGCGCTCCCGTATCGACGACGAGCCGGGCTGCGCGCAGCATCTCGTTCTGCAGCCGGCCGAAATCCTGCATCGGGTCCGTGAACCGGCCCTGCTCTTTCGCGAGGCGTTCCGCGTAGAGCCCCCACCCTTCGATGTAGGCTCCGAAGAACGCGAACTTCTGGAACATCGGCACGCCTTCGAGCTCCTGCTGGATCGCGGTCTGGAAGTGATGTCCCGGCGCGCCTTCATGGTAGGCGACCGTCTCCATCTCGTGCTTCTGCCGCGTGGTCATGTCCTTCAGGTTCACGTAATAGATGCCGGGCCGGCTGCCGTCGGGCGACGGCTGGTTGTAGAAGGCGATCGGCGCGGTCTCCTCGCGCCAGGCTTCGACGCGACGCACCTCGAGCGGCGCCTTCGGCAGCACATTGAAATACTCGCGGACATCCGAGTACACGGCATCGATATAGGCCTTCGACTGATCGAGATAGGCCTGCTTGCCCTCGTCGGTATCCGGGAAGAAATTGTCCGGATCCTCGCGCAGGTGCTTGAAAAAAGCCGGCACGTCGCCCTTGAATCCGACCTGCCGCATGATCGCCGCCATCTCGCCGCGGATGCGCGCGACCTCGGCGAGGCCGATGCGGTGAATCTCGTCGGCGCCGAGTTTTTCCTCGGTCGTCCAGAACCGGATCCGGTTTTCGTAGTATCCGTCGCCGTCCGGCAGTTTCCAGACACCGTGCGGCCCGGGCGACTTGCCGCGCAGGGATTCGATGTTCGCCAGAATCTTCTCGAGCCCCGCACGCATCGGGCCGCGCATCGCGGCAATGCCCTCATCCAGCAGGCGCTTCTTCTCCGAGTCGGGGATGTCGAGCTTGTTCACCTTGGCGCGGAAATCGGCCAGCGAAGCCGAATCCGCCCCCCCGCTGTCGTCGAATGGCGCGCCGGTCAGCACGGCACGACCATCGACGAGCACCGGATCGAAGGAATACGAAGTCGGCACGATGCCGCGGTCCGCCGCGACATTCATCGCGTTGACCCCTTCGTCGTAAACCTGTTCCAGACCGGCCAGACGGGAAACATAAGCCTCGGCATCCGACACGTCGTCCACGCGGTGGACGTTCTGCAGGAAGGCGAAAAACGCAGTCGCGGGGTTCGTCATCGTCGTGAAAGCATAGTTGTGAAAGCGCCACGGGAAGTTGCGCAGCCTCGACTCCTGCTGATACTCGAAGACCCGATAACTGACTTTCGAGCCGGCGGTCAGCTTCGTGTAGTCGAACTCGGAGCGCAGCCGGGTGAGGTCCTGTTTCGTGAGCTCGTTCTGCCGGTTCGCTTCCGCGTCCGAGAAATCGCCCCACTTGCCGTAGTCCGGTCCCTTCATGCCGAGCTGCGACTGGAAGATCGGGCTGTCCTTCAGGTTGCGCTGGAACACTTCCTCGAAGAATGCGGCGAGCCTCTGGTCTTCACTTGCCGCAGGCGTTTCCTGCGCCGTCACCACGGGGGCGTGCATCAATCCCAGAACCAGGACGGCACCGGCCAGCGCCGAGACTTTGCTTCGCAATGCGGACATTCGGATCTCCTTGATCGGCATTCGTACCACGCTATGGGTTGGCGGGCGCCGGCGCACCCGCGCCGGTCGCGGCAATCCGGCGTTTCGTCGAATAAATGGTGGCTAGGGAGAGAATCGAACTCTCGACCCCGGGGTTATGAATCCCGTGCTCTAACCAGCTGAGCTACCTAGCCACGCGGTGGGAAGGCACCCTCGGGGAGGCGGGATTGTCGGGACCACGCCGGTGCCTGTCAAGGCGACAGCGCCGGCGTCACATTCAGGGATGCTCACGACCCGGGAGCGTGGCAGACTGAGCGGGTGACAGCACGTATACGACGTTGCGCTCCTGGCGGAATGGCGGCGATCTGCTGCGTACTCGTGTGGTCGAACACGGCCGGCACGGTGGAAGTCGACTCGGATGCGATTGAGGGGCGGACTCAGGCGGCAATTACCGATTTCCGCAACGCGATGAAGCTCGAACCCGATCTGCAGCAGGGGGCCGAGCTTTTTACGACATGTGCAGCGTGCCATGCCGCCAGTGGGCTTGGCACCGAGGACGGAAGCATACCGGCGATCGCGGGTCAGCATGTCTCGGTTCTGGTCAAGCAACTCGTTGACTTTCGCCATGATCGGCGTTGGGGCGAGCGGATGCGGAATTTCGCTTCACAACACCATTTGGACGGCCCGCAGGAAATGCTCGATGTCGCTGCTTATGCCGGGAGTCTGCCACGCTGGCCGCCGCTCGCAGGTGGCACCGGAGACACCGTAGCGTTGAACGAAGGAAATGTCGTCTACCACCGTGACTGCGCGGCGTGCCATGGACCGCTGGGTCTCGGCGAGCTGCGACGCCTGCGACCGCGTCTCGCGGGTCAACGCTATCAGTATCTGCTACGTCAACTCGAGGAAACGGCTGACCGGATGCGCCCCGGCATGGATGTCAGGCATGTGAAGCTGATCGGAGCACTTTCAGCCGAGGAGCGCCGAGCGGTCGCAGATTATCTATCACGTCTCAGCCCCAATCTGGCGTCGACGCAGGACCAAACACCAAAGCCACAATGACGAAGCTGGACGGACGCGTGGCGCTGGTCACGGGCGGCAGCCGTGGAATCGGGCGCGAAGCGGCGCTGCTGCTGTCAGTTGCGGGGGCACGCGTGATGGTTGTGTAACGCAACGCAACTGAACTCGCGGCCGTCGGCCTCGAATATGTTGTGGCCGACCTCGGCACCGCCGAGGGTTGCGCCCTGGCCGTTGCCGAAACCGAGCGACGACTGGGGCCGGTCGATGTGCTGGTCGTGAACCATGGTATCGGCTCAGCCCACGAGCGACTGGTGTGGGAGCAGGATCCCGAAGTTTGGCGCGAGACGATGCGCATCAACCTCGACGGCCCGTTCGAGCTCGCGCGGCTGACCGTCGGCGGCATGTGCAAACGCGGCTTCGGCCGGCTGGTTTTCATCAGTTCGACCGCCGGCGAGATAGCGGAGCGCTCCGGCAGCGCCTACACCGCCTCCAAGCATGGGGTTATCGGTCTCGCACGTGCGGTCGCCCAGGACGCCGGGCCGTTCGGTGTGACATCAAACGCGGTACTGCCTGGCTGGGTGCGAACGGCAATGGCCGAGCGCTCGGCGAAGACGGAATCCGAACGGCGCGGCATCAGCGTCGAACTGGTGTGGCGCGAGCGCGCCGCCTTGTACCCGCAGAATCGTGTTCTGGATCCGCGCGAAGTTGCGCAGGTGATCCTGTTCCTGTGCAGCGATGCGTCCGGCGGTGTGAACGGTGAAGCGATTACCGTGGCTCTCGGCGGTATGGCGTAGGCAGTCGGGAGAGCGAAACCTCAGACATTGAAGCGGAAATGCATGACGTCGGCTTCGCGCACGACGTAGTCCTTGCCTTCGAGCCGCAGCCTGCCCGCCTCGCGCGCGCCGGCTTCGCCCTTGCCCACGACGAAGTCCGCGAATGCGATTGTCTCGGCGCGGATGAAGCCCCGCTCGAAGTCCGTGTGAATGACGCCCGCCGCCTGCGGCGCAGTCGAACCTGCGCGCACCGTCCAGGCACGCACTTCTTTCGGTCCGACCGTGAAGAAAGTCAGCAGGCCGAGCAGCCGGTAGCCGGCGCGGATGATGCGGTCGAGTCCCGGTTCCTGCAGCCCGAGATCCGCAAGAAACGCCGCGCGGTCGGCCTCGTCCAGCAGGGAGATTTCGGCCTCGATGGCCGCGCAGACCGTCACGACCTCGGCTCCTTCGGCGCGCGCGAGCCCGGTCAGCGCATCGACCCAGAGATTGCCGGTAAAACCGCCCTCGTCGACGTTGGCAACGTACATGACGGGCTTTGCGGTCAGAAGCGACAGTTCGCACAGCCGTTCGCGCTCGAATGCATCCAGCGTCATCGCGTGCACGGGCGCACCGCCATCGAGCTGCTGGCGCATCCGTTTCAGCGATTCGCGCCAGCGTATCGCGTCCTTGTCCATCGCCTTGGCCGCCTTGTCGGCGCGCTGCAGCGCACGCTCGACGGTGTCGAGGTCGGCCAGCGCAAGCTCGGTATTGATGATCGCGACATCGGAGGCCGGATCCACGCGGCCGGACACGTGCACGACGTCCGGATCGTCGAAACAGCGCACGACGTGCGCGATCGCATCCACCTCACGGATGTGCGCGAGGAACTTGTTGCCGAGACCCTCGCCCTGGGACGCGCCGGCGACCAGGCCCGCGATGTCCACGAATTCGACCGTCGTCGGCACGATTTTCTCGGGCTTCGCGATCGCCGCGAGTTCGGCGAGCCTCGAGTCTGGCACCGGCACGATGCCGACATTGGGGTCGATCGTGCAGAACGGGTAGTTCTCCGCGGCGATGCCGGCGCGGGTCAGCGCATTGAATAGCGTGGACTTGCCGACGTTCGGAAGCCCGACGATGCCGCAGCGGATGCCCATCAGGCGGGTGCGTCGGGCGGCGACGTGTGCAGACGGTTCATCATCTTCTCGGCGCCTTCCGTCAGCAGCCGCGGAAACTCGGCGACCGCGAGTTCGATCGCTTCCCGCATCAGCCTCCGTTCGACGGCACTGGGCCGCTCGAGCACGTACCCGATCACCAGTTCACGGTGACCCGGGTGCCCGATGCCGATCCGCAGCCGCCAGAAGTCCTCGCCGAGGTGCGCGATGACGTCCTTCATGCCGTTGTGACCGCCCGCACCGCCGCCCCTTTTCAGGCGCGCGACGCCCGGCGGCAGGTCGAGTTCGTCATGCACGACGAGCACCTGGTCCGACGGCAGCTGCAGGTAGTCGCAGAATGCGCGCACCGACTGGCCGCTTCGATTCATGTAGCCCATCGGCTTCAGCAACCACAGCGGCCTGCCCGCTATTTCCCCGCGTCCGGCTTCGGCGTTGTAGCGCCGCTCCGGCTTCAGGCGCAGGTCGTGCCGGCGCGCCAGTTCGTCGACCAACCAGAAGCCCGCGTTGTGGCGCGTGTCCTCGTGTTCGGCGCCCGGATTGCCGAGCCCGACGACCAGTTGCAGCGAAAGTCCCGCCAAAGCGCCTTACTTCTTCCCGTCGCCCTTCTTGGCGCCCTTGTCGTCCTTCGCCGCCGGCGCAGCGCCGGGCGCTGCGCCCGGGGCGGCCCCGGCAGGCGCCGCTCCCGGTTCGGCCGGCGCGCCGGTCGCGACGGGCGCAGCCGCGACGGCAGCGGCCTCGTCGACGACTGCCGTCTCTTCCTCTTCGACGCGCGGCATGTGGATCGACGCGACCGGCGCATCGCGTCCGGCCTGCAGATCCACGATTTCGACGCCTGCGGGAAGCTTGAGCTCCGACAGCTTGATGACCTGGTTGATCTCCAGGGCCGAGACATTTACTTCGACGAACTCCGGCAGGTCCTTCGGCAGGCAGGTTACTTCGACGTCGTTGCGCACGTGCGAAAGCACGCCGCCCTGCGTCTTCACGCCGACCGATTCCGCGGCGCCCTTGAAGTGCAGCGGCACCTGCATGCGGATCTTCTCGTCCTCCAGCACGCGCTGGAAATCGATGTGCATGATCTGGTTCTTGTACGGATGCCGCTGCACGTCCTTGAGCACGGCCGCCTGGGACTGGTCACCAACCTTCAGCGCCAGGATGGTCGAGTAGAAACGCTCGTTGTCCATCAGCTTCGCCAGGCGGGTATGGTCCACCAGCAGCGCGCGCGCATCGCGCCGTCCGCCATAGAGGATCGCCGGGACTTTGCCGTGACGACGCAGGCGGCGGCTCGCACCCTTGCCCTGGTCGTCGCGGAACTCGGCGTCGAGTTCAAATGAGATCTTCATGTCAGAAACTCCCGAATCAGGGTCCGCCGGCCCGCGACCAGGCACCGGCAAACCGTTTGCGGCGTCGCCGGACCATCCGGCGGCTGCCGATCGAGGGGTGAATCCCTCTAATCCACGTACAGCGAGCTGACCGACTCCTCGTCGCGAATCCGCCGCATCGTCTCCGCCAGCAGTTCCGCGACCGACAGGACGCGGATGCGCTTGCAGGCTCTGGCCTCCGGCGAGAGCGGGATGGTATCGGTCACGACCAGCTCGTCGAGCTCGGAGGCGGAGATCCTCTCGACCGCCTTCCCGGACAGCACCGGGTGCGTGATATAGGCGATCACGCGCACCGCGCCCTCGGCCTTCAGCGCCGTCGCCGCCTGGCACAGCGTGCCCGCGGTGTCGACGAGATCATCGACCAGGATGCAGGAGCGTCCGCGCACATCGCCGATGATGTTCATCACCTGCGACTCGTTCGCGCGCTGGCGTCGCTTGTCGATGATCGCGAGGTCCGCATCGTCGAGGCGCCGCGCCAGCGCTCTCGCCCGCACCACGCCACCGACGTCCGGCGACACCACGATCAGGTTGTCGTACTTCCGCTTCCAGACCTCTCCCAGCAGCACCGGCGACGCATAGACGTTGTCGACCGGCACACCGAAGAACCCCTGTATCTGGTCCGCGTGCAGATCCACCGTCAGCACGCGATTCACGCCCGCGCAGCCGATCAGGTCCGCGATCAGCTTGGCCGTGATCGGCACCCGCATCGCGCGCTGGCGCCGGTCCTGCCGCGCATAGCCGAGATACGGGATCACCGCGGTGATCCGTCCCGCCGAGGCGCGCCGGCAGGCGTCCGCCATAACCAGGAGCTCCATCAGGTGCTCGTTCGTCGGCGGACAGGTCGACTGGACCAGGAACACGTCCTTGCCGCGGACGTTCTCCATGATCTCGACCTGGATCTCGCCGTCGCTGAACCGCCCGACGATGGCGCGGCCGAGCGGCTGCATCAGGTGACGCGCAATTTCCTGCGCGAGGACCGGATTCGCATTGCCCGTGAATACCGCCATCGTGGAATGGTCCACTCGATCCTCCCTATCTGGCTGGGGTGGAAGGATTCGAACCTTCGTATGACGGAATCAAAATCCGTTGCCTTACCACTTGGCGACACCCCAATCTCAATCCTGCCCGCCGGTTCGGGCCCCGCGCTCCGCCGCCAGGCGTTCCTGCAGGGGCGAACGGTCGAGCCCGCGGGCGACGAAACCGCTCCACTCCGGCGGCAGCCCCTCGAGCGCCGCTTCGGCCATCGCGCGGTCGGCGAACCCTGCGAAAATGCAACTGCCGGTGCCGGTCAGGCGCGCATTCCCGCGCGCGGCGAGCCATGCCAGTGCCCTCGCGACTTCCGGGAAGCGCCTGGACACGACCGCTTCGCAATCGTTGCGACCGCCTGCCTTCAGGAAACCGCGGATTGTGGTCTTGGCAGAATTTCTTGTCAATTCAGGGGCCTGAAACACCTCGCCCGTGGGTACGCCGATTCCCGGATAAATGACTGCAAAGTGCCGCCGGGGCAGTTCGACCGGGGTCAGACGTTCGCCGATACCTTCTCCCCAGGCGCTCTGGCCCTGGATGAACAACGGAATGTCCGCGCCAAGGCCCGCGCCGAGACTGCACAGACGCCCGGTATCCCACTGCAACCCCCAGATTTCATTGAGCGCCACGAGCGTCGTCGCGGCATCTGAACTGCCGCCGCCCAGGCCTCCTTCGATCGGTATGCGCTTGTCCAGCCGAATGCTGGCGCCTTGGCCGACGCCCGCTTCCGATTGCAGCCGGCGCGCCGCGCGCAGGCACAGGTCCGCCGAATCCGGGACCGTTTCCGGGCCTTCAAGCCGGCAGATCAATCCGTCCGGGCGAGCCTCGATGGCGAGGCTGTCGCAACGATCGATGAGCTGAAATACGCTCTGGATCTCGTGGTAGCCATCCGCCCGCCGGCCGAGTACGTGCAGGAACAGGTTGAGCTTTGCCGGCGCGGGCCAGCGGGCCGGATTCATGGCGCGAGCTGCCAGTCCTGGACGGCGACACGCAGCCGCAACATGCCTTTCGTGATGTCGAGCCGCGCGGGAAGGGGCGTCGTACCCGCCATCCGGTAGCGGTCGTAACGCACCTGCCAGCCGGCCTGGTCCAGCGTGGCGAGCCGGGCATCCGCGCCCAGGGTTTCGCGGTGCGGCGCACCGGGCGCCGGTGCGCCGACGAGCCAGTAGCGCAGCTCGGAGATCGGCAGGTCCGACCCGACCCGGCGCGCGACGAGTTCGCGTGCGCGATCGCCGTCAAAGACGTCGCCATGCTGGTCGGTGACCGTAAATTCGCTGCCATCGACCCGTATGGCAAGGGCCGAACCGCCGACCGGGCCGCGCAGATTGACTTCCGCGCGCGTTCCGGACTGGCTCCAGGTCAGGCCGCCGCTGAATCCCTCGTCGCCCGCGGCCACCGCGACCCGGCCGCTCAACGTCCATCGATCGAGCGCCTGGAGCGCGGCACGGCGCGTGTCCCAGTCACCGGGCGCCGCCGGCTCCGGCAGCGTCGCGCAGCCGGTGACGAGCAGGAGCACGGCGCTGGCTGCGGCGGCGGCGCGACGGCTCACTTCGGGTGGCGCTCGATCGTGCGCAGGAGCGGGCGGCTGTCGGGATTCTGCCGAAGAGCTTCGTCCCAGATCCGCCGCGCTTCGTCGATCCGCCCCATCAGCCACAGCGTCTCGCCAAGATGCGCCGCGACCTCCGGATCCTCGGAGTTCTTCCATGCGTTCTCGAGCCACACCTTGCCTTCCTCGAGGCGGCCGAGCCGCACCAGCGCCCAGCCCATGGAGTCCTGGATTGCATAGCTGTCCGGCTGCGCGGCAAGCGCGGCCTTGATGAGTCGATGTCCCTCCGCGATCGAGCGCGTGCGGTCAACGAGCGTGTAGCCGAGCGCATTCTGCACGACCGGATCTGCGCGGCGGCGCGCAAGGACGCGCCGCATCTCCACGACCGCTTCCGGCACGCGGTCGAGCCGTTCCAGCAGGAAGGCGCGGGCCAGCAGCAGTCCATCGTCGGGCAGCCGGGCGTAGGCGCGATCGATGAGCCCGATGGCCTCTTCGCCGCGGCCTTCCTCGACGAGGATCGACGCTACCCCGGACACGATTTCGCGCGTGTCGGCCGGCGACATCGCCAGATAATCGTCGATCAGCAGCTCCGCGCGCTCGGTTTCGCCGAGTTCCCGCCACAGCCGGTACGCGCGCAGCTGCGACACGACCGCGCGCGGTCCGGTCGTGATGCGCTGGTACTTCCGCGCGGCGTCCGCGCGTTCGCCCCGCTCCTCGGCCATGCCGGCAAGCCGCCACTGGGCAAGGTCCAGCTGCTTCGGGTCGCGGACCGCCTCGTTCAGCAGCCGCTCGGCGTCGTCGAAGCGCCGCTCTTCGAGCGCGATCGCGGCCAGGCCGTCCAGCGCGTCGCCGGCCGCGGCACCGCCGGGGCGGCGCAGGTCCTCGAACACCTGCGCGGCTTCGTCGCGCCGGTCGTTCTCGAGCAGAAGCCATGCGTGTGACAGCTGCGAGTGGGGATCGCCGTCGGCCGCAAGCCGGGCGGCAGTCGCGAGCGCGTCCTCGTGGCGGCCGAGCTTCGATTCGGCGCCGACGACGACGAGTTCCGCCATGCGCCAGCGGGGACGGAGATCCAGAGCGCGTCGCGCGGCTGCGAGTGCGCGGCCCGCGTCATCGGCGCGAAGCCAGAGCACCGCCGCCGCGTACTGCGCTTCGGCGCTGCCGGGGTCCGCTGTTGCGAGGCGGCCCATGACTCGCGCTGCGCCAGTCTCGTTTTGCTCCTCGGCGAGGATGCCAAGCAGAACGATGTAGCCGCGCGCGCGGTCGGCATAGCTCGTATTCAGCAGCTTCGCAAACTCCAGGCCGGCCGCTTCGTCGTCATACAGCCGCAGCAAACTGGTCGCGAGATGCCGGCGCGCGACTTCGCTGTCGGGCGCGAGTTCGCGCCAGCGCCGCGCCGCCGTGACCGCCCGTTTCAGCTGATGGTTCTCGTATGCGGTGCGCGTCGCTCGCTCGGCGAGCGCCGGATCGCTGCTCTTCGCCGCGGCGCATGCGTAAAGTCGCGTCGCTTCGGGCCAGTCCGCAAGCGCGAGCGCCTGCTCCGCATCGACGACGAGCTGCCAGGTGTCGCCTCCGGGGCAGCGAGGCAGGGCGGCATGGGCCGGCACGGCGGCGGCCGAGATCAGCGATATCGCGAGCAATCGCTTCCAGGCGTGCATCGCATCACTATAGCCCAGCGCTTGTGCTGCCGGGATCGTTACCGGACAATCCGCCGGGTTCCCGATTCCGGCTCACCATGTCGCTCGTTGTCCTCGGACTGAATCACCGCACCGCGCCGATAGAAGTGCGCGAGCGCATCGTGTTCGATGCCGGCCGCCTGCCGGGGGCGCTCGCTTCGCTGCGCGCGTTGCCGGGAATAAAGGAAGCACTGATCGTCTCGACCTGCAACCGCACCGAGCTTTATTGCGTTGGCGACAACTCTGGAGCCATCGGCGCCTGGCTTGCAGATGCATCCGGCGGCATTTCGCTCGCCGAGTGCCTGTATCGCATTGAAGGTGACGACGCGGTGCGACACGCATTCTCCGTGGCCGCGGGCCTCGACTCGCTGGTCCTCGGCGAACCGCAGATTCTCGGGCAGCTGAAGGACGCCTATCGCGCGGCGCAGGACGCCGGCACGGCCGGCGTGCAGCTCAACCGGCTGTTCCAGACGACATTCTCTGTCGCCAAGCGTGTGCGCAGCGAAACCGCGATCGGCGCCAGCGCGGTTTCCGCGGCGTCCGCCGGAATCCGGCTGGCCCGGCGCATCTTCGCGGGATTCGAAGCGCACACCGCCCTGCTCGTCGGCGCCGGCGAGATGATCGGGCTCGCGGCGCGCCACCTGCACGGCCAGCGCATCGGCCGGATGATCATTGCCAACCGGAGCCTCGGCCGCGCGCAGCGCATCGCCGGCGGCGTCGAGGCTTCGGCGATCCTGATCGAGTCGCTCGCAGCCCATCTGCCGCACGCGGACATCGTGATCAGCTCGACGGCGCGTCCCGGGCACGTGATCGGATTCGACGCGGTCCGCGCCGCGCTCGTCGCGCGTCGTCATCGCCCGATGTTCATGCTCGACCTCGCCGTGCCGCGCGACATCGACCCGCGGGTCGGGCGGCTCGAGGATGTCTATCTTTATACGATCGACGACCTGCGCCTGGTGATCGACGAGAATGTGAAGGCCAGGCAGGACGAAGCCGGAGCCGCGCGGCGCATCATCGACGAGGATGTCGCACGCTTCATGTCCGGCCTGAAGGTCCTGGACGCCGTGCCGATGATCCGGGAACTGCGAAGCCAGGCGGAAATCGCGCGCGACCAGACCCTCGATCACGCCCGACGCATGCTCGCGGCGGGCCACAATCCGGATCAGGTGCTCGAATATCTCGCGGGAGCGCTGACGAACCGCCTGCTGCATGCGCCGTCCGCGGCGTTGCGCGAGGCCGCCGAACGCGGCGACGACGCGCTCGCGGCCGCGGCCGCGCGCCTATTCCGCGCCACCCGGGATCCGCAATGAAAGAGGCCATTCGGCGGCGACTCGAGCGCGTCAGTGACCGCCATGCGGAGATCGAGCGCCTGCTGTCGGATCCTGCGGTCATGTCGCAGAGCGATCGCTACCGGGACCTGTCGGTCGAGTTCGCGCGTATCGAACCTATCGCCCGCGGGCTCGCACGTCTCGCGGACAAGGAGCGCCAGCTCACCGCCGCGCGCGCCGTCTCAACAGACCCGGACGCCGAAGTGCGCGAGCTCGCGCGGCAGGAAATAGCGGAACTCGAGGCGGCGGCTACGGCCGAGGAAAATCGGCTCCAGCAGTTGCTGGTGCCGCCCGATCCGCTCGACGGTCACGATGTTTTCCTGGAAGTGCGGGCTGCGGCGGGTGGCGACGAGGCCGCCATTTTTGCAGGCGACCTGTTTCGGATGTATGCGCGCTACGCGGAACACCGCGGCTGGACGGTGGAAATCCTGTCGGAAAGCCGCGGCGAGCACGGTGGATATCGCGAGGTCGTCAGCCGGATCGCCGGCCGCGACGTCTATGCGCGCCTGAAGTTCGAATCCGGCACGCATCGCGTGCAGCGCGTGCCGGCGACCGAAGCGCAGGGCAGGATCCACACCTCGACCTGCACCGTCGCGGTCCTGCCGGAACTGGGCGAGGTCGAAAGCGTGGAAATCAATCCCGCGGACCTGCGCACCGACACCTACCGCTCTTCGGGCGCCGGCGGCCAGCACGTCAACAAGACCGATTCCGCCGTGCGCATCACGCATATTCCGACCGGCATCGTCGTCGAGTGCCAGGACGAGCGGTCGCAGCACAAGAACCGCGCGCGTGCGCTGTCGTTGCTGGGTGCCCGCCTGCTCGCAGCGAAGCGCGAAAAGCGCACCGCAGAGACGGCCCGCAAGCGGCGGCTGCAGGTCGGCACGGGCGACCGCTCGGAGCGCATCCGCACCTACAATTTCCCGCAGGGCCGGTTGACCGACCACCGCATCGAGCTGACGCTCTATCGCCTCGATACCATCATCGACGGCGATCTCGACGAAGTAATCGACACGCTCTCGCGCGAACATCGCGCCGAGGAACTGGCCGAGCTCGAATGACGCGCGCGCACGAAGCGGAGGCGACGCTGCGCCACCTGCTTGCCGCGGATTCGTCGTCCGCAGCGCTCGATGCCGCGCTGCTGCTCGCGCACGTGCTCGGCCTGTCGCGCGCGGCGCTCGCGGCCCGGCCGGAGCTGGAACTGACTGCCGATCAGGCCGTGCGCCTCGAGCGGCTCGCCGTCCGGCGCGCGGCAGGGGAACCGCTCGCCTACCTGACGGGCCGGCGCGAGTTCTGGTCGCTCGAACTCGACGTCACCCCGGACGTGCTGGTGCCGCGGCCGGAGACCGAACTGCTGGTCGAATGGGCGCTGGAAGTGCTCGCCGGCAGGCGGGAACCCGCCGTGCTCGATCTCGGAACCGGCAGCGGCGCCATCGCGCTCGCGATCGCGCATGAACGGCCCGATGCATGGGTTACGGCCCTCGACATCAGCGAGCCGGCACTCGCTGTCGCCCGCGGCAATGCGGGCCGGCTCGCGCTCGCGAACCTGCAGTTCGTTGCCGGAAACTGGTTCGAACCGGTTGCAACGGCGCGCTTCGACGTCATCGTCTCGAATCCCCCCTACGTCGCGGCCGGGGACCCGGCGCTCGCTGCGCTCGCGCACGAGCCTGAGGTCGCGCTGGTCGCCGGCGATGACGGATTGCGCGCGCTCGAGGCGATCTGCGCCGGAGCTGGCTCCCGGCTGGCCACCGGCGGCTGCCTGATCGTCGAGCACGGCGCGACGCAGGGAGCGCGCATTCGCGCATGGATGGCGCAATCGGGTCTCGCGGGCATCGAGTCACGCCGCGACCTCGCCGGGCACGAACGTGCGACGCGCGGCAATTCCGGACGCTGACGGTTACAATCGCGCTTTATTCCGGAGGGCGATGCCTATGGTGCGCTTCGAGACGACGCTCGGCGATTTCACCGTGGACCTCGACGCCGAATCGGCGCCGGTTTCCTGCCAGAACTTCCTGCGTTATGTCGACGAAAGGTATTTCGCCGGCACGATATTCCACCGCGTGATCCCCGGATTCATGGTCCAGGGCGGCGGCTTTACCGCCGACATGAAACAGAAGCCGGCGCACGAACCGATCACGAACGAGGCCGACAACGGACTGCGCAACCGGCGCGGCTCCATCGCGATGGCACGCACCAACGACCTGCACAGTGCGACATCCCAGTTCTTCGTCAATCTCGTCGACAACGCGTTCCTCGATCACCGCCCTGGCAATTTCGGCTACGCGGTCTTCGGCCGCGTCGCCAGCGGCATCGATGTGATTGACAAGATCGCGGCGACGAAGACCGGCCGGGTAAGCGGTCACGACGACGTGCCGCTGGAGCCGGTAGTCGTCACGCTGGTGCGGCGCACCAGCGCCGCCTGACAAATCCGCGACATGAGGCGCCGCTCCTGGCCGGTGCGGCTGGCGCGGGCGGCCGTCACCGCCCTGCTGTCCACGGCGATGCTGAGCGTGCTCGTCGTGCTCACGTTGCGCTGGCTGCCCGTGCCGACGACGGCGTTCATGCTCCAGGATGACGAGCCGGAGCTGCGGCACGATTGGGTAGCGTGGGGCGAGATCTCGGGTCATGCGGCGGTTGCCGTCATCGCGGCGGAGGACCAGAAGTTCCCGGTGCACGACGGCTTCGATTTCGCGGCCATCGACAAGGCCCTTGCCGAGGCGGGGCAAGGCCGACGCCAGCGCGGCGCGAGCACGATCAGCCAGCAGGTCGCGAAGAACCTGTTCCTGTGGCCCGGCCAAAGCTGGGTACGGAAAGGACTCGAAGCCTGGTTCACGATCTGGATCGAGGCGCTGTGGCCGAAGCGGCGGATCCTCGAGGTTTACCTGAACAGCGCCGAGTTCGGGCGCGGCGTCTGGGGAATCGAAGCCGCGAGCCGGACGTATTTCGGCAAGCTGGCAGCCCTGCTCGACCGGCCGGAAGCCGCGCTGCTGGCGGCTGTGCTGCCGAGCCCGAAGCGCCTGCGCGTCGACAATCCGTCCGCCTACGTGCGTCTGCGCCAGGCATGGATCCTGAACCAGATGAACCGGCTGGGCGGCACCCGCTTACTTCAGGGCCTGGACTAGCTGGTCGCGCATCGGCAGGTTGCGAATGCGCACGCCGGACGCGGCGAAGATAGCGTTCGCAAGCGCGGGCGCTGCAGTCGGGATGCCCATCTCGCCGCATCCGGCCGGCGATTCCGTCGAGTCCACGATGATGACCTCAATGTCGCGTGGCATCTGCGCCATCGTCGCGAGCGGGTAGTCGTTGAAGTTGCCCTCCACAACCCGGCCATCCTTGATCGAGATCTCGAGATTGAGCGCGGTGGACAATCCGTCGATCGTGCCGCCCTGCATCTGCGCGTTGATCCCGAGCGGGTTGACCGGCTGGCCGCAGTCGATCGCGCAGATCACACGGTGGATTGCGAGATCGCCGCGCGGCGAGACCTCGACCTCCATGGCGTGCGCGGCATAGCCGCCGAACGTAAAGTGGGCGGCGATCCCGAGCCCTCGGCCGCGCGGCAGCGTGCGGCCCCAGTCGATCCCCGCGGCAACGCGTTCGAGCACGGTCCGCAGCCTTGCCGTGCTGAACTTCGGGCCGCCGTGCTGCGCATAGTCGAACTCGCGATCCTCGCCCAGCATCGCCAGCCGCAACCGGAGTGGATCCTGTCCGGTCGCCGCCGCGATCTCGTCGAGAAAGCTCTGCACGACGAAGGCATTCGCGGTGTGCGCCGGCGCGCGCCAAGAACCGCGCGTCATGCCGCTCTGCACGCTGTGCCATTCGAGCCGGTAGTTCGGCACCAGCTTCGCCGGGAAATCGTCCGGATACAGCTCGGCCTCCCACAGGCCCTCCGGTTGCATGTTCGGTCGGCGGTAATATTTGGAAGCGCTGGCAAGCCGGTGGGTCCAGCCGGTCACGCGGTCGTCCACATCGAGCGTGGCGATCAGTTCGTGATGGCCGAAAGGCCGGAAAAAATCGTGCTGGAGGTCGTCGGATCGCGTCCACAGCAGTTTGATGGGCAATCCCGTCGCCTTCGAGATGAGCGCCGCCTCCGCCACGAAATCGTTCGTCAGCTTCCGGCCGAATCCTCCGCCCGACCTGACCATGTCGACGCTGATCGCGGGGCGCGGAATGCCGGTCACCAGATGGACCGCGCGCGAAGCGCCCGCCGGCTGCTGCAGCGGTCCGATGACGCGTGCACGCTCGGCCATCACATGCACGAAGGCATTCTCGGGCTCGAGCGGTGCGTGGCTGACGTACGGCTGGCGGTAGCGCGCCTGCACGGTGCGTGCGGCGCCAGTCCGCGCAGCATCGAAATCGCCGTCGTTGTGCACGACCTGACCGGTACGCGCCAGCAGTTCGCTGCACTGCGCATCGAGCACGGCACTCGATTCCGCCGCGAACGGACCGCGGGTCCACTCGACCTTGAGTGCGGCGCGCCCCTTCAGTGCCGACCAGGTGTCCTCGGCGACGACCGCGATGCCGGTCGCCAGGTTTGCCGTAATCGGTTCGCCGGGTTTCGGCCCGGGCACGACGACGACCGCGCGGACGCCCGGGACGGCGCGGGCCGCGCTGTCCTCGTAACTGGCGATGTCGCCGTCGAAATACGGGCAGCGCAGCATCACGGCAGTGAAGGCGCCCGGTTCGTAGACATCGATCCCGTAACGCGCGCGGCCGGTGACGATGTCCCCGGCGTCGACGACGCGCTGCGGGCGTCCGATGATGCGGTACTCGGCGGGCGCCTTCATCGGCACCGGCTCGGCCGGCAGGGTCATCGCCGCAGCGGCGGCCAGCAGCCCGCCGTAAGCCACGCGTCGTCCGTCCGGATGGATGGCATGGCCGTCGCGCGTCGCGACGTCATCGTGCGGAATGCTCCATTGCGCGGCTGCGGCCTGACGTATCAGCCAGCGCGCCTGGGCGCCGACCTGGCGCAGGTCCGCCCAGGCATCGGGAATGCTGGTACTGCCGCCGGCGCCTTGCGGCCCGTACTTCCACTGCGGTGTCGCGCCCGAGTAATCGATCGCCAGCGGCAGCTGTTCGACCGTCACGTCGGCCCAGGCCGCATCGAGTTCATCCGCGATGATCATCGGCAGCGAGGTCTTGACCCCCTGCCCGATTTCCGCGCCGCGCGCGCCGATGAATACGCGGTTGTCGGGTTCGATGCGCAGGAACAGCCCGAACGGATTCGGGGGGCTCACGGACGCTTCCTCAGCGGTTGCCAGGCGTGAGAAGACGGGCACCAGCAGCAGGCCGCCCGACGCCGTCAGGGACGACTGCAGGAATGCGCGGCGGGTGACCGCGAACTGGAGCGCGTTCACTTCGACAGGTCCCGCGCGGCGCGCGCGATTGCGCGCCGGATGCGAACATAGGTTCCACAGCGGCACAGGTTGGTGATCGAATCGATATCCGCCGGGGCGGGATCCGGAGTCTTTTCCAGCAACGCGACGGCGGCCATGATCTGCCCGGCCTGGCAGTAGCCGCACTGCGCCACGTCTTCCTCGAGCCAGGCTTTCTGCACGGCGTGCAGCCCGGATTCGCCGAGGCCCTCGATAGTCGTCACCGACCGCCCCGCGACGGCGGAAACCGGCACGACGCAGGAGCGCTGTGCCGCGCCGTCAACGAGCACGGTGCAGGCGCCGCAGATACCGTTGCCGCAACCGAACTTGGTCCCGGTCAGGCGGGCGTGATCACGCAGATACCAGAGCAGCGGCATCTCGCCATCGCCCGCGAACTCGCGGTCGACGCCATTGACGGTGAAGCGCAAGCTCACGATGACCGAAGCATAGCGGACACCGGTGGACGCCGGGCGCGCTTCGTCGCGGCCGCCGCACGATTCGGCGCTCCTCAGGCGGCGTCGGCCTCCGACTGCCCGAGCAGCGGCGCCAGCCAGCGTCGCGCTTCCGCCGCCGAAATGCCCCTGCGTCGGGCGTAGCTCTTGAGCTGGTCGTTGCCGATCGGTCCGACAGCGAAATAACGCGCCTCCGGGTGAGAGAAGTACCAGCCGCTGATGGACGCCGCCGGAAACATCGCATACGACTCGGTCAGGCGGATGCCCGCCGTCGTCTCCGCATCCAGCAGTCGCCACAGCGCGGCTTTTTCGCTGTGATCCGGGCAGGCCGGATAACCGGGCGCAGGACGGATGCCGCGATACTGCTCGCGGATGAGCTCGACGGCGCCGAGGCGTTCGTCCGGCGCGTATCCCCAGAATTCGCGGCGCACCCGCTCGTGCAACGCCTCGGCCAGCGCTTCCGCAAAGCGGTCCGCAAGCGCTTTTAGCAGGATCGCCGAGTAATCGTCGTGCTCCGACTCGAATCGCGCGACCGGCGCGTCGATGCCGATGCCGGCCGTAACGGCGAACGCGCCGATGAAATCCTCGATGCCAGACCCCTCCGGTGCGATAAAGTCCGCCAGGCAGAACTGCGGCTGGCCAGCCGGCTTGATCTTCTGCTGGCGAAGGTGATGCAGCGTCTCACGCCTTTCAGCGCGCGTATTGTCGGCATAGACGACGATGTCGTCGCCCTCCGCCGCCGCCGGGAACAGGCCGACGACGCCCTGCGCGGTGAGCCAGCGTTCGCGCACCAGCGTCTCGAGCATCCGCTCTACGTCTTTCCACAGCGCGCGCGCGGCAGCGCCGCGCACGGGATCCTCCAGGATCGCGGGAAACCTGCCCGGAAACTCCCAGGCGTTGAAGAGCGGCATCCAGTCGATGTAGCGGACGAGGTCGGCTAGCGGCACCGGGCCGATCGTGCGAATGCCGAGAAATCGCGGCACGGCCGGCGGCGCCGCGGCCCAGTCGAAGCGTGGCGCGGCCGCGCGCGCATCCGCCAACGGCAAGCCGTCCGGCCGGCGCTTGCGCGAGGCATGCTGCTCGCGGCGATTCGCATGCTCGGCCCGGACGCGATCGAAGAACGCGGCGCGGGCATCGGCCGTCACCAGCGTCTGGCAGACGCCGACCGAGCGCGAGGCGTCCTTCACGTAGACGACGCCATGGGGATACTCGGGTTCGATCCGGACGGATGTGTGCGCCGGCGACGTCGTGGCACCGCCGATCAGCAGCGGGATCGTAAAGCCCTGGCGCCGCATTTCCTGCGCGACGTGCACCATCTCGTCGAGCGAAGGCGTAATCAGGCCGGACAGGCCGATGATGTCGGCCGACAGGTCGCGGGCGGTGTCGAGGATCCGCGCGGCCGGCACCATGACCCCGAGGTCCACGACCTCGAAATTGTTGCACTGGAGCACGACGCTGACGATGTTCTTGCCGATGTCGTGCACGTCGCCTTTCACGGTCGCGATGACGATCTTCCCGTTGCTGACACGTCCGCCGCCCTGTTCCTGCTCGATGAAGGGCACGAGATGGGCGACCGCACGCTTCATGACGCGGGCGGACTTGACGACCTGCGGCAGGAACATCTTGCCGGCGCCGAACAGGTCGCCGACCACGTTCATGCCGTCCATCAGCGGGCCTTCGATCACGTCGAGCGGACGCGCTGCCGCCTGCCGCGCCTCCTCGACGTCGACGATGATGAATTCGTCTATGCCCTTGATGAGCGCGTGCTCGAGCCGTTTGCCGACCGGCCACTCGCGCCAGCCCAGATCCTCACCGCGGCGCGCCGCGGCATCGCCGCGGAATCGTTCCGCGATCTCGAGCAACCGCTCCGTCGCATCCGCACGCCGGTTCAGTATCACGTCCTCGACGCGGTCGCGAAGCTCGGGCGAGATTTCCTCGTAAATGCCGAGCTGCCCGGCATTGACGATGCCCATGTCAAGACCGGCGCGGACCGCGTGGTAGAGGAATACCGCGTGCATCGCCTCGCGCACGGTGTCATTGCCGCGGAATGCAAAAGACACGTTGCTGACGCCGCCGCTCGTCAGCGAACCGGGGCAGGCCTCCTTGATCCGCCGCACGGCCTCGATGAACGCGACGCCGTACCCGGCGTGCTCCTCGATGCCGGTCGCGACCGCGAATATGTTGGCGTCGAAGATAATGTCCTCGGGAGCGAATCCCCCGGCTCCGGTCAGCAGGCGGTAGGCGCGCGCGCACACCGCGACCTTGCGCTCGACGCTGTCGGCCTGGCCCTGCTCGTCGAAGGCCATGACGACCGCCGCGGCCCCATACCGGCGGACGCGCTTCGCGTGTTCCAGGAACGCCGCCTCGCCTTCCTTCAGCGAAATGGAATTGACCACGCACTTGCCCTGCACGCGGCGCAGGCCCGCCTCGATCACCGTCCATTTCGACGAGTCGATCATGAACGGCACGCGCGAAATGTCCGGTTCGGAGGCGGCAAGATCGAGGAAACGCGTCATGGCGGCTTCGGAATCGAGCATGCCCTCGTCCATGTTGACGTCGATCAGCTGCGCGCCGTTCGCGACCTGGTCCCGGGCGATCGCCAGCGCCGCTTCGTAATCACCCGCCTCGATGAGCTTGCGGAACTTCGCCGAGCCGGTGACGTTGGTGCGCTCGCCGACGTTGACGAAGAGCATCTCGGGCTCGATCACGAGCGCCTCGAGGCCGGACAGCCGGCAGCGGCGCGGCGGTCGCGGCGGGACCCGGGGGGTCACGCCTGCGATGGCCCGCGCGACCTCGGCCATGTGCTCCGGCGTCGTGCCGCAACAGCCGCCGACGATGTTGACGAGGCCGCTGCGCGCCCATTCGCCGAGCTGGGCTGCCGTTTCGCAGGGCTGTTCATCGTATTCGCCGAAAGCATTCGGCAGCCCGGCGTTCGGGTACACGCAGACATAGGTGTCGGCGACGCGGCCGAGTTCCTCGACATAAGGCCGCAGCTGGCGCGCGCCCAGCGCGCAGTTGAGTCCGATCGCAAGCGGCTTGACGTGCCGGACCGAGTTCCAGAACGCTTCCACGGTCTGTCCCGACAGCGTGCGCCCGGAGGCGTCCGTGATCGTGCCGGACACGATGATCGGCAGTTCGATCCCCAGCTCGTCGAACAGCTCGCTGATCGCGTAGAGCGCCGCCTTGGCATTCAGCGTGTCGAAGATGGTTTCCACGATCAGCAGATCCGCGCCGCCCTCGACGAGCGCTCGCGCCGCCGTTGCATAGGTCGCGCGCAACTCCTCGAAACCGGTGTTACGGAACCCCGGATCGTTGACGTCGGGCGACAGCGAGGCCGTCCGGCTGGTCGGTCCGAGCGCGCCGGCGACGAAGCGGGGCCGGCCGTCGCGCGCCGTGGCGTCATCGGCGGCGCGGCGTGCTATGCGCGCGGACTCCAGATTGATCTCCGCGACGAAGTCCTCGAGCCCGTAGTCCGACAGCGAGGACGCGCTGGCATTAAACGTGTTGGTCTCGATGATGTCCGCGCCGGCTTCAAGATACTGCCGATGAATCGAATCGATGAGCCCGGGCTGGGTCAGCGACAGCAGGTCGTTCGCGCCTTCCAGCTCGCGCGGCCAGTCGGCGAAGCGGGCGCCGCGAAAGTCGACGGCTGCCAGCCGGCTCTGCTGGATCATCGTGCCCATCGCGCCGTCGAGCACCAGGATGCGCTCGCCCAGCGCCTGCCGGAGTGCGCCGATGCGCGCCTTCCTCGCGTCGCTCATCGCGGCCGCAATCCCAGTGCGTGGCAAATTGCAAACGTCAGCTCGGCGCGGTTCAGCGTGTAGAAATGAAACTCGTCCACGCCTTCGCGTCGCAGGCGCTCGACCTGCTCGATCGCGACGGAGGCGGCTATCATCTTGCGCGTCTCCGGATCGTCGTCGAGCCCGTCGAAGCGCTCGACGAGCCAGGCCGGCACGCTCGCACCCGCACGTCCGGCAAATCGCAGCAGCTGCGGAAATCGCGTGATCGGCAGGATGCCCGGCACGATCGGCGCGGTGATCCCGCGTGAACCGCAGGCATCGCGGAAGCGCAGATAGTGCTCCGTGTCGAAAAAGAACTGGGTGATTGCGCGCACCGCGCCGGCATCCAGCTTGCGCTTCAGGTTGTCGAGGTCCTGCCCGGCGTCCGCGGCTTCCGGATGAGTTTCCGGGAATGCGGCGACCGAAATCTCGAACGGCGCGACCGACCGCAGGCCCGCCACCAGGTCCGCGGCATGAGCGAAACCGTCCTTTTGCGGCACGTAGCCGCCGGCGCGAGCCGGCGGGTCGCCGCGCAATGCCACGATGTGCCGAATGCCTTCATCCCAGTAGCGACGGGCCACATCCAGGATTTTCGCGCGGCTCGCGCCGACGCAGGTCAGGTGCGGTGCCCCGGTAAGCCGGGTCTCGCGCTGCACGCGGCTCACGACCCGGTGCGTGCGGTCGCGCGTCGAGCCATCCGCGCCATAAGTGACGGAAACGAACCGCGGGGCGAGCGGCGCCAGCCGCTCGATCGAGGACCAGAGCGTGCGCTCCATGGCCTCGTCGTTCGGGGGAAAGAACTCGAACGACACCTGCACCGGCGGACGCTCGTACATCCGATCGAGTATAGTCGCGGGCATTGCTATCGACACCGGCAACGAGAGTGACACGATGAATCCGACCCGCCGCGGAATTCTTCGCACCGCGCTCGGCTTCGGCGGCATCGCCGCCGTGCACCCCATCGGTCCGGCATGGGCTTCGTCATTGACCGAAACGCCCAGGCAGACACGGGGTCCTTTCTATCCGGTCAGCCGGCCACTCGACTTTGACGCCGACCTCACCCTCATCCAGGGGCGATCCGGACGCGCGCAGGGCAGGATCGTCCACGTGATGGGACGCGTCGTGGACAGCCGGGGCAGGCCGATTCGCGGCGCGTCGGTCGAATTATGGCAGGCCAACGCAAACGGGCGCTACGCGCACCCTGCCGACCTCAATCCAGCGCCGCTCGATCCTTATTTCCAGGGATTCGGGATGCAGACGACGGACGACGAAGGCCAGTACCGCTTCAAGACCATCAAGCCGGGCGCCTATCCCGTCAATCCGAGGAATCCGCGCGCAGTGCGACCACCCCACATCCATTTCATTGTCACGGACCGGGACCGCCGACTGGTAACTCAGATGTATTTCCCCGACGAACCGGCCAACGAGTCCGACGTCATTTTCGGGAAGCTCGCCGTCGAAGAGCGCCGCGCCGCTACCGCGAACCTGCTGACAGAAACGGCCGACGTCGAGCCGGATGCGCTCATGGCACGCTGGGATATCGTGCTGACCAGCGGCTAGCCTCGTCAATGCACTCCCGGCGGCGCCTGCTGCGGCGCACCCGCCGAAAAGAGCGCCGCGACATCCACCGCGTCGAAGCGCCAGGCACGGTTGCAGAACTCGCAGCGCACCTCGACGTCACCGCGCTCTTTCAGCAGCGAGTGTAATTCCTCGGGCCCCAGCGATTGCAGGATTCCCGTGACACGTTCGCGCGAGCAGCTGCACTGGAAGAAGACCGGTGTGCCTTCGAACAGGCGGATATCGTCCTCGGCAAACAACCGGCCGAGCAGTTGCCGGCACGGCGTCTCAAGCAGCTCCTGCGGTGACACCGTGGCGGCAAGGAGCCCGATGCGGCGCCACGCATCGTCCGCCGCCGCCTGATCGCCCGGCGTGCCGGTGTCGCCCGCCACCCGCTGCAGCATGAGGCCGGCCGCACGGCCTGGCGTCGCAGCCAGCATGAAGCGCGAAGGGAGCTGCTCGGAGCGCTCGAAATATTGATCGAGGCAGTCCGCCAGACTTCGCCGGTCGAGCGGCACGACGCCCTGGTAGCGGTCGCAGCCCTCCGGCTGTTCGATCGTGACGGCGAGCTGGCCGTCGCCGAACAGCGCGATGCCCCCCGCCCCCGCCGGAAGTCCTTCATGCCGGGCCACGCCGCGGATCGCATGCCGGTGCGTGCACTGCGCGAGCATCAGCCGCACCGGACCCTTGCCTTCGAACTGCAGCGACAGCCGGCCTTCGAATTCCAGCGCGCCGGCCATCAGCACCGCGGCGGCCATTGCCTCGCCGAGCGCGTCGCTGACAGGCCGCCCATAGTCGTGATGCTCGACTGTGGCGCGCCAGCTCGCGTCGAGGCGCACCAGGTGGCCGCGGACCGGCTGGTCTTCGAACAGGAAACGGTGCAACAGGTCGCCCGGAGCGGTCATGGCCCCGCGAGCATGCGTTTCAGCAGTTCGTTGACCTGTGCCGGGTTCGCCTTGCCGGCAGTCGCCTTCATGACCTGCCCGACGAAGAAACCGAAGAGCTTGTCTTTGCCCGAACGGTAATCGGCGAGCTGGCGCGGGTTCGCCGCCATGACGTCGGCGATGACGCGCTCGATCTCGCCCGGATCCGTGATCTGGCGCAGGCCGCGCGCGTCGATGACGGCGTCCGCGTCCCGGCCTTCGCTCCACATGGCCTCGAACACGTCTTTGGCGAGTTTTCCCGAGACCGTCCCGTCGACGATGCGCTTCAGCAGGCCCGCAAGCCGTGGCGCATCGACGCGCGATTCTCCGATTTCCAGGCCATCGCGATTCAGGAAGCCGGAGAGCTCGCCCATGACCCAGTTTGCGGCGAGCTTCCACTCGCCGCCCGTTGCGGCGGCGACCTGCTCGTAGTAATCGGCGAGCTCGCGGCTCGCCGTCAGCACGCCGGCATCGTATTCGGACAGGCCATGATCGCGCACGAGCCTGGCCGCCTTCGCATCGGGCAGTTCCGGCAGCGAGCTGCGGACGTCATCGATGAATGTGTCGTCGAGCGCGAGCGGCAGCAGGTCCGGATCCGGGAAGTAGCGATAATCGTTCGCTTCCTCCTTGGACCGCATGGGGCGCGTCTCGTCGCGATCCGGATCATACAGCCGTGTCTCCTGCACGACGCTGCCGCCCCCCTCGACCAGCTCGATCTGACGCGCGACCTCATGATTGATGGCGCGCTCGATAAAACGGAAGGAATTCAGGTTCTTGATCTCGCAGCGCGTGCCGAATTCGTGCCGCCCGCGGTGCCGCACCGAAACATTCGCGTCGCAGCGGAACGAGCCTTCCTGCATGTTGCCGTCGCAGATCCCGAGATAGCGCACCAGCGTGTGCACCTTCTTCATGTAGGCGACGGCCTCGCGGGCCGAGCGCATGTCCGGCTCGGAGACGATTTCGAGCAGCGGGGTTCCGGCGCGGTTGAGGTCGATGCCGGTCGAGCGGCCGAGGCCTTCGTGAAGCGACTTGCCGGCATCCTCCTCGAGATGTGCGCGCGTGACGCCGATGGTCTTGCGCGCGCCGTCTTCGAGCACGACGTCGATCGAGCCGTCTTCGACGATCGGCTGCTCGTACTGGCTGATCTGGTAGCCCTTCGGCAGGTCCGGGTAAAAATAATTCTTGCGCGCGAAGATCGAGCGGCGCGAGATCGTCGCTCCGATCGCGAGCCCGAAACGCACGGCCATGCGCACGGCTTCGCGGTTAAGCACCGGCAACACGCCCGGATAACCGAGGTCGACGAGGTTCGCCTGCACGTTCGGCGCCGCGCCGTAGGCGGTTGACGAACCGGAGAAGATCTTGGAGCGCGTCGCGAGCTGCGCGTGGATCTCGAGGCCGATGACGGTTTCCCATTCGGTGCTCATCGCAACCTCAGGAGAACAGCGGCGGATGACGCCGGTGCCAGTCGGTCTCGAGCTGCCAGGCATGCGCGGCGGCAAGCAGGCGCTCCTCCGAAAAGTGCGGGCCGATGATCTGCAGGCCGACCGGCAGCCCGTCGACCAGCCCGCAGGGAACGGACACCGCTGGCAGTCCTGCGAGATTCGCGCCGATCGTGTAGATGTCGTTCAGGTACATCGTGATCGGATCGTCGGTCTTGGCGCCGAGCGCGAATGCGGGTGTCGGCGTCGTCGGCCCCATCAGAACGTCCACCTCGCCGAAGGCGCGCCTGAAATCTTCGTTGATGAGGCTCCGCACCTTCTGCGCTTTAAGATAGTAGGCATCGTAATAGCCGGCGGACAGCACGTAGGTGCCGGTCATGACGCGGCGCTTGACCTCGGCGCCGAAGCCTTCGCCGCGCGTGCGCTTGTAGAGGTCCATCAGGTCGCGTGGGTCCAGGCAGCGGTGGCCGAACCGGACGCCGTCATAGCGCGACAGGTTCGACGAGCATTCCGCCGGCGCGACCACGTAGTAGGTCGGCACGGACAGCGGCAGATTAGGCAGGCTGACGTCGACGAGTCTGGCGCCGGCGGCCTGGAAGCCGTCGAGCGCCGCGCGCACGGCCGAGCCCACGCCTGCATCGAGGCCCTCCCCGAAGAACTCGCGGATGATCCCGATGCGCAGACCCTTCACGGGCCGCCCCAGCGCGGCGAGGTAGTCGGGCACCGGCACGTCGACGCAGGTCGAGTCGCGCGCATCGCCGCCTGCCATCGCGCTTAGCACGAGCGCAGCGTCCTCCGCCGACTGCGCGAGCACGCCGGCCTGGTCGAGGCTGGAGGCGAACGCGATCATGCCGTAACGTGAAACGCGCCCGTAAGTCGGCTTGAAACCGGTCAGTCCCGTGAGCGCTGCCGGCTGGCGGATCGACCCGCCCGTGTCGGTGCCGGTTGCGACCGGCGCGAGCCGAGCGGCGACGGACGCCGCCGAACCGCCGGAAGAACCGCCGGGCACGCGCGTGCCGTCCCAGGGATTGCGCACGGGGCCATAGAAACTCGTCTCGTTCGACGAGCCCATCGCGAACTCATCCATGTTGGTCTTGCCGAGCAGCACGGTGCCCGCCGCCGCGAGGCGTTCGACGACGGTCGCGTCGTAAGGCGCGACGAAATTCGACAGCATCCGCGAGCCCGCCGTGGTCAGGACCCCCGACGTGCAGAAGATGTCCTTGTGCGCGAGCGGCACGCCGGTCAGCGGCCCGCCAAGGCCGCGCGCCAGCATTCCGTCCGCGCGCCGCGCATCCGCCATCGCGCGCTCGGGCGTGACGGTGATGAACGCGTTCAGCGACTTGTTGGCGTGGTCGATCCGCTCGAGGAAATGGCGCGTGACCTCCTCGCTCGAGTAATTTTTCGACCGCAGCCCCCGGCCGATCGCAGCTGCGGTGTCGAGATGCAGGCTCATTCGAGGACCTTTGGCACCAGGTAGAGCCCGGCGTCGACCGCCGCCGCGTTGCCCTGATAACGGTCGCGATGATCCGATTCCGTGACGCAGTCCTCACGAAGGGGCTGCACCTGGCCCTCGAGCGGGTGCGCCATCGGCGTCACGCCGTCGGTCGCGACGGCCGCGAGCTGTTCCACGAAGGCGAGGATCGCCGACAGGCTGCCGACGTAGACAGGCAATTCGTCCTCGGTCATCTGCAGTCGCGCCAGATGCGCGATGGATTCAACATCGCGGCGGGTCAGCGTCACGATCGCACCACAAGGGAAAATATGGGAAAAACTTGACGGAAATCATACACGTCCGCTTGTGGAAAGTCCCGCCCGCGGATACACTCCCGGCCCTCATTTGCACGCCTTTTCACGCGTCGGGCACACATGTTCAAGAGCCTCCGGGGATACTTCTCCAGCGATATATCGATCGATCTTGGCACGGCGAACACGCTGATCTATGTGCGCGGCCAGGGCATCGTGCTGAACGAACCCTCGGTGGTCGCGATTCAGGATGAGCCCGGACGCGGCGGCAAAACGATTGTCGCGGTGGGCGCCGAAGCCAAGAGCATGATCGGCCGCACGCCGGGCCACATCACCGCCGTGCGCCCGATGAAGGACGGGGTCATCGCCGACTTCACGTACACGGAGCGCATGCTGCAGTACTTCATCAGCAAGGTGCACGGCAACCGCTGGCTGCGCCCGTCGCCGCGCGTGCTGATCTGCGTGCCCTTCGGCTCGACCCAGGTCGAGCGCCGCGCGATCCAGGAATCCGCCGAAGGCGCCGGCGCCCGCCGCGTCGACGTGATTCCGGAGCCGATGGCGGCCGCCGTCGGTGCGGGGCTGCCGGTCAATGAGGCGCGCGGATCGATGGTGCTCGACATCGGCGGCGGCACCTCGGAGGTTGCGGTCATATCGCTGAACGGCATCGTCTATGCCGAGTCGGTGCGCGTCGGCGGCGACCGCTTCGACGAGGCGATCACGAATTACGTGCGCCGCAACTACGGCATCCTGATCGGCGAGGCGACGGCCGAGCGCATCAAGATCGAAATCGGCTCCGCCTATCCCGGACAGCAGGTGCGCGAGATGTCGGTAAAGGGCCGCAACCTGTCGGAAGGCGTGCCGCGCAGCTTCACGCTGAATTCAAACGAGATCCTCGAGGCGCTGCAGGAACCGCTGCAGGGCATCGTGCAGGCCGTCAAGAAGGCGCTTGAACAGACGCCGCCCGAACTCGGCGCGGACGTCGCCGAACTCGGCATCGTGCTGACGGGCGGCGGCGCGCTCTTGAAGGACATCGACAAGCTCCTGATGGAGGAAACCGGGCTGCCGGTGCTGATCGCCGAAGACCCGATGACCTGCGTCGCGCGCGGTGGCGGGCGGATCCTCGAATTGTCCGAGGAGCATCCGGGGCTGTTCGGCCTCGGCTAGAGGCCTCGTGAACCAACACGAGCCGAACTCGCGGCCACTGTTGCTCGGCGGCCCCGCGCTTGGCCTCCGTCTTATCGTGCTCGCGCTGATGTCCGCCGGCCTGATGGTCGCCGATCATCGCCAGCATCACCTCGCCGTCATTCGCGACTGGCTGTCGGCAGCCGCGTATCCGTTTCAGTGGACCGTGCAGGCGCCGCTCGCCGCCTGGACCGCGGCACGCGAGTCGTTTGCGTCGCGCTCACGCATCGAAGCAGATAACGTCGGGCTTGCCGCCGACAATTTCCTGCTGCGGCTCAGGATGATGCGTTTCGAATCCCTCGAGCAGGAGAACCGGCGGCTGCGCGCTGCGGGCGAGAGCACATCGCGCGTCGTGCAGAGGACGCTCATCGCGGAAATAGTTCGGGTCGACCTCGATCCTTTCCGCCAGCGCGTGCTGGTCAACAAGGGTTCGCTCAATGGCGTGTTCCGCGGCCAGGCAGTGCTCGACGCGAATGGCGTCTTTGGCCAGGTCATGCGCGCGGGACCGGTCTCGGCCGAGGTGATCCTGATCTCCGATCCGGAGCACGCGATCCCGGTGCAGATCAACCGGACCGGTACGCGCTCGATCGCACTCGGCACCGGTCGCACCGGCATGCTGTCCCTTCCGTACCTGCCGCTGAACGCCGACGTCGTCGATGGCGACCTGCTCGTCAGTTCCGGGCTTGGCGGCGTCTATCCGCCGGGATATCCGGTCGGCAAGGTGACTTCCGTGGTCCGCGATCCGTCGCAGCCATTGCTCGCGATCGAAGCCGCACCGCTTGCCGGACTCGACCGCGACCCGGAGATACTGCTCGTCTGGTTCGACAATGCCGTCGTCGAGCCGGAACCCGGGCCCGAACCGGAACCGCAATCGGCTTCGGAACCGAAAACGGCCGCGCCGCCTGCGACTCCCGCAGCGCCGCCTGCCGCACCATCGCCGGTCGCAGAGCCGCCCGCCACAGAGCCGCCTGTCGCAGAACAGCCGCCGGCGGAGCACTGACCATGGCCCGTCGCTCAAGCTCTCATTTCGGCTGGCCGCGGATCATCGCGCTGACACTCATCGCGCTGACCGCCTCGGTCGCGCCGTTGCCGGATTGGCTCGAACTCGTACGGCCTGATTTCGTCGCGCTGACCGTGCTGTGGTTCAGCCTGTTGGCGCCGCGGCTCACGGGTCTCTTCCATGCCTGGGGCGCGGGACTTGCGCTCGACGCGTTTCGCGGCGTGTTGCTGGGCCAGCATGCGTTGTCCCTGGTCGTGATCGCTTATGTTGCGGCCAAGTTGCGTCTGCAGGTGCGCGCTTTCCCACCGCTGCAGCAGACCGCGGTGATCCTCGCGCTGCTGTGGCTCAATGAGTTCCTGCTGTTCTGGATTGACGGCGTGGCCGGCCATCCGGTGACCGACTGGCGCCGCTGGCTGGCGGTCCCTGCGGGCGCCGCCTGCTGGCCGCTGATTGCCAGCCTCTACGCGCGATTCGCGGCGCGCCGATAGATCATGCGCCGGGTCCGCATCAAGGACGATGCCCTGGAACAGCGCCTGTTCCTGCAGCGCGTGTTCCTTGCGGCGGCCCTGGTCTCGATCCTGGTGCTGGCGCTGTCCGGCCGTGCATTCTGGCTTCAGGTCGTGCAGCACGCGCATTACCTCGAGCTGTCGCAGGGCAATCGCGCCCGCATCGAGCCGCTGCCGCCCAACCGCGGCGTCATCTACGACCGCGCGGGCCGGCTGATCGCGGAGAACACGCCTGCGTACCAGCTCGAACTGATCCGCGAACAGGCGGGCGATCTCGATGCGACGCTCGCTCGGCTCGCCAGGATCGGTCTGCTCGAGGCGGAGGACATCGGCCGCGTGCGGCAGCTTGTGCTGTCGCGCCGCTCGTTCGAGGCCGTGCCGGTCCTGCTGCAGCTCGACGACGAAAAGATTGCGCGCTACGCGGTGCACCGGCACGAGCTGCCCGGCGTGATGCTGGAGACCCGCCTGGCGCGGCATTATCCCTACGGACAGGTGGGTGCCCACGCGCTCGGCTATGTCGGCACGATCAGCGAGGAGGACCTCTCGCGTGTCGACCGCGAACGCTATTTTGGCACCGGCGTGATCGGCAAGACCGGTATCGAGCGCGCCTACGAGGAAGAACTGCTGGGCGCCGGCGGCTACCGCGAAGTCCTAGTCAACGCCGAGGGGCGCCCGGGAAAGCTGCCGGACGGTGTCGACGCGCAGTTGAAGAGCCGGGAGCCGCGGGCCGGGCGCGAGCTGCGCTTGACGCTGGATATCGAATTGCAGCGCATCGCGGAAGAAGCGATGGCGGGCCGGCGTGGCGCGGTGGTCGCACTCGATCCGTCGAACGGCGACGTGCTGGTCTTCGCAAGCCTGCCTTCATTCGATCCTAATGGCTTCGCGCGCGGCATTTCGCGCAGCGACTACCTTGCACTGACCGAGAATCCCGACCAGCCGCTGTTCAATCGCGCGCTGCGCGGCACCTACCCGCCCGGCTCGACGATCAAGCCGGTCATGGCACTGGCCGGTCTCGAATACGACGTTGTGAAGCCCGAGGATTCGATCTACTGCCCCGGCCATTATTCGCTGCCGAATTCGCGGCACCGGTTCCGCGACTGGAAGCGCGAGGGCCATGGCACCGTCAACATGGAAAATGCGATCATGCAGTCCTGCGACGTCTACTTCTACCGGCTCGCCAACACGCTCGGCATCGACCGCATCCACGATGCCATGAACCGCATCGGCTTCGGCATACCGACCGGGATCGACATCCCGGGCGAACGCGGCGGGATCATGCCCTCGACGCAATGGAAGAAATCCGCATTCTCGGGTCGCGAGCAGCAGGTGTGGTTTCCGGGCGAGACTGTCATCGTCGGGATCGGGCAGGGTTTCTGGACGGCGACCCTGCTGCAGCTCGCGAAGTCGACGGCGGTCCTCGCCATGCGCGGCCAGCATTTCCGGCCGCGGCTCGTGCAGGCGCTCGTGGATCCGGAGACCGGCGCAATCGAAGAGAAGCCGCCGCAGGCGCTGCCGCCGATCGAGCTGAAAGAGCGCCGGAACTGGGAGACCATCATCAGCGCGATGGTGGCGGTCACGAGCGGACCGCGCGGCACCGCGCTGCGCGCCTCGCGCGGCGCGCTTTACTCCATCGCCGGCAAGACCGGCACGGCGCAGGTGTATTCGATCGGCCAGACCGAGCGCTACGACGCGAAAACGGTGGCCGAACGGCTGCGCGATCACGCGCTCTTCATTGCTTTCGCGCCAGCGGACGCCCCCAGGCTCGCGATCGCGGTGCTGGTCGAGAATGGCGGCGCCGGCAGCGCGGTAGCCGCGCCGATTGCACGCGCCATCTTCGACGCCTACCTCTCGGAGACGCCGCAATGATGTACGGGGAGCGTGGCGCCTCGCGCACCCGGCGCACCGTCTCGGCACCCGCCCGCCTGATGCGCACGCTGCATCTCGACGGCATGCTGCTTTCGGGCGTCGCGGCCGTCAGCTTCTTCGGTTTGTTCGTCCTGTACAGCGCCGCCGGCGACAATACGGCGCTCTGGTTCAACCAGCTCGCGCGGCTCGGCATCGGCTTCGCGGTCATGATCGCGCTGGCGCAGGTGCCCGACCATTTCCTGCGCATGCTGGCGCCGGTTGCGTACGGCTTCGGTCTGGTCCTGCTGATCGTCGTCGCCGTCGCCGGCGACGTCGGCAAAGGCGCCCAGCGCTGGCTCGACCTCGGCGTCGTGCGCTTCCAGCCGTCGGAGATCATGAAACTCGGCGTGCCGATGATGTGCGCCTGGTACCTGCACCAGCGGCCGCTGCCGCCGGCTCTGCGCGACATTGCGGTCGTGCTCGCGGTGATCATCGTGCCGGTGCTGATGATCGCGGAGCAGCCGGACCTCGGCACTGCCGTGCTGGTCCTCGCCGCCGGCGTCATCGTGCTGTTCATGGGCGGGCTGTCGACGGCCTACCTGCTGGGCGGGGTGGCGGTCGCGGGCGCGGCCGTGCCGCTTGTCTGGTACCTGATGCACGATTACCAGCGCCAGCGCGTACTGACCCTGCTCGATCCCGAAAGCGACGCGCTCGGCGCCGGTTACCACATCATCCAGTCGCAGATCGCGATCGGATCCGGCGGTGTATTCGGCAAGGGCTGGACCAACGGCAGCCAGGCACAGCTCGAATTCCTGCCCGAGCGTTCGACCGACTTCATCTACGCGGTGATCGGCGAAGAGCTCGGGCTGCTCGGGCTCATCGCGCTGCTGCTCGGCTACTTTTTCATAGTCGCGCGCGGCCTCTACATGGCGACGCAGTGCCGCGACGCCTATGCCCGGCTCCTGTCGGGCAGCATCGCCCTCACTTTTTTCGTCTACGCATTCGTCAATGCGGGCATGGTCACCGGGCTCCTGCCGGTGGTCGGCGTGCCGCTGCCGCTCGTCAGCTACGGCGGCACCTCGTTCGTGACGCTGATGGCGGGCTTCGGTATCCTGATGTCGCTGTACTCCAGCCGCAAACTCGTGGGTTGAACATGCCGTACGCGACAGGGATGCTGCGAGCGCTGGTCCTGTGCCTGCCGATGGCCGCCGTCCTGGTGCTGACGGCCAGTCCAGCGTCTGCGCTCGACGCCACGCGGGAAGACGTGCGGAAATTCGCCGAGGAGATGCGCAGCAAGCATGGCTTCGATTCCGCGTGGCTGGACGCCGTCATCGCGGATGCACAGAGCCAGCCACGCATCATCGAGCTGATGAGCAAGCCGGCCGAGAAGACCATGGCCTGGCACACCTACCGCGATCATTTCCTGACCGCCGAGCGCATCAATGCGGGAGTCCAGTTCTGGGTCGAGCATCGCGAGCGTCTCGCCGCGATCGAACGCCAGACCGGCGTCGCCCAGCACGTCATCGTCGGCATCCTCGGCGCCGAGACGTTCTTCGGGCGCATCACCGGCCGCTTCCGGGTGGTCGACGCACTTGCGACTCTCGCCTTCGATTACCCCCCGCGCAGCAGCTATTTCCGCGCCGAGCTGGAGCAGTTCCTGCTGCTCGCGCGCGAGGAACAGATCGACATCAAGACGGTGCTCGGCTCCTATGCGGGCGCCATGGGATCGGCCCAGTTCATGCCGCGCAGCTACCGCGCGTACGCAGTCGACGGCGACGGCGACGACAAGCGCGATCTCTGGGGCAGCTGGGACGACGTCATCGCAAGCGTCGCGAACTATCTCGCAAAGCACGGCTGGCGCAAAGGCGAGCCCGTACTTGCCGCCGCCGGGCTCTGGTTTCCGCGCGCGGATGGGCTGGCCGCGGGATCGCTCGCGCCGGATATGACCGTGAAGGCGCTGCGCGACCACGGCCTGCGCTTCGAGACGGCACTGGGGGATCAGGCGCCAGCGGTTTTCATCCGCGTGGATGGCGACTCCGGGCCGGAACTCCGCGCCGGCTTCCACAATTTCGGCGTGATCACACGTTACAACCGCAGCATCCTGTACGGGCTCGCGGTAAATGACCTGGGTCGCCGCATCGAAGCCCTGGTGCCAGCCTCTTGAACCGCGTCCACGCCGGCATCGTAGCGGCCTTGATCCTGCTGCTCGCGGCCTGCTCCGCTCCACCGCGCCGGCCGCCACCGCCTGCGCCGCCGCAACCGGGCGGGGACGCCCTGCCGCGCGAGGAGCCGCGTGCCAGGAGCGGCAACCCGCCGTTCTATGAGGTCAACGGTGAGCGCTATGTCGTACTGGCATCGGCGGCGGGCTACGCTGAACAGGGCGTCGCGTCCTGGTACGGGCCGGATTTCCACGGTAAGCGCACGGCGACCGGCGAAACCTACGACATGGATGCGATGACTGGCGCGCATCCGACGTTGCCGCTGCCCGCGTGGGTGCAGGTGACCAATCTGCAGAACGGGCGCAGCGTCGTCGTCCGGTTGAATGATCGCGGGCCGTTCGCCAGGAACCGGATCATCGACCTGTCGCGGCAGGCCGCCCTGGAGCTGGACATGGTGCGCGCCGGCACGGCGCTCGTGGAGGTCAGGAGCCTCGTCGCGGGGGAGACGCCTCCTGCGCCGCCTGCCGTCAACCATTTCTTCGCGCAGGCCGGCGCTTTCGCCGAGGAAGCCAATGCGACGCGGCTGGCCGAGCGGCTGCGTGCGTCCGGAATCGAAGGTGTCGCCGTCACCGAGGCCCGGGCCGACGGGCGCCGGCTGTTCCGCGTGCGCGCCGGCCCGGTCGCGAGCGTCGGGGAATTCGACCGGCTGATCGAACGCCTGCGCGCCGCCGGTGCCGACTCGCCCCGCCTGGCACTGCAGTAGAATTGCGCGCCCTTTCACCATCGCGAGGCCGACCTTGAAAATCCTGCTCGCCGCCCTATTCGCCGTCGCCGCCGTTGCGCATGCCGATGCGCCACCGGTGCCGCCGCCGCCGACGCCCGACGCCACGGCCTGGATTCTCGTCGACCAGGCGAGCGGCCAGATGCTTGCCGGCCATCGCGCCGATGCCCGCATCGAGCCGGCCAGCATCACGAAGCTGATGACCGCCTATGCCGTTTTTCACGCGTTGCAGGACGGCAAGCTCACGCTCGAGACCGCGGTGCCGATCAGCGAGCGCGCCTGGCGGTCTGAAGGGTCGCGCACGTATCTCGACGTGAACTCCCGCGTTCCGGTCGATATGCTGATCCAGGGCATGATCGTGCAGAGCGGCAACGACGCGACCATCGCACTTGCCGAGGCGATTGCGGGCACGGAGGACACGTTTGCGGCGCTGATGAACCAGTATGCCGAGCGGCTCGGCATGCGGGACAGTCATTTCCAGAATTCGACCGGATTGCCGGGTTCGAACCACCAGATGTCCGTCGCGGACATCGCGAAGCTCACGCGCGCGATCATCGCCGAGTTCCCGGACTACTATCGCTGGTATTCGCAGCGAGAGTTCACCTGGAACAACATCCGCCAGCCGAACCGCAACGGCCTGCTGCAGCGCGATCCGACGTTCGACGGCGTCAAGACCGGCATGACCGAGGCGGCCGGGTACTGCCTCGTTTCCTCCGCGAAACGCGATGACATGCGACTGATCGCCGTCGTCGCCGGCACGAAGAGCGTGAGAGCGCGCGAGGACGCGAGCCTCGCGCTCATCAATTACGGCTTCAATTTCTTTGAAACGCGCACGCTGCAGGCGGGCGCCACCGAGCTCGCGCAGCACCGCATCTACAAGGCGCGCGGCGGACGTGCGGCAGTCGGCCTGGCGCAGGACCTGGTCGTCACGTTGCCGCGCGGCATCGCGGAACGCGTGGAGTTCAGCATCGAGCTTGCACCCAGGGTGTTCGCGCCGCTGACGGTGTCCGACCGCGTCGGCGTGCTGCGGGCGATGGCTGACGGCAAGGTGCTGGCCGAAGCGCCGCTGCATCCGCTCGTCGATGTGCCGCGTGGCAATATCTTCCGCAGGATCTGGGACACGATCCTGTCCTGGTTCGCCTGACCGTGCCGCGTCCGCTCGTCTGGCTCGACGGCCAGCTGCGGCCGCTCGAAGAAGCGAGGATCTCGCCGCTGGACCGCGGTTTCCTGTTCGGCGATGGCGTGTATGAAGTGCTGCCGGTGTTCGACGCCCGCGCGTACCGGTTCGACGAGCACATCGAGCGCCTCGACCGGAGCCTGCGCGAGATCCGCATGGCGCCGGCGCTCGACCGCGCGGGCTGGTTGTCCGTGCTGGGCAAGCTGGTGCACGGGAACGGCGGCGGTGATTGCTTGCTGTATATGCAGGTGACTCGCGGCGTGGAACCCGAGCGCAACCACGTTCCGCGGCCCGACGTGCGGCCCACTATTTTTGCCTGCGTCTCGGCGCTGCCCGTGCTGTCGGCAGAGACGATCGAGCATGGCACGATGGCGGTCACGGCCGACGATCTGCGCTGGGCACGCTGCGACATCAAGACCGTGTCGCTGCTCGGCAACGTGCTGCATCGCTGGCAGGCAGCCGACGCCGGTGCAACCGAAGCGATCCTGCTGCGCGGCGGCTGGCTCACGGAAGGCAGCACGAGCAGCGTGCACGTCGTCAGGAACGGGACGATCGCCACGCCGCCGCAGACTAACGCGATCCTCCCGGGCACCACCCGCGGCGTGCTGTTCGAACTTGCCGAACGCGCCGGTATCGTCTCCGGGCGGCGACCCGTGAGCGAGCAGGAATTACGCGACGCCGACGAAATCGTGATCGCGTCCGCGGGCGGCGGCATCCGCGCGGTCACGACGCTCGATGGCCGTCCGGTCGGCAGCGGGCGCCCGGGCGCCGTCTTCCGCGCCATCCACGAGGGCTTCCTCGCGACCAAGCGCGAGTTTTCAACCGCGCTGCCGGCATGAGCGGCGACGACGAACTGTTCCAGTTTCCGACCGACTTCCCGGTCAAGGTGATGGGACGGGACTCCGAGTCGTTCCGCACGCTGACGCTTGCGATCATCGAGCGTCATGCCGGGCCGATGAGTCCCGACCGCATCAGCGAGCGAATGAGCCGCGCGGGCAAGTTCCTCGCGCTGACCTACACCATCCGCGCGGAAAGCCGTGCCCAGCTCGACAGCATCTATCAGGACCTGACCGACAGCGGGGTCGTGCTGGTCGCGCTCTGAGCCCAGTATCCGTCCCAGTCCAGGCCGAGCGTGTCGCAGACGAGCGGTGCGAGCGCGCGCGCGACGTCCTGCACATCCGGGCTCACGCCGAATTCCGACAGCTGGGTCATCGCGAGACCGGCCATGCCGCAGGGATTGATCCGGCCGAACGGCTCGAGATCCATGTCCACGTTCAGCGCGAGGCCATGATAGCTGCAGCCGCGCCGCACGCGCAATCCAAGGCTCGCCAGCTTGCGCGCGCCGGCATAGACACCGGGCGCATCACGCCTGCCGGCGGCTGCGATGCCGTGGCGCGCCGCCAGCGCGATCACCGCGTTCTCAAGCCCGACGACGAGTTCGCGCACGCCGATGCGCCGGCGTCTGAGGTCGATGAGCGCATAAACGACAAGCTGTCCGGGCCCGTGGTAAGTGACCTGTCCGCCGCGGTCGATGCCGACCACCGGTATGTCGCCGGTCGCGAGCAGATGCTCCGGGCGGCCGTTCAGGCCCTGGGTGAACACCGGTGCATGCTCGAGGAACCAGACCTCGTCTGGCGTCGCGGCAGAGCGCAGGTCGGTGAATGCCTGCATGTCACGCCAGACCGGCGCGTATTCCACGCGGCCGAGCCAGCGCACGACCGCGCTCATCGGTCTTCGACGATCTCGCAGTCGAGATGGCGTTCAGCGGTCAGCGAATTGGAGATCAGGCAGCCCTTCTCCGCTTTTTCCATCAGCAGGCGTGCCTTCGCCGCGTCCGTTCCCGCCGGCACGACGAGCCTCGCGCGCGTGTGCAGCCGCGTGAACCGGCTGTTGCCGCCGGTGCGCTCGAGCAGACCCTCGATATCGGCCGACAGTTCGCGCCATTCGAAGCGCGAGGCCTTCGCAATCGCGCGGAAGGTCAGCGCGAAGCAGTCGACGACCGACGCGAGCAGCAGTGTTTCCGGCGACCAGTGGTCGCCCGGCCCGTCGAACTCGACGGGCGGAAGCGACACGAGTTCCGGCAGTCCCTCGCCTGAAAGCCGCATGGCGCCCTCGGCTTCGGCGCCGATCCGGACCCGATAACGGTGAGGGAATGGATGCATTACGTAAGTCCGCAATTGTCGCCGGCAAGTGCCCGCTCGGCGCGATAGCTCGAGCGAACCATGGGTCCGGAGACGCACTCGGTGAAGCCGCGCGCGAGCGCCTCATCGCGATAAGCGGCAAACTCCGCGGGCGGCACGAATCGCGCGACCGGCAGGTGATTGACGGTCGGGCGCAGGTACTGGCCGAGCGTCAGCAGGTCGCAGCCCGCCCCGCGCAGGTCGTCCATCGCCGCGAACAGTTCCTCCGCCGTCTCGCCCAGGCCGAGCATCAGGCTCGACTTTGTCAGCACGTCCGGGTGATGCCGCTTCGCGTGCGCAAGCACATCGAGCGTCTGGCGGTACCCCGCGCGCGGATCGCGCACCGGATAGGTCAGCCGTTCGACCGTCTCGATGTTCTGCGCGAACACGGCAATGCCGGAATCGACTACGGTTTCGACGGCGGCGGCATCGCCCTGGAAATCCGGCGTCAGCGCCTCGACCGCGGTGCGCGGGCTTGCGCCCCGGATCGCGCGCACGCAGGCCGCGAAGTGCGAGGCACCCCCGTCAGGAAGATCGTCGCGATTGACGGAGGTCAGCACGACGTAACCGAGCCCCATCAGGGCGACCGTGTGCGCCGCGTTCGCCGGTTCCTCCGGATCGAGCCAGCCGCGCGGGTTGCCGGTGTCCACCGCGCAGAACCTGCAGGCGCGCGTACAGACCGCGCCCATCAGCATCAGCGTCGCAGTACCGGCATTCCAGCACTCGCCGATGTTTGGGCAATGCGCTTCCTCGCAGACCGTGCTCAGCCGGTGCTCGCGCACCGTGCGGCGGAGCGCGTCGAAGCGGGTGCCAGCCGGCATCGGCGCGCGCAGCCAGCGCGGCTTGGCGCCGGTCGGCAGCGGCTCGGCCAGCGGCACGCGCTTGATCCCGTTCTTGATGGCGCTGAATCCCTGCGGCGTCAGGTATTTCGCGCCGCTCGCCGCGGGCGGGCGCTCAATTGCAAGAGGAATACTTTTAAAATCAGACATTTATGTCCATCGAACCGCAGTTTTCCAGGCCATTCTAGCCGACCGGCGAGAACAGCACGGGATGGCGGGCCCGGCCGAGGCGGAGCTCCGCATCGAGGCCGGCCAGCCGTGCCGGCGTGCCGACATCCATCCAGGCGCCGCCATGGCGCTGGCCGGTCAGCCGGCCGCACAGCATCGCTTGGTCGAGCAACGGTTTCAGCGGAAAAATACCGGGTGCGCATCCGTCGAACAGGGCGGGATCCAGCACGGAAACCCCGGCGAAGGTCATGCGGCTTTTCAGCGGCAGCACATGGCCCTCGGCATCGAGGCCGTAGTCTCCGTCGGGGTGATGAGCCGGATTGTCGACCAGCACGAGGTGCGCGAACGAATCGGCGGGCCGGCTGAGCGCCTCGAACGCGAGGTCGCACCAGACGTCGCCATTGACCACGAGGAACGGCTTGTCACCCAGCAGCGGCAGGGCGGCAAATATGCCCCCACCGGTGCCCAGCGGGACCGGGCCTTCATCGTTGTAGCGGATCGCGAGGCCATGACGGCGGCCGTCACCCAGTTCCTCGCGGATGCGCGCGCCGAGCCAGGAGAGGTTGATGACGACATCGCTGATGCCGAATTGCCTCACCGCGGCCAGGTGGTATTCGATCAGCCGATAGCCGCCGGCCTCGAGCAGCGGCTTCGGAAGCCGGTCGGTCAGCGGGCGCATTCGTTCGCCGCGGCCGGCAGCCAGGATCATCGCCTTCATCGGGGTTTGCCCGCCCGGCGCCCCGCCGCCGCGAACGCTGGTACCACTTCCCCGCGCAGGTACTCGTCGAACGCCGCGAGCGCCGGCAGCGCCGGCAGCGCCGACGTTACCGCGAGCGTGTAGTCGAGCACGCGGGGCAGATCCGCGAGATAGCCGGGCTTCCCGTCGCGGTGCCACAGACGCGCGAAGATGCCGAGTACCTTGATGTGGCGCTGCAGTCCCATCGTGTCGAACCAATGCAGGAACTGCGCGCGGTCGACGCCGACGTCGATGCCGGCCGAGGCCGCGCGCTCGCGATAGCGGTCGAGCCAGCCGCGGAGCCGCCGCGCCGGCCAGACGATGTAGCAGTCTTTCAGCAGCGAGACCAGGTCGTAGGTCACCGGACCGCGCACGGCGTCCTGGAAATCGACGATGCCCGGATTGCCGTCCGCACGGACCAGCAGGTTGCGCGAATGGTAGTCGCGATGCACGAGTACGACCGGTTGCACGAGCGCCTCGTCGCAAAGCCAGTCGAATGCCTCCGCGATCGTGCGCCGCTGTGCCGCGGCCGGCGCGAGCCCGAGATGCCGCCCGACGAACCACTCCGTGAAGAGTTCCATCTCCCGCATCAGCAGCGCGCGATCGTATGCGGGAAGTTCCGACGAGAGCGCGGCGCCGCCCGACTGCATCTGCACGAGCGCATCGATCGCGGCCTCGTACAGCGGTTCCGGATCGGCGCCCTCGCCGAGCGCCTCGAAGTAATGTTGCTTTCCGAGATCGCCGATCAGCACGAACCCCTGTTCGGCGTCGACGGCGATGACCGGCGGCACGTGCACTCCCGTCGCCGCGAGAATGCGTGCGACGCGCAGCCAGGCGTCGAGCGCCTCGCGCTCGGGCGGCGCATCCATGGCGATCTGCGTGCTGCCTCCGCGATGCACGCGGAAGTAACGGCGGAAACTCGCGTCGGAAGATGCCGGCAGCAGGCGATCGACCGGCGGACCGGGAAGGCCCGCGATCCAGCGTTCCAGTCTCAGCAGTCGCGGATCGGCGTTTTTGTCAGTTTTCATGCGGGGGCGACGGCCGGTGGGCCCGCATTATAGACTTCCGGACCAAGTGCTTTCGCGCCGCCTTACTGCCTTGCTTGCCACCGCCTTCTTCCTGCCGCAGGCCGCGTCGGAGGAATGCGCATGGCCACAGCCTGAGCCGATGACTGCGATACCCGGGGCTTCCAGCAACGGCGTTTCGATCAAGGGGCCGGACGAGTTGCCGGTGCAGGTGACGAGCGGCGGCGCCGAGCTCACGCGCGCAGGCGACGCGAAGCTGACGGACGGCGTCGTCGTGCGGCAGGGCGATCGCGAGCTCTCCGCGGAGTCAGCCACCTACGACGCCTCGGAGCGGCGCTTCGAAGTCGAAGGCGACGTCGAGTTTCGCTCGCCGGACCTGCGGCTCAAAAGCGTTACCGGCGCATGGGGCATGGGCGGCGCGGGGCGCTTCACCGGCGCGGAATTCGAATTGCCCGCGCAACCGGCGCGCGGCGAGGCGGCGAAGCTCGATGTCTCGCCGCAAGGCACGCTGTCCCTGCGCGAGGTGAGCTTCACCACCTGCCCTGCGGGCAACAACGACTGGTTCCTGCGCGCGTCGTCGATCGACATCGACCAGCGAACGCAGCTCGGCAAGGGGCGGAACGTTCGCGTGGAACTCAAAGGTATTCCGATCCTCTACGCGCCGCTCATCACCTTCCCCGTGGGCGATGCGCGCAAATCCGGCTTCCTGTTTCCCTCATTCGGCAATTCGGACAAGAGCGGATTCGAGGTCGGCGTGCCGTATTACTTCAATCTTGCGCCGAACTTCGACCTGACGCTGACGCCGTTCCTGCTGTCCCGGCGCGGGCCCGGTCTGAATGGCGAATTCCGGTACCTGACGGAACGCAGCCGCGGTCAGTTCGACACGCGCTTCCTTCCCGGCGACGACCTCGCGGGCCGGGATCGCCGCCTCAGCACGCTGGCCCACCGCACCGAACTGACCGAGCGCCTGCGTTTCAGCGCAAGCCTCGCGGATGCCAGTGACAGCCGCTACTTCGAGGATTTCGGACTTGGACCGGACGGCACGAGCGTGACCTTCCTGGACCGCTACCTGCACCTCGCCTGGCTCGGGCGCGGCTGGCGACTCGATGGCCGGCTGCAGGATTTCCAGACGATCGACCTGACGGTCGATCCCTTGTCGCGTCCGTATTCGCGCCTGCCGCAACTGCAGTTCACCGGCGCCTGGCCGCTGGCCGGTGGCCGGCTGGCGACATCGTTCGATGCGGAGACCACCTGGTTCGAGCGCGACGAAGGCACGACCGGCCTGCGAATCGACCTGGCGCCCCGCCTCGCCCTGCCCGTACGCAAGCCAGGCTGGTACGTCGAGCCGAGCGCAACCTGGCGGTTGACCGCCTATCGGCTGTCCGAAACCGCGCCGGGCGCCGACGATTCACCCGACCGCGAAGCGCCGATCCTGTCGCTCGACGCCGGCCTCGAGTTCGAACGGACTGCGGGGTCACGCGATCACCTGATTCACACGCTCGAGCCGCGGCTGCGTTACACGCACATCCCGTTCCGCGATCAATCCGGGTTGCCGCTGTTCGACACCGTGCTGCCGGATCTCAATCTCGTGCAGCTCTTCCGCACCAACCGCTATGTCGGCGCGGACCGGCTGGGCGACGCCAACGAGCTCGCTGCCGGCATGACGACCCGGCTGCTGAATGCGGACACGGGTCACCAGTTCCTTTCCGCGACGATCGGCCAGCGCTTCTACTTCGAAGAGCCGCGCGTCGTGCTGCCGGGCGAAACGGCGGAGTCGCGCAGTTCGTCGAACATGGTCGGCGAGATCGACCTGACGGCATGGCGCAACTGGAGCACGCGCCTCGCGGTGGAATGGGACCGCGAGGAATCGAACACCGTGCTCGGACAGGCCGGCATGCAGTACCGTCCGCGGCCCGAAGCGGTCATCAATCTGGGCTATCGCTACCGCGCGGGGCAGCTTGAGCAATGGGATGCATCGGCTGCGTGGCGACTTTCGCCGTCCTGGCAGGTTTTCGCGCGCCAGGTCTATTCGACCAGGGAGGATAAATCCATCGATCGGTTCGCCGGCTTCGAATACGGCAGCTGCTGCTGGCGCATCCGGCTGCTCGGCCGCCGCTATGTGTCGAATCGCACGGGCGAAAGCGATAATTCGGTGATGCTGCAGCTGGAACTCAGGGGTCTGTCGTCGGTCGGAACCAGCAATGACGCTTTCCTGCAGCGGGGCATTCGGGGATACTCCCCCGGCTCCGCCATCACCCCGCCCTGATACCGACCCGGATATGCCATGAGCCGACTACTGACCGCCCTGTTGCTGTCGCTGGCGCTTGCAGGTCCTGCCGCCGCGCAGACGCGCGAACTGTCGACCAGCGGCGTTCCGCTGGATCGCGTAATTGCGATCGTCAACGAGGGCATCGTGCTGCAGAGCCAGCTCGACACCCAGAGCGCCATGATCGTCGACCGGTTGCAGAGCCAGGGCACCCAGCTGCCGCCGGCCGACGTGCTCCGCCAGCAGGTGCTGGAGCGCCTGGTTCTGCAGGAGATTCAGCTACAGCGCGCCGGCCGGCTCGGCGTGCAGGTGCCGGACGAAATGCTGAACGAGGCGCTGCGCGACATCGCGCAGCGCAACGGTATCGCATTCGAACAGATGCCCGCGACGCTCGCCGCGCAGGGGATCGATTACGCGACCTTCCGTGAGGAGATGCGGCGGGAAATCACGATGTCGATGCTGCGCCAGCGGGACGTGGTCCCTCGCATATACGTGTCGCCGCGGGAACTCGACCAGGCGCTCGAACGCCAGGCGAACCAGGCGGACCAGAACGCGGAATACGACGTATCCCACATCCTGCTGCCGCTGCCGGAGTCGGCCACCACCGACCAGATGAACCGCGTCGAAGAACTGGCGCGCGACATCACCGCGCGTGCCCGGGGCGGAGAGGATTTCGGCCAGCTCGCAATCGCACATTCGCAGGCGCAGTCCGCGCTCGAACGCGGCAAACTCGGCTGGCGCAGGATGGGACAGCTTCCGCAGTTCATCGCGGAACTCGTCGACCGCATGGAACCGAGCGACGTCAGCGACCCCGTGCGCACGCCGACCGGCTTCCACATCGTCCGGCTCGACGAGACCCGCGGCAGCCAGACCGGGCCAATGATGGTCGAGCAGGTCCACGCGCGCCACATACTGATGCGGCCGACCGAGGTACAGGACGACGCGACAACGCGGCAGCGCCTCGCATCGTTGCTCGAACGCGTCCGTGGCGGAGAGGATTTCGGCGCGCTCGCGAGCGTCACGTCGGAGGATCCGGGCTCGGGCAGCCGTGGCGGCGATCTCGGCTGGAATTCCCCCGGCACCTTCGATCCGGAGTTCGAGGCGCAGCTCGCCGCGCTCGAGCCGGACGAGATCAGCGAGCCTTTCCGGACGCAGTTCGGCTGGCACATCGTGCAGCTGCTCGGCAGGCGCACGCATGACCAGAGCGACGAGGTGCGCCGTCAGTCCGTGCTGCTGGCGCTGCGCGAGAGCAAGCTCGACGAGGAGACCGAGTTGTGGCTGCGAAGACTCCGCGACGAGGCCTACGTCGAGATCCGCAATCCCTGAACACAAAGCGGATCGTCATCACCACCGGCGAGCCCGCGGGCGTCGGTCCGGATCTCGCGCTCGCCGCGGCGCTTTCCGACTGGCCCTGCCAGCTCGTTTTTGCCGGCGATCCCGACCTGCTCGCCGCGCGCGCAGCCCTGCTGTCGCTCGACGTCAGGATCAGCCCGTGGCACGGGGAAACGGCCGTGGTCCCCCACCGCGCCGGAACGATGCCGCTGTTCGCGCGGGCGCTCGCAAAACCGGCAGTAACCGGCAAGCCCGATCCCGCCAATGCGCGATATGTGCTCGCGCTGCTGGATGCTGCCATGGAAGGCTGTCTCGACGGGCGTTTTGCGGCGATGGTGACTGCCCCAGTGCAGAAGTCCTCGATCAACGATGCCGGCATCGGCTTCAGCGGCCACACCGAGCATCTTGCTGCCCGGAGCGGCGCGCCAAGGCCCGTGATGCTGCTGGTCGCTGGATCGCTGCGCGTCGCGCTCGCAACGACCCACCTCCCGCTCGCCGACGTGCCGCGGCACGTGACGCGCGAATCGCTGGGCGAGACCCTCGACGTGCTCGACCAGGGACTGGCCGCTGCATTCGCCCTGCATCGGCCGCGCATCCTGGTCTGCGGCCTTAACCCGCACGCCGGCGAAGGCGGCCACCTGGGGCGCGAGGAACAGGAAGTCATCGGACCCGCGGTCGCGGCCGCCCGCGCACGCGGCATCGAGGCCAGCGGTCCCGTTCCGGCGGACACGGCGTTCGCGCCGGCGTCGCTCGCGGCGACGGACGCCGTGCTCGCCATGTTTCACGATCAGGGGCTGCCAGTCGTGAAGCACGCCGGCTTCGGCCGCGCCGTCAATCTGACGCTCGGATTGCCGTTCTGGCGCACATCCGTCGACCACGGCACGGCACTCGATCTTGCGGGCAGCGGACGCGCGGATCCCGGCAGCCTGTTCGAGGCAATCGAGCTCGCACAGCGGCTCGGATGATCCGCTCCCGCAAGCGCTTCGGCCAGCATTTCCTGCATGACCCGGGCGTCATATCGCGCATCGTCGCCGCGATTGATCCGAAGCCGGGCGAACGCATCGTCGAGATCGGTCCGGGCCTCGGCGCGCTGTCGCGGCCGTTGCTCGAGCGCTGCGGGCGCCTCGAAGTCATCGAGATCGACCGCGACGTGATACCGGAATTGCAGCGGCACTGTGCCGGCGCCGGCGAGCTCGTCGTCCGGCAGGGAGACGTGCTGGGGATGAACATCGCTTCGCTGTACGGCGACGGTCCGCCGCTCAGGCTCTGCGGCAACCTGCCATACAACATTTCAACGCCGCTGCTGTTCCATCTGCTTGAATCGCGCGCCGTCATCGCCGATATGCACTTCATGCTGCAGAAAGAGGTTGTCGAACGGATGGTCGCCGGGCCCGGCGGCAAGATTTATGGCCGCCTGACGGTCATGCTCGCCGCCGCCTGCCGGGCGGAATTGCTGTGTCGCGTGGGTAGCGGTGCCTTCCGCCCGGCGCCGGCGGTCGATTCGGCGGTCGTCCGGCTGGTGCCACACGCCGCCGCGCCGTTTCCGCTGCCCGATGCCGCGCGGTTCGCGCGGGTCGTCGCAGCCGCCTTCTCGATGCGGCGCAAGACGCTGCGTAACTCGCTGCGAGGCCTGGTCGCGGAGCAGGCCTTCGCCGCCACCGGCATCGATGCCGGCCGGCGGCCGGAGACGCTGGAACCCGCGGAATTCGCAAAACTCGCTGCGCAACCGGCTCCTGCCGCGACCGGCATATAATGTCCCCGGCATGAGCATCTACCGGAACATCCTGCTGGTCGTCGATCTGGGCGAGCATAGCGAACTGATCGGCGCACGGGCGCGCGATCTGGCTGCGCTCTTTGGCGCCGACCTGTCGGTCCTGCATGTCGTGGAATACGTGCCCGTCGAACCGATGGGCGAAACGCTGCTGCCGGCGATGCAGATCGAGGAAGAGCTGGTGAATCGCGCCAGGCAGCGCCTTACCGAACTCGCCGTGAAGCTCGGCATCGCCGACGTGCGTCGCGACGTCGCGGCCGGCAACATCAAGGCCGAGATCGTTCGGGCCGCGCAGGAACGGCACGCGGACCTGATCGTGCTCGGCTCCCGCGAGCGCCGCGGCCCCTCGATACTCGTGAACTTCACGGAAGACACGGTGCTGCACGCCGCGCCTTGTGACGTGCTCGCCGTCCGTCTGCGCTAGGACGGGGCATGGAGGAATCGAGCGAGCATCTGGTGACGGTGGACGTCGACACGCGCTACCTGGAAGACCAGTCCGACCCTGAGGAGCGCCGCTTCGTGTTCGCGTACACGATCACGATCCGCAATCGTGGCGCCGTCCCCGCGAAGCTGCTGGCGCGGCATTGGGTCATCACCGATGCGAATGGCAAGGTGCAGGAAGTGCGCGGCGAAGGAGTCGTCGGCGAACAGCCGCACCTGCTGCCTGGACAGGGTTTCCGCTACACGAGCGGCGCCGTGCTCGAGACGCCGGTAGGGGCCATGCAGGGCTCGTACCAGATGCTGGCCGACGACGGCGTGAAGTTCGACGCGCCGATCCCGCCATTTACTCTCGCGATTCCGGGCACGATCCACTAAGCCGGATGGCGCACTACGCGATCGGCGATCTGCAGGGCTGCCACGCGGAGTTCGTCGCGTTGCTCGACCGGCTGCGTTTCGATCCGGCCGTCGACCGCCTTTGGCTGACCGGCGACCTGGTCAATCGCGGGCCAGCCTCGCTCGAGGTGTTGCGTGCCGTGCGCGGACTGGGTGACGCCGCGACCACCGTGCTCGGCAATCACGACCTGCACCTGCTCGCGATGGCCTGGGCGCCGGATTCGGTGCGGCGCCGTGAGCCGGAATTGCAGGCCGTGCTGGACGCGCCGGACGCGGATGAACTGCTGATATGGCTGGCCGGGCGGCCCCTGCTGCATCGCGACGCGGCGCTCGGCTGGACGCTGATCCACGCCGGTCTTGCGCCGCAGTGGACGCTCGCGCAGGCAGAGGCCTGTGCGAGGGAGGTCGAGGCGGCGCTGCGCGACGACCCGGCGGCATTGCTTGGCGGAATGTATGGCGACATGCCCGACCGCTGGTCGCTGCAGCTGGCCGGTATCGAGCGACATCGGTTCACGATCAATTGCCTGGCAAGACTGCGGTTCGTGGACGGCGGAGGCCGGCTGTTGCCGCGTCTGAAAGGTCCGGTCGACAGCGCGCCGCACGGCGCGATCCCGTGGTTCCGGCATCCCCAGCGCAAGACGAAAGACGACCGGCTCGTGTTCGGCCACTGGTCGGCGCTCGGCTACCTCGCTGAACCGGCACTGCGCGCGCTCGACACGGGTTGCGTCTGGGGCGGGTCGCTTTGCGCGACGCGGCTCGATGCCGAGGAGCCGCCGGTCATGCTGCCCTGCCGCGGCAGCCAGGCGCCGGCTCGCTGATTAGTTGGCCAGAGCCTGCACGGTATCGACGGGCTGGATACCGGTCAGCACCTCGAAGCGCAGATCGATGCGGTTGCCGACGAGCTGGTGCGGGATGCAATTGACGTCGCCCTGGACATTGCGCGTCAGGAATTTCGGCATGACGCGATCGCGGAACAACTCGACCAGTTCGCAGTCGCCCATGTCGAGCCCGCGCGGCGAATTGCGCTTGATCGTGACCGGTTTCCAGACGCCGAGCACGGGCTCGCCGACGTCACGCGCACCGGACTCGGGAAGTTCCGGCGCATAGAACACGACCTTGAGGCGCGGAAATTCGGCGACGAGAGCATAGCCTTCGTCGCAGCCGCGTTCCGTGATCTTGATGTCCGGTCGGGCGCCCAGGTGCTTCAGCAGCAGCTTGACTTTGCTACGCAGTCCGCCGCAGGAATAACGTGTGGTGAAGCCGCTGTAGACAAACTGCACCTCGTGCCGCTTCCATGCAGCGGCAGCCTCGTCGGACCCGGATTCGTTCGCAATGGCAGGCAACGCAGCCAGTACGGCCGCCATCACGAATGCGCCCCGCAGCCCCATGATCCATACCTCTGTCAAACAACCCGCAACCTCAGACCCGCCGCGGCAGGTAGGGTTCCGTCCCGTGATTATAATGACTCGATGACCATCATGCGATTCGAGTGGGCGGGCCGTCAGCTGTCGGCAGATCTATCGATGCCCGTCTCAATCGCGATTCCGCTTGATTTCGGCGGCCCGCAAGCGGCCTGTTTCGATGCGCCGCCCGCTTCGTCCCGGCCGCTGCAAGCCGGCCCCGGCTGCAACTGTGAATTGCTGACGCTCACGCCGCATTGCAATGGCACTCACACGGAATGTGTCGGCCACCTGACCGAGGACCGTGTCGCCGTCTGCGAACGCGTGCCGGGCGGCATGGTGCTCGCGCTGCTGGTCACGCTCGAACCTGTCGCCGCCGCCGCGACGCCGGAAGACAGCGATCCGCTGCCGGCGCCTGGCGATCTGCTCGTGACGGCGGCCGCGCTCGAGACCGACTTCCGGTCGCACGGCGCCGCCGCGCCCCGCGCGATGATCCTGCGCACGATGCAGGCATCGGCACATGGACCGCACCACCACTATCGCGGGCCGGCGCCGGCGCCATACCTGTCGCGGCAGGCGGCAGCGTGGCTGGTCGATCACGGAATCGACCATCTCGTGCTCGACCTGCCGTCGGCCGACCGCGCGGAAGATGGCGGCCGTCTGACCGCTCACCGCACCTTCTTCGGATTGCCCGCCGGCTCACGCCGCGCCCGCGATGCCAAACGACCGCAGGCAAGCATCACCGAACTCGCCTGGATCGCGCCCGCCATACCGGATGGGCATTATCTGCTCGACCTGCAGATACCCGCGTTCCTGTCGGATGCGGCGCCGTCCCGGCCGCTGCTGTACGCGGTGGATTTCGAATGAGTCGCGCGCTGACGCATGACGAGGCGCTCGCACGGGATGGCGCCGACCCGCAAACGGCATGGCGCAGAGAGTTTCATTTTCCGCAATCGCCCGAAGGCACGCCGGCGATATATCTCTGCGGCAATTCGCTCGGACTGCAGCCGCGGGCGGCTGCCGGAGCGGTGGCGCGCTTCATGTCCGAATGGCAGCGGCTCGGCGTACTCGGCTACCACGATCCCCGTGCGGACTGGCTCAATCTGCACGAGCGGCTTGCGCCCGCGCTGGCGACGCTGGCGGGCGCAAAGCGCGAGGAAGTCGTCGCGATGCACTCGCTGACGCTCAACCTGCACCTGCTGCTGGCGAGCTTCTACCGGCCGACCCGCGACAGGCACGTGATCCTGGTCGAGCACGGCGCATTTCCGTCTGACCGCTATGCCGTCGTCTCGCAGCTCGCCTGGCATGGACTGGAGCGCGAACAGTCCTTGGTGCAGGTCGCGCCGCGCCCCGGCGAGCACCTGCTTCGGCATGAAGATCTGGTCGCCGGCATCCGGCGCCAGGGCGAACGGCTTGCGCTCGTGCTTCTGCCCGGCATCCAGTACCTGACCGGGCAGCTCTTCGATCTCGCCGCCCTGGTCCGCGAAGCGCACGGAGTCGGAGCGCTCATCGGGCTCGACCTCGCGCACGCAATGGGCAACGTGCCGCTCGCGCTTCACGACTGGGATGCGGACTTCGCCGTCTGGTGCTCGTACAAATACCTGAATGGCGGACCCGGCGCGACGGGCGGCGCCTTCGTGCACGAGCGGCATTTTGACGCGGAGCTTCCGCGGCTCGCGGGATGGTGGGGCAACGACCTCGATTCGCGCTTCGACTTTGCGCCGGAACTGCACCCGTACCGGGGCGCCGCGGGATGGCAGGTCAGCAATCACCCGCTGCTCGGCATGGTGCCGCTCGAGGCTTCGCTGGCGCAATTCACGGCCGCGGGCATGCCGGCGCTTGCCGCGCGCTCGCGCGAGCTGACCGGCTGGCTCGAGCGGCTGCTGCTCGAGCGGCTGGGCGAGCGCATCGAGATCCTGACGCCTCGCGAGCCGGAATGGCGTGGCGCGCAACTGTCGGTACGGCTGCGGGGCGCTCGCGGCGGAGGGCGCGGCCTGTTCGACGCGCTGCTCGCGGCCGGGCTCACCTGCGACTGGCGCGAACCGGACGTCATTCGCCTCGCGCCGGCGCCGCTTTACAACTGCTTCGAGGATTGCTGGCGTGCGGTCGCGCTGATCGAGCGGCAGCTCAACGCCTGACGAGCGTCACGTAACTGAAGCGATGCGCGTGTCGCGCGTCCGCGGCATGTTCTTCGCGCGCAATCTCGCGCCATTCGTCGCGCCTGAATCCGGACAGCAGGGTGTCGCCGGACGCCGCGGCGTGCACTTCGGTGAGCTCGATGCGCCCGACCATCGGCCAGCAGGCCAGAAAGACCTCCGCGCCGCCGATCACGAACAGTTCGCCGGGGTCGCCGGTCAACGCGATGGCTGCAGCCGGCGAAGTCACGGTTTCGCATCCGTCGGCGCGCCATGCGGCATTGCGCGTCAGCACCAGGTTGCGCCGGCCCGGCAGCGGCCGACCGATCGCTTCGAAGGTGCGCCGCCCCATCAGCAGCGCATGCCCCATCGTCAGCGCCTTGAAGCGCTTCAGATCGTCCGGCAGATGCCACGGCAGCCCGTTGTCCCGGCCGATGACGCCGTTGTCGGCCATGGCGACGACGGCGACCGGCGCGGGCGTCACTTGCGTTGCCGCGGTCGGCGACCGACCAGCATGGTCCCGCGGCAGCGCGGCGTGCCGCAACGGCAACAGTAAATTTCGTCCACATCCGGCGCGTCGTCCGCGTCACGCCCGATGCAGTAGTCGTAGGAAAGCTCCTCACCCGGCAGGATCCGGCGCAACGAACGGATCCAGATGCGGCCGCGGATGACCTCGGTCTCGCAATTCGGCCTGCAGGAATGATTGACGTAGCGCGCGTCGTTGCCATCGACGCCGGCGTCGACCACGACATCCTCGTTGACGATGAACAGGAACGTATGCGCGTCGCGCGCCGGTCGGCCCTCGTAACGGCCATCCGCTTCGGCATGCGACACGCGCTCGCCGACATACTCGATGATGCGCCTGCCCCGGGGTATCGGCTGCACGGCGAAAACGCCGTAGCCGTGGATCCTCGAACGGCGGACCCGGATGATCGGGCCGGCGGCCTCAGACGGCGACGGGCGCGCGGATGGCGGCATGCGGTTCGTAGCCGGCGATCTGGAAATCCTGGTACTCATAGCTTGCGACATCGGGCGGTCGCCGCAGCAACGTGAGCGTCGGCAGCGATTTCGGCAGGCGCGCGAGCTGCTGATCGGCCTGCTCGAGATGGTTCAGGTACAGGTGGCAGTCGCCGCCGGTCCAGACGAGGTCCCCGACGGCGAGCTCCGCCTGCTGCGCCAGGATGTGGGTCAGCGCTGCATAGGACGCGATGTTGAACGGCACGCCGAGAAAGATGTCCGCGCTGCGCTGATACACCTGGCAGGAGAGTCTGCCGTCGGCGACGTAAAACTGAAACAGCGTGTGGCACGGTGCGAGCGCCATCCTGTCGAGTTCGCCCACGTTCCAGGCGCTGACGATGATGCGCCGCGAATCGGGATCGTCCCGCAACTGCTGGATCACGCGCGAGATCTGGTCTATCCGCCTGCCGTCCGCGGCCTGCCAGGCGCGCCACTGGCGGCCGTATACGGGGCCCAGTTCGCCTGCCGCATCAGCCCATTCATCCCAGATCGTGACGCCCTGCTCCCGCAACGACTGCACGTTCGTCTCTCCGCGCAGGAACCACAGCAATTCCACTATCACGGACTTCAGGTGCACCCGCTTGGTCGTGATGAGCGGAAAGCCGTCGCCCAGGTTGAAACGCAGCTGCCGGCCGAAGACCGACAGCGTGCCGGTGCCGGTGCGGTCGGCCTTCCGCAGGCCGTGCTGCCGGATGTCCCGCATGAGGTCGAGATAGGCCTGCATCAGACGTAATTGCCCGACGGCTGGCGGCGGAACTGCGACCACCCGAACATCGCGAGCCCGACCGCGAGCACGGGCAACGACAGGAGCTGGCCCATCGTCAGCCAGCCGAATGCGAGATAGTCGAGATGCGCGTCCGGTACGCGCACAAACTCGACGGCAATGCGGAACACGGCGTAGAGGATCAGGACCAGGCCGGCGGGAGCCAGCCGCGGCCTCGGCTTCGACGTGAACCACCACAGTATTGCGAACAGCACAATGCCTTCGAGTGCCGCTTCGTAAAGCTGCGACGGATGGAGCGCCCTGCCGTCCACCAGCACGCCCCATGGCAGATCCGTCGGCTTGCCCCAGAGTTCGCTGTTGATGAAATTGCCGATGCGCCCGGCAAACAGTCCGACGGCCGGCAGCGGCGCGGTGAAGTCGAACACGTCCGCAACCCGGCGGCCGCGACGGTACGCGAACAATGCGATCGCGGCCATGACGCCGACGAGCCCGCCATGAAAGGACATGCCGCCCTCCCACACCCGCAGGATGGCGAAGGGATCCTCGCGCAGCACGTCGAAACCGTAGACCAGGATCCAGCCGAGGCGGCCGCCGGCGATCACGCCGATCGCGGCGAAAAATATGAGGTCGTCGACGTCGGCGGCTTTCCAGGTGGACCTGGGATCGGCAGCGCGCCGGCGCGCGAGCCACCAGCCCGCGACGAAGCCGAACACGTACATGAGTCCGTACCAGTGCACCTTGACCGGTCCGATCGCGAAAGCCACGGGGTCGATGTCGGGATACGTCAGCATGAGTCGGTCACCCGGAACAGGAATGCGCGCAGGTAGCGGGTTTCGTCGATGGCCGGATGCACAGGGTGGTCCGGCGCCTGCGCTCCGACGCCGATCAGCTGCGCGAAGCGTCCCAGGTGTCTTGCCGCACGCTGGACCGCATCCGTCAGTTCGCCTGGCGCCAGATGGTACGAGCAGGAGCAAGTCATCAGCAATCCGTCGCGATCGAGCGCCTGCAGCGCGAGCTGGTTCAGCCGGCGGTATGCGGCCAGGCCCTTCGGATGGTCCTTGCGGCGCTTGATGAACGCCGGCGGATCCACGACGACCACGTCGAATCGACGGCGGTCGCCATGCAGCATCTCTAGCGTGTCGAAGGCGTCGCCCTGCAGCAGTTCCGCCTCGAGCCCGTTCGCCTCGGCCGTCGCCGCTGCGGATTCAAGCGCTGCGGCTGACGAGTCGACGCAGGTCACCTGAACCGCGCCCGCGCGCGCCGCCTGCAGGCCGAAGCTTCCGGCATAGCTGAATACGTCGAGCACGCGGGCGCCTTTGGCATGACGCCTTACCGCGGCGCGATTGGCGGCCTGGTCGAAATACCAGCCGGTCTTCTGCCCCGCGGCCAGCGGCACGCGGAACAGCACGCCGCCTTCCGGCACCTCTACTGCATCCGGCACGTCGCCCATGGCGGGCGCGACATAGCGTTCCAGGCCCTCGAGATCGCGAATCGGCGAATCGTTCTTCCACAGGATCGCGCGCGGCCCGAGCACCTTGACGAGCGCGTCGATGATCTCTCCCTTCATCGCTTCCATGCCGGCGGTCCCGACCTGCGCGACGATCACGTCGCCATATCGATCGACCACCAGTCCGGGTAGCAGGTCGGCTTCGCCGAATGCGAGCCTGTAGAACGGCGCGGCGTACATGCGTTCGCGCAGCGCGAGCGCCACGCGGAAGCGATGCACCAGCAGCGACCGGCCAGGCGGATAATCGGCGTCGCGCCCCAGCAGCCGCGCGCTGATCAGCGTGCGCGGATTGACGTAGGCGTAGCCGAGGAAGCGGCCGTGCTGCGAGCGCACCTGGACGTGCGCGCCGGGAGCGAAGGCGGTAAGCGGCGTCGCGGCGACATTGACCTCGTTCGAGAAGATCCACAGGTGTCCGGCCTGCAGCCGGCGTTCCTCCTGCGGCTTCAGCGCGAGGATCGGCAGATCGCCACCGGCGGCGGCTGCGGATTCGGGATTGTCATGCATTCGCGGGAACGTAGCGCGGTGGCTATAGTGGCCGCAATTCTACCCGACCGGCCGCAGCGACATGTATTCCAAGTCATCCGGCGGACCGCAGAACCGCCTCGCCGACGAGACCAGCCCCTACCTGCTGCAGCACGCGGCGAATCCTGTCGACTGGTATCCCTGGGGTGCCGAGGCAATCGCAAAGGCGATTGCGGAGGAAAAGCCGATCCTGCTGTCGATCGGCTATTCCGCCTGTCACTGGTGCCATGTGATGGCCCATGAATCCTTCGAGGACGCGGCAACGGCGGCGGTGATGAACCGGCTGTTCGTCAACGTCAAGCTCGATCGCGAAGAGCGGCCCGATCTCGACAAGGTGTACCAGCTCGCCCACCAGATGCTGACCCAGCGCGGCGGCGGCTGGCCGCTGACGATGTTCCTGTCCCCGGACGACCTGACGCCGTTCTTCGGCGGCACTTACTTTCCGTCGGTGCCGCGTCATGGCCTGCCCGCCTTCACGGACCTGCTGGAGCGGGTCGCCGCGTTCTATCGCGACGAGCGGGACAGCGTGAAAACGCAGAATGCGTCCTTGCGCGATGTGTTCGGTGAACTCGTTCCGCCTGCCGCGCCGGATGGCACGGTGCTGTCGCGCGAGCCGATTGCCGTCGCGCGCCGCGAGCTCGAGTCGTCCTTTGATCAGCGCTTCGGCGGCTTCGGGGCGGCGCCGAAATTTCCGCATCCGGCCAGCATCGAGCGCCTGCTGCGCGACTGGCAGGCGACGTCCGGTTCGCCGGAGCCGGATCTCAAGGCGTTCTACATGGCGACGCTGACCCTCAGGCGCATGGCCGACGGCGGCATTTATGACCAGCTCGGCGGCGGCTTCAGCCGCTACTCGGTCGATCCGTACTGGATGATTCCGCACTTCGAGAAGATGCTCTACGACAACGGGCCGCTGCTCGCGCTGCTCGCCCAGACGGCCGTAGCGACCGGCGACGGGTTCTACCGCGGCAAGGCGCTGGAAACGGCGGAATGGGCATTGCGTGAAATGTGCGCGCCCGAGGGTGGGTTCTATTCCACGATCGATGCCGACTCTGAAGGGCACGAAGGCCGTTTCTACGTCTGGCGGCCGGGCGAAGTCGAGGCGCTCGTCTCCGCCGACGAGTACCGCGTGCTCGCCAGACGCTTCGGGTTCGACCGCGAACCGAATTTCGAGGGTGCCTGGCACCTGCATTGCTTCGTCGACATCGAGCAGATCGCCGCCGAAACCCGTCTGGAGACCGACCGCGTCTCGGCACTCCTGGACGCCGGCCGCGCAAAACTCTTCGCCGCGCGCGAAGCGCGCGTCCGGCCCGGCCGCGACGACAAGGTGCTGACCGCCTGGAACGGTCTCATGGTGCGCGGGCTCGCGATCAGTGGCCGGCTGCTCGGCGAAGAATCGCATGTCAACGCCGCCGTACGCACCGTGGACTTCCTGCGCCGGCATTGCTGGAAGGACGGCGAGCTTCTCGCGGCATGGAAGGACGGGCAGGCGCGATTTCCCGCCTACCTCGACGACTACGCTTTCCTGCTCGACGCGCTGCTCGAGCTGTTGCAGGCCCGGTTCCGCGCGCAGGATCTCGAGTTCGCGCGCGAACTCGCCGACGACCTGCTGGAGCGATTCCGGGATCCCGGGCGCGGCGGTTTCTGGTTCACGGCGAGCGGCCAGGACCCGCCGCTGCACCGGCCGAAGAGCTTCGCCGATGATGCGACGCCTTCGGGCAACGGAATCGCGGCCCGGGCGCTTGCGCGGCTCGGCTGGCTGCTCGGCGACTTGCGGTATCTCGATGCGGCGGAAGGCACGCTGCGTGGCGGGTTTCAGTCGTTCTCGCGGGTGCCGCAGGCCCATACGGCGATGCTGAATGCACTCGACGAGCATCTCGAACCGGGCGAGATCGTGGTGATCCGCGGATCGGCGGACGCCATCGCGGCGTGGTCGGCGGCGCTCGCCGCTTGTTACGCGCCGCGACGCATGATCATCGGGATACCGGCGAATGCCGCCGGACTCCCGGAGACGCTTGCCGCGAAAGCGTTACGCAGTGGCACGGTCGCCTACGTCTGCCGGGGGCCGCAGTGCTCTGACCCGATTGCGGACCTGACGGGCCTGATCCGCGACCTCAATCCTCGGTGACGGATCGGTACTTCGCGAGACCCGGATCCGTGCTCGCATAGCGGGGCAGCGAATCGCCGGGTTCGAACCAGCCCGCGCGCTGGTCGTAGAATACGTGACATTGCGGCTCACGGTCGATGGGGCCGCGGATCGCGGTCCGCTCGACATGGATCTCTCCCGGGCACAGCGTCGATGCGAAAAAAAGCGTCGTGCCGCAGTCCGCACAGAATCCCCGGCGACTCTGCCGTGACGACGAATGCCAGAGCGGTTCCGCGGAACCCGGCAGCAGACGGAAGCGATCCTCCCGGCAGCCGACCCAGCTGACGAACGGCGCGCCATGCGCTTCGCGGCAGTAGTGGCAATGGCAATGCGCAAAGAAAAGTGAAGGCGGCGTCACCGAGAAGCGCACCGCGCCGCAGAGGCAACGCCCGTCGAAGCTGTTCATGGGCTGATGCGCCAGACCGGATCAGGATTCATGCGGCACTCCGTGCTTGCGGCGCAGGCTGACGATCGTGTAGAGCAGCACGCCGCCGAACAGGGCGAAGAGTCCGAGGCTGCTGGTGGCGCCCGGCAGCCTGCCCGCCATCGCTCGGCGAAGAACGCGAAGAAGAGCAGCACCGCGCTTGCCAGCACAAGCAGCGAACCTGCGACGGCGGCTGCGCGGCGCGCGGCATGCGCCGGCAGCAGGTAATGGACGCCGATCGCCAGGTTGACCAGGCCGGCACACAACAGATAGATGTGACGCGAACGGAACAGGAGGCGTTCGCTCCATTCCATCGCGGCTACCGGCGGCTCGTGACGACCCATGATCTGGCCGCTGATCAGGAAAGCGACGACCGCGACCGCGCCGCCGACGAGGTGCGCCATGCGGAAACTGCGCTGCATGCGGCGTACCATATCACTGGATGAATGCGGATCTCGAACCTGCCGGCCTCCCCCGCTTTGACGATGTGCAGGCGGCCGCCCGCCGCCTGGCGGGAATCGCCCGGCGCACGCCGCTCCTGGCCGGCACGCCGCTCGACGAACTGACCGGCGGGCGCGTGCTGCTGAAGCTCGAGTCCCTGCAGCGCACGGGCTCCTTCAAGATTCGCGGCGCGTATAACCGGCTGGTCCAGCTCGACGCCGACGCGCGCAGCCGCGGCGTCGTCGCGTTCTCGTCCGGAAACCATGCCCAGGGCGTGGCGGCGGCGGCGCGGATGCTCGGCATCGACGCGACGATCGTCATGCCAGCCGACGCGCCGCGCGCGAAGCTTGAGGGCACGCGTTCGCTGGGCGCCGCCATCGTGCTCTACGATCGCGATCGCGAGAGCCGCGAGCTGATCGCCGCGCGGCTCGCAACCGAAACCGGTGCGACGCTCGTCCCGGCCTTTGACGATCCGCACGTCATTGCGGGCCAGGGCACGGTGGGACTCGAACTGATGCAGCAGGCGCGCGAACTGGATCTGACACCGGACCAGGTGCTGATCGGCTGCAGCGGCGGCGGCCTCATCAGCGGTTCGGCGCTTGCCATCCGCACGCTTTCGCCGACGACCGAAGTGCTCGCCGTGGAGCCCGAAGGATTCGACGACACGCGCCGCTCGCTCGAGGCGGGCCACCGGCTGGCGAACGCTCCTGGCGCGCGCTCGATCTGCGACGCCCTGATGTCGCCGTCCCCGGGCGTGCTGAATTTCGCCCTGATGCGCGACCTGCTGGCCGGCGGCGTCACGGTCGGCGATATGGAGGTCCGGATCGCGATGGCCTGGGGCTTCCGCCACCTGCGCATCGTGATCGAGCCCGGCGGAGCGGTCGCACTCGCGGCGGTCCTGGCCGGGCGTGTGCCGACCCACGGCCGTACGATCGCGATCGCCATCACGGGCGGCAACGTGGACACCGCGACCTTCGTGGAGGCGCTCGGCTAGAGCGTTTCTTCCAGAAACTGAACGACGCCGGTGTCGAGCGAATACCAGGCGCCGACCACCCGCAGTCCCTCGGCATCGATCAGTCCTTCGATGATCGCCGACCCGCGCCGCAACTGGTTGACCGACGCAAGGATGTTCGCGCGCATCGCCGATTGCTCGAGCGCAGCTTCGTTTCCGCCCGTATCGTGACTGACGAGCGCCGCGACGCCCGGCCGGATGCGGTCAACGATCGCCTTCAGGTTCGGCGACTGGTTCTGCTTCGGACGGTGCAACTCCTCGATCGTCGCCATGATCGCGCCACAGGACGTGTGACCCAGCACGACGACCAGACGCGTGCCGAATCGCTCCGCCGCGAACTCGACACTGCCGATCAGCGACGGCGCCACGATGTTGCCGGCAACACGGATCACGAACAGGTCGCCCGGCCCCTGGTCGAAGACGATCTCGACCGGAACCCTCGAATCGGAACAGCCGAGCACGATGGCGCATGGCTCCTGCGCGACGACGAGCTCGGCGCGCCGCGCCGCGCTTGCGAGCGAGTCATGGCTGCGCACATGGGCGGCGAATCGCGCATTGCCGGCGCGCAGCCGCGCCAGCGCGTCGTCGGCCGTGACGCGGCGGGTCATCGCGCGATCTCGGAGCGCAGCTGTCCGATGAATGCGCGGATGAACGCCGTGCGCCGCTCCGCTTCCTGCCTGCCCGCTTCGGTCTGCATCGTGGCGGACAGTTTGAGCAGCTTCGTGTAGAAGTGGTCGATCGAGGCGCTCGCGTCATCCGGGATGCGCGACTCGCAGAAGGGATCGTCCGGGTCGTACAGCGGCCGGCCGAGCGCGCTGCCGACCGCGATGCAGCGCGCGATGCCGATGGCGCCCAGCGCATCCAGCCGGTCCGCGTCCTGCACGACCCTCGCTTCGATCGTCCGCGGCGGAATGCCGGCGGAATAACTGTGCGCCTCGATCGCGTGGGCGATCGCCGGCAGCGCATCCGCCGGGTAGCCGGCTGCCTGCAGGAAGGACACCGCGTGCGCCGCGGCCAGGCGCGAGGCGCGCGCCCGGTCGGGAGAATCCTTGGCGACGTGCACGCAGTCGTGCAGCCAGGCCGCGGGCAGCACGATGTCGGTGCGCGCATTCTCCGCCTCCGCGAGCGCGAGGGCCGCGGCGACGACACGCCGCAGATGCACGGGCCCGTGGCCAGGATCACTGCCCGGCTGCGCGCAGACGAACTGGATGATTCTCGGCTCCCAGTCCCGACGCAGGTTTTCGGGCGTCATCGGCGGGTCTTCACCTTCAGCGCGACGGACATTGCCTCGCGCGCCCAGACCGAGAGTTCGTCGGCGTCCTCGAGTACCTCGGCCGGCACCTGCCAGTAAGCCATCGCCTTGTCCGGCCGGTCCGGATACGGGCAGAACGGCTGAGATTCGGCCGCCTCGTAGCGCGGCCGGTTCGTGTCGTCGGTCTTGAAGTACAGCGTGTCGTCGTCGATCAGCGCGAAGAACAGCCCGTCGAGATAGAGGCCGATGCCGCCGAACATGCGGCGCGTCGTGACCTGCCCGGCCGGCCGCAGCTGCTCAAGCACGAAATCGCGGTAGTCGGCATTGACGGCCATCGTCAAAGTGTAATGCACGCGGAGAATTCGCCGAGCACGGCCGCCACGTTGGCGCCGATTTCGGCGACCGCATAGCCGCCTTCCTGCACGAAGACCGCAGGCAGGCCGGACGCCGCGAGGCAGGCTCCCATGCGGGCATAGTCGGCCTGCTGCAGCCGGAATGCACTGATCGGATCCGCTTCGAAAGTGTCGACGCCGAGCGACACGACAAGCGCATCCGGCGCAAAGCGCCCGATCGTATCCAGTGCGACGTCCAGCGCAGCCCGGTACTCCGGCCAGGCTGTACCGAGCGGCAGCGGCAGGTTCAGTGTGCAGCCCTCGCCGCGCCCGGCGCCGCGTTCGTCCGCGTAACCGAGAAAATACGGATACTCGGAGTCCGGGGTCGCGTGCAGCGACACGAACAGCACGTCGTCGCGCTGCCAGAAGATCTCCTGCGTGCCGTTGCCATGGTGGTAGTCGACGTCCAGCACCGCTATGCGCTTGCTGCCGTGATCGAGCAGGTACTGCGCGGCGAGCGCCGCGTTGTTCAGATAGCAGTATCCGCCGTAGAAGCTCGTCCCCGCATGGTGTCCGGGTGGGCGGCACAGCGCATAGGCGGTAGCCGCGCCCTCGGACACGAGCGCGGCCGCCGTCATCGCGCAGCGTGCCGCCGCGAGCGCGGCGTCCCAGGTGCCGGCCACGATCGGCGTGCTCGCATCGAAGGTGTACCAGCCCATCGCGCCGTGGATGCCGGAGGGCCGGTGGTCGCGCCGCAATCCGCGGGCCGGAAAGCCACTCGGCAGCATCGATCCGTCCCTGCCCTTCGCGGTCCAGCGTGCCCAGGCGCCTTGCAGGAATTCGACGAACGCCGGGTCGTGCACGCGCAACAGGCGGTCCTGCGGGACATCGCGCGGGGGCACCACGGCGAAACCGGCGCGCTCGAGCGCTGCGAGGATGAAGTGCACGCGCTCCGGCGATTCGAAGCTCGGCACCAGCGCGCCGCGATGCAGTTCGACGCCGCCGTCATGCAGCGCGTGCTGCGGTGAATGGACGACTTGCACGCCTGTTACGCCTTCCGCCCGAGCGCCGCGTGGATCCGGTCGCGCAGCTCGCGGTGTTCTTCCCGGTCGAACGTCGGCGCCAGCTCCCAGTCGTAGGCCCACGGCTGTGCGGTCACGAACGGCGCCGGCTCGTCGTGAAAGCGCGGTATGACATGGGCATGCAGCGCCGGATCCTGATTGCCGAAGATCGCATAGTTGATTCGCACCGCGCGCGTGGCCGAGAGCACTGCGTCGCCGAGCGCGGCCATGTCGGCGAGGAACGCGGCGCGCTCCGCGCCGGCGAGTGCATTCAGCGTGGGCACGACCGGGTCGGGCAACAGCAGGCAGTAGCCGGGCAGCACCTGCCGCTCGCCGAGCACGGCCCATCCCGACGCGAGCCGCGCGACGAATGTCGGATCGTCACCGGCACGCAGCGCATCGACTCGTCGGTGAATCGGCGTCGTCATTCCCGCCTGCAATCACCCGGACCAGCTGCGCACGGCGCCGAGGTCCAGGTGCACGAAATCGGACGTCGCATAATAGCCGACACCGCCAATGCGCCTCGAAAGCGCCAGGTCGCGCAGTTTTTCCGTCGGGTAGCCCGTGAGGCGGACGTCGATCGCACGGCCTTGCATGTGCAGGCTGTTCGACGACACGCCGGCGGTCGCCGACGCGAGCATCGCATTGGTCGCGGCCGAACGGTAACCGGAGACGATTTCATAGCGTGGTTCGCGGGCAGCTGCGGCCGCGAGTTCGTACAACAGGTCGAACAGGCCTTGTGCGATCGGCAGCACGCCGCCGGTGCGGTGATCGCGAAACAGCCAGTCCAGTCGTCCAAGCACCGCGGGGTCGTGAACGCCAGCGCGGACGAACAGGGCGTCCAGCGTCTCGCCGGTATGGGTATTGACGACTACGAGCCGGCGGTCGCCGGAAACCGCTGTATTGGCGCGCGCCGGCAGCAGCAGTAGCACCGGCACCACGCAGGCGAGTCCTCGCAGCAGCCGGCGCCGGCCGCAGGCGCAGACCGGTTCAGCCGTCACTCGGCGCGACATTGACCTGCACCACCCGCGCGCGCGGAAAGAAATTGAAGTCGGTCGCCGTCGCGATCGTATAGGCCCCGATCTGGCGCGCGACGAGCAGCTCGCCGACCGCGAGCTCCGGCATCGGCAGGTCTTCCGCAACGACATCGATGCTGTCGCAGGTCGGGCCCGCTAGCACGCAGGCAAGACGCGGGCCGTCGTGCGGATGCACAGGCTCGACCGGAAACCGGGAATGGTCGTAAAGCTGGCCGCTGAACGTGCCGTACAGTCCGTCGTCGAGGTAGTACCACCAGCGTCCGTCGCGGTGCGCCCGCCCGATGACCGTCGACAGGCCGACGCCCGCCGGACCGCAGATGAATCGCCCCGGTTCGGAGATGATTCGGAGCCCTTCAGGCAGCTTTGCAAGCGCTGCGCGGATCGGCGCGCAGAACCCGCTGATTGCGGGCGCCGGTTCCAGATAATCGATCGGAAATCCGCCGCCGATATCCAGGACCTCGATCGGGCCGAGGCCGAGCCGCTTCGACTCCGTGATCAGGCCGGCGCAGGTTTCAATCGCCTGCACATACATGTCCGGCCGCGCAACCTGGGAACCGACATGAAACGAGAATCCCGAAACCCGGATACGCGCGGCGGCTGCGCGGCCCACGAGGTCGAGCGCGGCGTCCGCATCGCAGCCGAACTTGCGCGACAGGTCGACGATCGCCTCCGGACTGCGGAATGCGATCCGCACCAGAAGCCGTATGCGGTCACGGTAACGCTCGAATTTGACGACTTCGTCCGGATTGTCGACGACGAATGTCATGATGCCGAAATCGAGGGCATGGCGGATGTCCGAATCGCGCTTGATCGGATGCGTGTGGATGCAGCGGGAGGCCGCGATGCCGGCCTCGCGTACGAGATCGATCTCGCCGTTGGTCGCAATGTCGAACCACGCGCCTTCGTCGGCGAGCACCCGCACGACCGTCGCGTCGGGCAGCGGCTTCAGGGCGTAGTGCAGGTCGACACCCGGCAGCGCGGCGGCGAGCGCATGGTACTGCCTGCGGATGATGTCGCAGTCGATGACGAGCAGCGGTGAGCCAAAGCGATCGGCGAGTGCCTGCAGTCCGGCGGCGGTGTACGGATAAGGCAGTCGCACGGCGCTCATTCTACCGGACCAGCGGCTCGATCAGCGCCAGCAGGCGGTCGAGGGCACCCCGATTCGCATCCAGCACCGCCTTGCCGGCGGCGCCCATGGCGGCGCGCCGGCTCACGTCGTCAAACAGGCCCGTGACTTCGTGCGCCAGTTGCACGGCATTGGTGACGATGTGCGCCGCGCCCGCTTCGAGCAGCAGCTGCGCGACCTCTTCGCTGTTGAAATTGTGCGGGCCGGCCAGTGTGGGCAGGCCGAACGACGCGGGCTCCAGCAGGTTGTGGCCGCCGATCGGCACCAGGCTTCCAGCGACGAATGCGACGTCGGCGCCGGCGTAGAACATCATCAGCTCGCCCATCGTGTCGCCCAGCATCACGGTATCCGACGGCGCGACCAGCCCGCCGGACGAGCGGTACGCCGCCCGCTCGCCGCGTCTGGTCAGCAGATCACGCACCGAATCGAAGCGGTTCGGATGACGCGGCACCAGCACCAGCAACGCATCGGCAAAATGCCGCCGCACCTGCTGGTGCGCGTCGAGCACGAGCTGTTCCTCGCCTTCGTGCGTGCTGCCGGCCACCCAGACCATCCGGGCCGGCGCGTTCAGCTCGCGCCAGCGCCGTCCCCGCAACTCGGCGTCGTGTGGCGGTTCGAAATCGAACTTGATGTTGCCGGTAACATGGGTACGCTCAGCCGGCGCGCCGATCAAACGGAACCGCTCGGCATCCGCCGAGCTCTGGGCCGCGATGACGATGCCATGGGAGAGTGCCTGGCGGAACAGCGGCACGAGGCGCCGGTACCAGCCGATGGAGCGGGGCGACATGCGTGCGCTTGCGAGCACCAGCGGCACGCTGCGGCGGCCGCATTCGGCATAAAGATTCGGCCACAACTCGGTTTCGAGGATGATCGCGAGCCGCGGCCGCACCCGGTCGAAGAAGCGCCCGACCGAACCGGGCAGGTCGAATGGCACGTACCGAAGCGTCGCGCTGTCGCCGAAAAGCTGGCGCGCGCGGGCGCGCCCGGTCGGCGTCACGGTCGTCAGCACGAGCCGGTGGCCGGGATGACGCTTCATGAGCTGCCGTACGAGCGGTTCGGCCGCCTGCACTTCGCCGACCGAAACCGCATGGATCCAGATGGTTTGGCCGTCGAGCGGCGCGCCGAACCCGAAACGCTCGCCGAGCCCTTCGCGGTAGCTGGGATCCCGTATTCCGCGCCATACCTGCAGCAGGAGCGCAACCGGCGCAGCGAAATAGATCAGTACGTCGTAGAGAAAGCGCATCGGCAGTCAGCCGTCGTGCGCGATGCGCAACAGCGCGAATCCGCCCTGCCACTCGGCACGGGCGACGCCGATCTTCGCGAGGCTGCGCGCGAGCCGCGCGAGCGCCCGCTCGCGCCAGGCGCCGGGCGCACGTTCGCGCCCCCGGTCGAAGTCGAGCACCCAGACCTTACCCTCTGGATCGAGCAGGATGTTCTGCGCATTCAGGTCCGCATGATGCACGCCCATGTCGTGGAAACGACGCAGACAGCGGCCGATCGCCGCCCAGCGCGCATCGTCCATCGCGCCCGCCGCCAGCAGTTCCGCCAGCGAACGGGCGCCGACGATGCGTTCCGTGATCAGCTCCGCGACGTAGCTCAGGAATGCGCGCCGGTACATGGCGGCGACCGGCACCGGCACCGGCAGGCCCCGGGACCGCAATGAGTGCAGCAACCGCAATTCCCGGAACGAACGCGTGCGCTCCTCGCCGCAATACAGGTAGCGCTCGCGCGAAAAGAGCGCCGGGACGCCGCCGCGCAGATAGCGGCGCAAGGCCCAGTGGCGGCGGCCATCGTCGATGAAATGAATGGAGCCACGCCCGCCGGCGCGTTCGGTCAGCGCGCCCCCGGCGCGCCAGTACGCACGGTCGAAGAGCTGCGGCCCGGCCGTGTCGACGAGTTCGGGATCAAACAGGATCGCGCCGCGGTCGATTTCGAGCCGCTGGAACATCGCCGGTCAGCGCTTCAGCACGAACTCGGCGCTGCAGTACGGGCAACGGGCCGTGCCCGTCTGCTCGATCGGCAGGTAGACGCGCGGATGGCTGTTCCACAGCGTCATCCCGGGCATCGGGCAGGCAAGCGGCAGGTCGGCGGTCGTGACCTCGTAGCGGTTCTTTGCGTTCGGCTGGATCACCGCTGGATTATAACGGCGCCGGGTCGGCTCCCGCGACCATGACCCGTTCCCAGACACCCGAGACATCCGCCCGCAGCCGGGCAAAGGGTCCTTCGTCGACCACCGTCGGGCGCTGCTCGAGCGACAGGTGGTGCGCGGCCTCGCGATACCGGCGGTAGGCGTCCACCAGGCGGTCGATGACCCGGTGATCGACCAGCGCCGCGGAGCCTACTGACTCCAGGTGGCGGATCGTGTCCGCGAACTCGGCCAGCGGCGGATGCTCGCGTACATGGCGCAGTACCCAGTACTGCGCAAGAAATTCGATATCGGCGATGCCGCCGCGATCCTGCTTGAGGTCGAAGCTGCCGTGGTGCGGGCGCGCGTGTTCCGCGCGCATGCGCTCGCGCATGGCGACGATGTCGCCGCGCAGCGTCTCGAGTCGGACCGAAGATATCAGCACCTCGCGCCGCACCCGTTCGAACCCGGCGCCGACGGTGGCGTCGCCCGCGACCCAGCGCGAATGCAGGAGCGCCTGATGCTCCCAGGTCCATGCTTCGTTCCGCTGGTATTCCTCGAAGGCGCGCATCGGCGTGAAGGCCAGTCCGCCCTTGCCGGACGGCCGCAGCCGCACGTCCACCTCGTAGAGGCGTCCGGCGGGCGTATGCACGGTCAGCAGATGCACGAGCCGCTGCGCCAGGCGCAGGAAGAACAGTTCGTTGTCCACGACTTTCGGGCCTGTGGTCTGCTGCGTTTCCCCCTCCGAGTCCTGCAGGAAAACGAGGTCCAGGTCCGAGCCGTAGCCGAGCTCCATGCCGCCGAGCTTTCCGTAACCCGCGATCGCGACACGCACGATGCGCGTGCCCGCTGCGCCCGCGCAGCGCGGCTCGCCATACAGCACGGCCGTCTGCCGCCAGGCGAGCGCCAATGCCTGCTCGACGATCAGTTCCGCGACGTCCGTCAAACGGTCGCTGACCTGCATCAGCGGCAGCCGACCGGTCAGGTCGAGCGTCGCTATGCGAAACATCGACGCGCGCCGGAAATGCCTGAGCGCATCCACCTGGAGTTCCGCGTCTTCGCCGGCGTGCCCGAGCCGTGCGGCGAGCTCGCGCTCGAACTGGCCGCGATCCGGCAGCGTCTCGAATACGCGCGGATCGAGCAGCTCGTCGAGCAGGAGCGGATGCGCCGCGACCTGGCGGGCAAGGTACTCGCCCATGCCGCAGATCCGGACCAGGCGCGCGAGAGCTGCCGGATTCTCGTTCAGCAGCGCGAGGTAAGCGGTGCGTCCGCCGATCGTCTCGACGATCCGCAGCAGCCGGGCGAGCACCGCCTGCCCGGCACCGCGCCCGCCGCCGGCGGTCTCCGCGATCGCGGCGATCAGCCGGGGAAGCAGCGTCGCGAGGCGGCGCCGGCCGTGTTCATCCAGCCGGCGGTAATAGCCGGACTGCCGGAGCTCGAGCAGCATGCGCGCCGCCTCGTCCTCGTCGTCGAGGCCTAGCCTGCCGACATCGTGGGCAAGGCGTTCGAAAGCGGGTTCGGTGGACCATAGCGAATCCAGTGCCGGAGCCGGAGCAACGTCGCCGCGGCCTCCCGGTCCCAGCACGGCATCGCCGAACCACGTCGTAACCCTGCTGCGCTTCGCTGCGAGCGCCTGCAGGAAGGATTCCGTGTCCGCGAATCCCATCGAAGCGGCCAGCCGGCCGCGCGCCTCGCCCGACTCCGGCAGCGCATGCGTCTGCTCGTCGGCGGCCATCTGCAGGCGGTTCTCGACCCGCCGCAGGAATTCGTACGCGTCGCGCAGCTCGGCGACGGCCGCGCCAGGCAGCAGCTTGGCGCCTTCGAGCCGCGGCAGCACGGCGAGCAGGGACGGCTCCTGCAGCCGCGGCTCGGAGCCGCCGCGGATGAGCTGCTGGGCCTGCACGATGAATTCGATCTCGCGGATGCCCCCCGGCCCGAGCTTGATGTTGTCCTGCAGGTCGCGGCGCACGACTTCGCGCGCGATCATCGCCTTCATTCCGCGCAGGCTTTCGTACACGCCGAAGTCGAGGTAGCGGCGATACACGAATGGCCGCACGACGGAATCATAGAGTTCGCGATAGCGCGCGACGGCGGTGATGGCGCGCGCCTTCACGTACGCGTAGCGCTCCCAGTCGCGGCCATGCTGCTGCAGATAGCCTTCGAGTGCCGCAAAGTTCGTGACGAGCGGCCCCGGCTCCCCGAATGGCCGCAGGCGCATGTCCACCCGGTAAACGAATCCCTCCGCAGTGCGAGCGTCGAGCAGCCGGATCAGCGTCTGGCCGAGCCTCGTGAAGTAGTCCTCGTTCGCGACGGCCTTGCGGCCGTCGGTCCCGCCACTCTCCGGGTACAGGAAAACGAGATCGATGTCCGACGAAAAATTGAGTTCGCGTCCGCCCAGCTTGCCCATGCCGAGCACGATGAGCTCCTGACTCTCGCCGGATGGCGAGCGCGGCACGCCATATCGCGGTTCGAGCAGGCGTATCGCGAAGGCGAGCGCGGTGGTGATTGCCGCATCCGCCAGCTGCGACAGCTCTTCCAGCACTTCCGGCAGCGGCGCATGGCCTTCGAGATCCCGCCAGGCGATGCGGACCAGTTCGCGGCGGCGCAGCTTTCGCAGTGCATCCATGAACCGGGATTCGTCCGGGTCGTCCGCGAGCAGCGCGTTTGCCTGCTCGCGAATCGCGCCGGCCGGCCGCGGCCGTGCGGGTTCGCCCGCGGCCAGCGACTCCAGCAATCCGGGATCGCGCGCGCAGGCATCGGCAACGAACCCGCTGTAACGAAGAATTTCCCGGCCGATGGAGTTCCCCTTGAGCCGTTCCACAGCGCGAGCCAGACCGCGATTCTAGTAGGATCGATGGCGGGCACGGAGGGCGCATGATCAGGGCATGGCAGATTCTGACCGGACTCGCGGCCGGCCTCGCGCTGGGCGCGGCCTGGGACTGGGCCGGCTGGCCCGCCATGGCGCAGGCCATAGCAGGCGCCCAGGCTATCGGCGGCCTGTGGCTCGATGCGCTCAAGATGACGATCGTGCCGCTCGTTTTCGCGCTGATCGTCAGCGGCATCGTTTCCACGACCCATGCGGCCGCCGCCGGCAGGGTCACCGGGCGTTCCATCCTGCTGTTTGCGATCCTGTTGCCGGCCGGCGCCGTGGTCAGCGCGCTCGTGACGCCCTTTCTGCTGGCGCTGTGGCCGATTCCCGAGCAGGCTGCAGCGGCCCTCGTCGCGGCGACACCTCCGCCCGGCGTGATCCCTGCGGCCGCGGCCGGTCCGTTCGATTTCATCCGGGCATTCATCGCGCCGAATGTCATCGAGGCCGCGGCCGGCGGCGCGATGCTTGCGCTCGCCGTTTTCGCGCTGATCTTCGGATTTGCGATCACGCACATCGAGCCTGCGCGGCAGGGCAGCCTGCGGACGTTCTTCGAGGCCATCGCGGAGGCCATGCTCGTGATCGTGGGCTGGGTGCTGCTGGTCGCGCCGATCGGCGTGTTCGCACTGGCCTTTGTCGTCGGGGCGCAGACCGGATTCGATTCGCTCGGCGCGTTCGGGCACTACGTCGCAATCGTCTCGTTGACGCTGATCGTGATCACGCTGCTCGCTTACCCGCTCGCCGTGGTTGGCGGACGCATCCGCCTTGCCGCCTTCGCGCGCGCGATGATCCCGGCGCAAAGCGTCGCGATCAGCACGCAATCGTCGCTGGCTTCACTGCCGGCGATGATCGATGCGGCCCGCGGCCCGCTCGCGCAACCGCCGCAGGTCGTCGGCATCACGCTGCCGCTCGCGGTTTCGCTGTTCCGCTTCACAAGCCCGGCCGGCAACATAGCCGTCGCAATCTACATCGCCGGTCTGCATGGCATCGATTTGTCGATCTGGCAGCTTGCCGCGGGCGTCGTCGTCGCGGCGATCGTGTCGGTCGCCGCCGTCGGCATCGCAAGTGCCGTGACGTTCTTCGCGCTGATGGCGCCGATCTGCCTTGCCATGGGCATTCCCGTCGAGTTGCTCGCGCTGCTGATCGCGGTCGAAACGATTCCAGACATTTTCCGCACGATCGGCAATGTGACGGCCGACGTCGCCGTCACCACCGTGATCGGCGGCCGTTCATAGCGGTGCCGCCGGCACCGCAGGCCGCGCCGTTGCCAGTGCCTCGTCGAGCATCTGGACGAGCGCATCGCGCCCGTAGGTATACGCGTGGCCCTCGTTCAGCTCCACGAGTTCCTGGATGGCTTTCCTGATCGTGATCTCGCCTTCGTACGCGTTCGGAACCACCATATACCGCCGCTTCGGTTCGGGCTCGAACAGCGCGAGCTTAACCGCTTCCGCCACTTCATCCGGCGACTTGTACAGCGAACGGTCGGTCAGGCGCGATACGCCGGAGCGTCTGGCGGCGGAGTTGCCGATCTCGGAATTGTAGTTGCCGGGCTCGACGATGCTGACCCTGACGCCCTGCGGCTCCATCTGCAGCGCCAGCGAATCCGCGAAAGCCTCGACCGCGTGCTTGCTCATGCTGTAGACGCCGAGATCGCGCGCAGACAGGATTCCGGATATCGAACCGATGGTCGTGATCCGGCCTTTGCCGGCGACGATCAGCGGCGTGAACGCCTTCGTCACGCGATAGGGGCCGTAGACGTTCACCTGCATGACGAAATCGAAGTCTTCCTCCCGCGTGTCCGAGAACGGACCGGTGATCGCGACTCCCGCATTGTTGACGAGGCCGTGGAGTCCGCGCCCGGCCGCCGTCACGGCCTCGACTGCTGCGGCGATTTCTTCGGGCTTCGTGACGTCGAGCCGGAGCGCGTGCACATTCTCGATCGCGTTGAGCTCCTCGAGGTCACTGTCCTTGCGCGCACCGGCATAGACAAAGTAACCGTCGGCGGCGAGCCGTTCGGTAATCTTGCGGCCAATGCCGGTGCTGGCGCCGGTCACCAGGATCGCTTTCTGCGATTCGCCCGGTGGTGGTTCCGCATGGAGCACGGTGCTGCAAAGCAGCATGGATATGACGACCGGGAAAGCGATTCTCATGAGACGGCTCCGGCGCGGCGGCTGATCACAGGATGCCGCAAATGCTACAGGAAAAAAAAAGGCCCGGGAGTCGCCTCCCGGGCCTTGTCGGTACGTAGTGCCTTGCGGCCTTACATGTCCATGCCGCCCATGCCGCCCATGCCGCCACCACCCATCGGCGGATGGTCGTGCTCCTCCTTGGGAGCCTCGGCCACCATCACCTCGGTGGTGAGCAGGAGGCCGGCGACGGATGCGGCGTTCTGGAGCGCCAGGCGCGTGACCTTAGTCGGGTCCAGGATGCCCATGTCGATCATGTCGCCGTACTCGCCGGTCGCGGCGTTGTAGCCATAGCTGCCCTTGCCCTCGCGGACCTTGGCGAGCACGACCGAACCGTCTTCGCCGGCGTTCTGCACGATCTGGCGCAGCGGCTCCTCGATGGAGCGCGACAGGATGCGAATGCCGACGTTTTGGTCCTCGTTGGCGCCGGTGAGCTTGTCGAGCAACCTCTGCACCCGAACAAATGCGACACCGCCGCCCGGCACGACGCCCTCTTCGACCGCGGCGCGCGTGGCGTGCAGCGCGTCTTCGAGGCGGGCCTTCTTCTCCTTCATCTCGATCTCGGTGGCCGCGCCGACTTTGATCACGGCAACGCCACCGGAGAGCTTGGCAACGCGCTCCTGCAGCTTTTCCTTGTCATAGTCGGACGTCGCTTCCTCGATCTGCCGGCGGATCTGCTCCACCCGGCCCTTGATTTCCGAGGGCTTGCCGGCGCCGTCGATGATCGTCGTGTTTTCCTTGTCGGCGACGATTTTCTTGGCCTTGCCGAGGTCGTTCAGCGTCGCCTTTTCGAGCGACAAGCCGACTTCCTCGGCGATCACGGTGCCGCCGGTCAGGATCGCGATGTCCTTCAGCATTTCCTTGCGGCGGTCGCCGAAGCCGGGCGCCTTCACCGCGCACACCTTGACGATGCCGCGGATCGTGTTGACGACCAGCGTCGCGAGCGCCTCGCCCTCGACGTCCTCGGCGACGACCAGCAGCGGCTTGCCGGCCTTGGCGATACTTTCGAGCAGCGGCAGCATCTCGCGGATGTTCGAGATCTTCTTGTCGTACAGCAGCACGTACGGCTGTTCCAGCTCGCTGGTCTGGTTCTGGGCATTGTTGATGAAGTACGGCGACAGGTAGCCGCGGTCGAACTGCATGCCCTCGACGACCTCGAGTTCGTTCTCGAGTCCGGAGCCTTCCTCGACCGTGATCACGCCTTCCTTGCCGACCTTCTCCATTGCCTCGGCAATCTTCTTGCCGATCGCCTCGTCGCTGTTCGCCGAGATCGTGCCGACCTGGGCGATCGCCTTCGAGTCCTTGCAGGGCTTGGAGAGCTTCTTGAGCTCTTCGACCGCCGCGGTCACGGCCATGTCGACGCCGCGCTTGACGTCCATCGGGTTGATCCCCGACGCGACGGCCTTCATGCCCTCGCGGATGATCGCCTGTGCGAGCAGGGTCGCCGTGGTCGTGCCGTCACCAGCCTCATCAGAAGTCGACGATGCGACTTCCTTGACCATCTGCGCGCCCATGTTCTCGAACTTGTCCTTCAGTTCGATTTCCTTCGCGACCGAGACGCCATCCTTCGTGATGGTCGGCGCGCCGAAGCTCTTCTCGAGCACTGCGTTGCGGCCCTTCGGGCCGAGCGTCGCTTTGACGGCATTCGCGAGCAGGTTGACGCCGCGGACCAGGCGGGTGCGCGCGTCGTCTGAAAATCTGACTTCCTTGGCTGCCATGATTGCAATGTCCTCTGGATTACTTTTCGATGACGGCTACGACGTCTTCCTCGCGCATCACGAGGAGCTCGTCGCCGTCGACTTTGATTTCGGTTCCGCTGTACTTGCCGAACAGGATCTTGTCGCCGACTTTCAGGTCCAGCGGACGGACGTTGCCGTTTTCCAGGATCTTGCCCTTGCCGACCGCGATGATCTTTCCGCGGATCGGTTTCTCGGCCGCGGTGTCGGGAATCACGATCCCACCGGGCGATTTGCGCTCTTCTTCTTCGCGCTTGACCATCACGCGGTCATGAAGCGGACGGATCTTCATGTGTCTTCACTCCTCATCATGTTGTTAGCACTCTCAACGAGCGACTGCTAATGATAGGGCCGGCTATCTTAAATACAAGCTCAACGGGCCATCCGGGCAGGTTTTATCTCAACCTGTTGATATCAAAGACTTTTAATGAAACCGGGCGCAAATCCGAGACAAGTTGCCGGCCGGCCGCTAACCTCTCGGCCCCATGAATCACTTCCGCACGGTGCTGGGCGCGATCTTTCTGGCCGTATCCGCAGGGGCCACGGCGCAGGGTCTGCTCGGCCCGGCCAGTAACCAGGACCAGTTCCTGCCGGTCGACGAGGCATTCGTGCTGACGGCGACGCCCGACGGCGACGAGCAGATCGCGCTCGACTGGCAAGTGGCGCCCGGGTACTACCTCTATCGCCACCGCGTCAGCGCGAAGACCGCCACCGCCGATTTCAAGCTTGGGGCCGTCGCGATGCCGGATGGCAGGAAGAAGACCGACGAGTTTTTCGGCGATGTCGAGGTCTACTACGATACGCTGAACGCGACAGTGCCGGTCAGCCGCCCGGCCGATGCGTCTTCGCTCGAAATTACGGTCGGCTACCAGGGCTGTGCGGACGCCGGGCTCTGCTATCCGCCGGTCACGAAAACCATCGCCATCGAAATGCCGCCGCCGGGTACGCCGGCGCGCACGGAAGCGCCGGGCATGGTCGCCGAACAGGACCGGCTAGCCACCCTGATCGCCGACGGCAGCCTGCTCGTTGTCATGGCCATATTCTTCGGCTCCGGCCTGCTGCTCGCCTTCACGCCCTGTGTGCTGCCGATGATCCCGATCCTGTCCGGCATCATCGCAGGCCAGGGCGCCGCCGCCACGCCGCGGCGCTCCTTCATGCTGTCCGTCATCTACGTGCTCGGCATGGCGCTGACGTACACGGTCGCAGGCGCCGCCTTCGCGGCCGCGGGCCAGCAGGCCCAGGCGTTCTTCCAGCAGCCCTGGATCATCATCGCGTTCGCCGCACTCTTCGTCGTGCTCGCGCTCGCGATGTTCGGCCTGTTCGATCTCCGGATTCCGGCCGCGCTCGAGACACGACTGTCGGCCGTTTCCGGCCGCCAGAAGGCCGGCAGCTTCGTCGGCACCGCCATCATGGGCGCCCTGTCGGCTCTGGTCGTCACGGCCTGCGTCGCGCCGCCGATGGTCGCGGCACTCGCCGTCATCGGGCAGACGGGTGACGTCGTGCGCGGCGCGCTGGCACTGTTTGCGATGGCGATCGGCATGGGTTCGCCGTTGCTGCTGGTCGGCGTTGCGGGCGGCCGCTTCCTGCCGCATGCCGGGCCGTGGATGACGACCATCAAGACCCTGTTCGGCGTGCTGTTTCTCGCCGTCGCCGTCTGGATGCTGGAGCGCATCCTGCCGGGTTCGCTGACGCTCGCACTGTGGGCGTTGCTGGTGATCGTCGGCGGCTACTATTTCGGCGGTTTCGGCAGGCACGCTGCCGGAACGGACACCTGGCGGTTCTTTGCGCGTGGTGCGGGCCTCGCCGCGGTCGTCTGGGGCGTGATCATGCTGGTGGGCGCGGCCGCCGGCGGGCACGATCCGCTGCAGCCGCTCCGGGGCGCCGCGTTGCCGGGTTTTGGGACCGGCGCAGCGCCGGTCGGCGCCGAAGAATTGCCTTTCCGGAAAGTGGCGACGATCGTCGATCTCGATAACGAACTCGCCGCCGCCAAGGGCGCTGGCCAGCCCGTGATGCTCGATTTCTACGCGGACTGGTGCGTTTCCTGCAAGGAGATGGAGAAGTACACGTTTTCGGTCGCCGGCGTACAGCAGGATCTGGCAGGTTTTGTCCTGCTGAAAGCGGATGTCACGGCAAACAACGAGGCGGACCAGGCATTGCTGCGCCGGTTTGGCGTGTATGGACCGCCGACGACCGCATTCTTTGGCGGTCATGGCCGCGAATGCCGCGGGTTCCGGCTGGTCGGCTTCGTCGCGGCCGACGATTTCCGCGATCACCTCGCGCGTTTCGCGCGCGAATGCTGATGATGCGCAGCCGGGGACGTCTGGCCATTGCGACGGCCATTGCGCTCGCCGCCGGCATCGCGACATTCTTCGTCACCCGCAGCCTGCTCGATCCTGAAACCCGGCCTTCCGAACCCGACCAGCCTGCTGCTGCTGTCATTCCCGAGTTCCGGCCCGAGGTAACGCTCGCCGACCGGAACGGAAGGCCGCGGTCGCTCTCGGAGTGGGACGGCAAGCCGCTCGTCATCAACTTCTGGGCGACCTGGTGTGCGCCCTGCCGGCGCGAGATCCCGATGCTGAACGCGCTCGCCGTTGACGAAGAGTACGCCGGCTTCGAGATCATCGGCATCGCGATCGATTTTCGTGAGGACGTCCTGAAGTACCTCGAGAAGATGCCGATCGATTACACCGTGCTGATCGGAGAACAGGACGGCATGGCGGCGGCGCGTGCGTTCGGCATGGAAAGCATCGGCCTGCCGTTCACTGCGTTTACGGACCGCCAGGGCCGAATTGCCACCATTCATGTCGGCGAGTTGCACCGGCCACAGGCACAGGTCATCCTCTCGGCGATCCGCGAGGTGGATGCCGGCATCATCGACTTGCCGGCCGCCCGCAGCCGGATCCAGCAGAACCTCCGGACGAATTAGCCCCGTTAAACGACAGATCGCCGGAGTTACCGGCATTATCGGCGCCAAATCTGGACAAAGTCCCGCCCGTCCGGTTCAATGGCCCGGTGCGACGCCTGCTGTTGATCAATGGACCCAACCTCAATTTGCTCGGAAACCGGGAGCCAGGCTTCTATGGCCAGGTAACGCTTGCCGCCATCGAGGATGGGTTGAAGGCGCGCGCCGCTGAACGGAATGCGGAGCTGGACTGCTTTCAGAGCAATGCCGAGCATGAACTGGTCGAGCGCGTGCAGGCGCTCGCGGCGAAGCCGGTCGATTTCCTGATCCTGAACCCCGGCGCCTTCACGCATACGAGCATCGCGCTCAGAGACGCGCTGCTCGCAGTCTCGGTCCCGTTCATCGAGGTGCACCTGTCCAACGTGCACGCGCGGGAACCGTTCCGCCGGCATTCCTATTTTTCCGACATCGCCGCCGGCAGCATCGTCGGCCTGGGCGCGCAGGGTTACGGCCTGGCGCTGACAGCGGCGCTCGACCGGCTCGACCGGCCTTCCGGAGGGGATTGATGGATATTCGCAAGATAAAGAAACTGATCGAGCTGCTGGAGGAATCCGGCCTTGCGGAAATCGAGATCTCCGAAGGCGAGGAATCCGTGCGTATCGCGCGCTTCAGCCAGGGCCCGGCCAGTGCGCCCCAGCCGATGCAGATCGCCGTACCGGCCGCCGGAGCGGCTCCGGGTCCGGCGCCCGCTGCCGCGCAGGCCGGGGCTGCACCAGCCGCACGCAACGAAAACCTGGTCACGGCGCCGATGGTCGGCACGTTCTATGCATCCCCTGCCCCCGGCGCGAAGTCATTCGTGGCGGTGGGACAGGAAGTCCGCGTCGGCCAGGTGCTGTGCATCATCGAGGCCATGAAGATGATGAACCAGATTGAAAGCGAGCGGGCCGGCAAGGTCGTCGCCGTGCTCGCGAAAAATGGCGAACCGGTCGAGTTCGGCCAGCCGCTGTTCGCGATCGAGTAAGGCGGATGCTCGACAAGATCGTCATCGCCAACCGGGGCGAGATTGCGCTGCGCATTCTGCGTGCCTGCCGGGAACTCGGCATCAAGACGGTCGCCGTGCACTCGACCGCCGACCAGAATCTCAAGCACGTGCTGCTTGCAGACGAGACGGTCTGCATCGGCCCGCCCGCGTCCCGCGACAGCTACCTCAACATGCCGGCCATCATTAGCGCCGCCGAGGTGACGGACTCGGTCGGCATCCATCCCGGCTACGGATTCCTGTCCGAGAACGCTGATTTCGCCGAGCGGGTCGAGAACAGCGGCTTCGTCTTCATCGGGCCGCGGAGCGAAACCATCCGCGAGATGGGGGACAAGGTGTCGGCGATCCGCGCAATGAAGGAACACGGCGTGCCCTGCGTGCCCGGTTCCGACGGTCCGCTGCCCGCCGACACCGATGAATGCTTCCGCATGGCCCGCTCGATCGAGTATCCGGTGATCATCAAGGCGTCGGGCGGGGGCGGCGGCCGCGGCATGCGGGTCGTGCACAGCGACGCGACGCTGGTCAACGCGATCAACGTCGCGAAGACCGAGGCGCTGGCCGCGTTCGGCAACGACACGGTCTACATGGAGAAATTCCTCGAGAAACCACGCCACATCGAGTTCCAGGTGATCGGAGACAACTACGGGAACGTGGTCTCTCTGGGCGAGCGCGACTGCTCGATGCAACGCCGGCGCCAGAAGATCATCGAGGAGTCCCCGGCACCCGGCATCACCGCGAAGCAGCGTGACGACATGAGCGAGAAACTCGTCGCTGCCTGCACGGCGGTCGGCTATCGCAGCGCCGGAACGCTCGAGTTCCTCTACGAGGACGGTAACTTCTACTTCATCGAGATGAACACCCGGGTCCAGGTCGAGCACCCGGTCACGGAGCTGGTTACGGGCGTGGACATCGTCAAGATGCAGCTTCGTATCGCCGCCGGCGAGCCGCTCCCGTTCAAGCAGCAGGACATCGTGCTGCGCGGCTGGGCGATGGAATGCCGCATCAATGCGGAAGATCCCAGGACCTTTGCCCCCTCGCCGGGCCCGGTGCGGCTCTGGCATGCGCCGGGCGGCCCCGGGGTGCGCGTCGACAGCCACCTGTACTCCGGCTACTCGGTACCGCCATTCTACGATTCGCTGATCGCCAAGCTGATTTCCTATGGCGATAATCGCGACACCGCGATCGCGCGCATGCGCAACGCGCTGTCCGAAATGGTCGTCGAGGGCATCAAGACCAATGCCCCGCTGCACCAGGAGATCTTCGGTCACTCCGCCTTTCGGCAGGGCGGCCTCGACATCCACTATCTCGAGCGCCGCCTCGGCCTGAAGTGAACTGGCAACAGATCGTGATCGAGCTCGGCCGCGAGCCGCCCGGCCGCGCCGAAGCGGCTTGCCTCGCCCTCGGCGCGATCGCGCTTTCCTACGGGGACGCGGGCGATGAGGCACTGCTGGAACCGGCTCCAGGCGAAACGCCGCTATGGAACGAAGTCCGCCTGAAGGCGCTCTTCGCGGAGTCGGCCGAAGCTCGGGTAATCGCCGCGACGCTGACCGCCGTTCTTGCGCTCCCCGACGACGCCATCCACATCGAGCAGGTCGCGGACCGCGTCTGGGAACGTGAATGGCTCCGGGACTTTCGCCCGACGCGCTTCGGTCAGCGGCTCTGGGTCTGCCCTGCGGGACAGCCGCCCGGCGATCCGGCGGCGGTCGTGATCGCACTCGATCCGGGACTGGCCTTCGGCACCGGCACGCACGCGACGACCGCGCTTTGCCTCGAGTGGCTGGACGGATACGGGCTCGAAGGCCGGCGGTTGCTCGACTACGGCTGCGGTTCCGGCATCCTCGCACTCGCGGCACTGGCGCTCGGCGCGGCCGAGGCGACCGCATTCGACATCGACCCGCAGGCCATCATTGCGACGCGGGAAAACGCCGCGAAAAACGCGCTGGCCGGGCGCCTTGAAGTGCTGCAGGATGCATCGGACATCCGCGGCCCGTTCGACGTCGTCGTCGCGAACATACTGGCGCAGCCGCTGGTTGCGCTCGCGCCACGGCTCGCCGGCCATTGCCGCGCGGGCGGCGCGATCCTGCTCGCCGGCATGCTCGACGACCAGGGCGATGGAGTGGCGCGGGCCTATGGACCGTGGTTTGATATGGAAACGGCGGCGCGGCGCGAGACGTGGATCGCGCTCGCGGGTCGCCGGCGCGCGGAGTAGGCGTGTACACCCGATGCCCTGATTGTGCGACGGTCTTTCGCGTCACGGCGGATGCACTGCGCATCGCCCAGGGCGACGTACGCTGCGGCGTCTGCTCGAATACCTTCAATGCCGTCGTGCACCTGAGCGAGCAGGCATTCACGCCGGAAGTCGAAGAGGACGCGGCCCCGTCCCCCGACGACTCGATGACCGTCGAGGAACTGCCGGGCAACGAGAACATCGAGCTTTCCGAAGATCAGGCCCTGGAATTCCATGGCGACGCTGCCGACATCGAGCGGTTGTTCGTCGTCGAGTCACCGCCGCCGCTGGACTTCGATCCTGCCAAAGTCGCGGCATCGCTGACGCTTGCTGAAGCCAGGGGCGACCTCGCCCGCACGGATGAGTATCCGATTCTCGTGCTCGACGAGCGGGACGCGCCGGAAGAAGAAATCGCCCCGGTCTCGGAGGCGTTCAGCTCCTCCGCCCGTATCCTGATCCCGGAGGAGGTGCGTGCAAGTCTGGCCGAGGAAGCGGCCGCTCGCAGCGCGCTTGAAACCGATTTTGGGTCGGCGGAAGCGACGGAACGGGACCGGCACTGGCCCTGGACGGTCAGCGTGGCTCTCGCCCTGCTGCTGTTCGGCATCCAGGTCGTGCACAGCCAGCGGGAGCAACTGGCCCGCGGCGGCGGTGTCGGCCCCTGGCTTGCGCGCGCCTATTCGTTCGTCGGACATCCGCTCGATACGCCGTCCGACCTGTCCGCGTACGAGCTGCGCCAATGGGGCGCCGCCAGCGATCCGGCGGAAGCCGATCGCCTGCTGTTGCGCGCGAGCATTGTCAATCGCGCGCCTTATGCGCAACCGCTGCCGCTGTTGCGGCTGGCGCTGCAGGACCGCTTCGGCGCGACCATCGGCCAGCGCGATATCCCGCCGGCGGATTACTTGCCGGGCACCGGCGCGCCACGGCTGCTCGAGCCCGGGCAGCGCGCGGATGCCGAAATCCGCATCGTCGATCCCGGCAAAGACGCGGTTGGCTTCCAGCTGGACGTGTGCCTGGCGGAGGACGACGGCGTGCGCTGCGCGAATCCGGCGGCGACCGCAACGTGAAGATCGGGCCCTTCGAGCTCGCGACGCCGCTTGCGCTCGCGCCGATGGCGGGCGTCACCGATCTGCCCTTCCGTCGATTGTGCCGTCGCATGGGGGCCGGGCTCGCTGCTTCCGAAATGGTGACCTCGGACGTCCGTCTCTGGAATACGTCCAAATCGCGTCTGCGCCTCGATCACCGCGGCGAGGCGGAGCCGCGGATCGTCCAGATCGCGGGTTTCGATCCGGCAATGATGGCGGACGCTGCGCGGCAGAACGCCGAACGGGGCGCCCAGATCATCGACATCAACTTCGGCTGCCCCGCCAGGAAGGTCTGCAGCCGGGCGGCGGGCTCGGCGCTGATGCGCGACGAAAACCTGGTCCGCGAGATCCTTGCGGCGGTTGTCGCAGCGGCCGCGGTCCCGGTCACGCTCAAGATGCGCACGGGCTGGGACCGCGAAAACCGCAATGCGGTCGCGATTGCGCGCATCGCGGAAGGCGAAGGCCTCGCCGCGCTCGCCGTTCATGGCCGGACGCGCGCGGATTTCTTCAACGGTGATGCCGAATATGAAACCGTCGCCGCCGTCAAGCGTGCCGTGCGGCTGCCCGTTTTCGTCAATGGCGACATCGATTGTGCCGCCAAGGCATTGAAGGCGCTGGAACAAAGCGGAGCGGATGGCGTCATGATCGGCCGCGCCGCGCAGGGACGACCCTGGATCTTCCGCGAAGTGCGCGCAGTGCTCGCCGGATCGGCGGTTACGCCGCCTGTGCTTGCGGAAGTCCGTGCTATCATGCTTTCGCACCTCGAGGCCCTTTACTCGTTCTACGGCGAGTCACAAGGTGTCCGCGTGGCGCGCAAACATCTCGGCTGGTATTGCAGGCTTCATGCGGAAGTCGGGCATCTGCCGGCCGGACTGTTGAAGACGGAGATCGCCAGCGAGCAACTGTCGCTCACGGACGATTTTCTGACGGGTTGCATCGGGCAGACGGCCCGGGCGGCCTGAAGACAACGCGACGACGACAGGCGGGACAACCAGGCGATGACCGCGAAATCCAGGGCGCAGATCTCGCGCCGCTCACAGCTTTCCCGTTCCACAAACGGGCACGCGCGCGATATTCCGCTGCGCGATCATACGGAACAGGCGCTGTGCACTTACTTTGACAGCCTGAACGGCCACCGGCCGGGCCGACTCTACGATCTCGTCATGCGCGAGGTCGAATTGCCGCTGTTCCAGGCGGTCATGGACTACGCCGACGGCAACCAGAGCCGCGCGGCGACCATCCTCGGCATCAATCGCGGCACCCTGCGCAAGAAATTGCGCGAATACGGGCTGTCCTCCTGAGCAGATGACGCGGCAGAACGCCCGCCGGGCGCTGCTGTCGGTCTCCGACAAGTCCGGCATCGTCGAATTCGCGCGCGGACTGACGGCGCAGGGCTTCGAACTCGTCTCGACCGGCGGCACGGCGCGCGCGCTCGCAGACGCCGGCCTCGCGGTGACCGAAGTCGCGCAGGAAACGGGCTTCCCGGAGATCATGGATGGCCGCGTCAAGACCCTGCACCCGAGGGTGCATGGCGCGCTGCTCGGTCGTGCCGGCGTCGACGACGCCGTGATGCAGGCGCACGGCATCCGGCCCATCGAACTTCTCGTCGTCAACCTGTATCCATTCGCTGCGACCGTCGCGCGGCCCGGTTGCAGTTACGAGGACGGTGTCGAGAACATCGACATCGGCGGTCCGGCGATGCTGCGCGCCGCCGCCAAGAATCACGCGTGCGTTGCGGCCGTCGTGGATCCCCGGGATTATCCGGCGGTCCTCGGCGCGCTGCAGGCCGGCGCGGTGCCGGAACCGATGCGCCGCCGGCTCGCAGCCAAGGCGTTCGCGCACACCGCGCATTACGATGCCGCCGTCGCCGCGTGGCTCCGTGCGCGCGATGCCGTGGACGACTGGCCCGACACGCTGGTCACCGGATTCCACAAGCTGCAGCCGTTGCGCTACGGCGAGAATCCGCACCAGCACGCGGCGTTCTATGCCGATACGCTCGCGGCCGCACCGTCGATCGCGACCGCGCGGCAACTGCAGGGCAAGGAACTTTCGTACAACAACATCGCCGATGCGGATACGGCGCTCGAATGCGTACGCCAGTTCGGGACGGCCGCCTGCGTGATCGTCAAGCACGCGAATCCCTGCGGCGCCGCGCTGGCCGGCAACCTGCGAATCGCCTATCTCGGCGCCTACGAGCCGGACACCACGTCGGCCTTCGGCGGAATCATCGCCTTCAACCGGCCGGTCGACGCGGCGACCGCGTCCGCGATCATCGAACGTCAGTTCGTTGAAGTGATCGTGGCGCCTGGCTATTCGCCGGATGCGCTGCCGATATTCGCAACCAAGCAGAACGTCCGCCTGTTGCAGACGGGAGCGCTTGCCGGAACCTTCCCGTCCGGAATCGAGCTGAGATCCGTCGCCGGCGGCCTGCTCGTCCAGTCGCGCGACGATGGCGTCGTCGACGGCGCGGCCCTGAAGCACGTCACACAACGGGCGCCGGACGACACCGAGCTCGCCGACCTGCTTTTTGCGTGGCGCATCTGCAAGTACGTGAAGTCGAACGCGATCGTGTTCGCGCGCGGTGGCCGGACGGTCGGCATCGGCGCCGGACAGACGAGCCGCGTGGTGTCGACCCGCATCGCTGCAATGAAGGCCGCCGATGCGGGCCTCGAGGTTGCCGGCTGCGTGATGGCTTCCGACGCGTTTTTTCCGTTCCGCGACGGTCTGGACGCCGCTCTCGACCTCGGCGTGCGGGCCGTGATCCAGCCGGGCGGATCGCTTCGCGATGCCGAAGTGATCGCCGCGGCCAACGAACGCGGCGCCGCCATGGCGTTCACGGGCATGCGGCATTTCCGGCATTGAGCGCGCGATGAAGGTCCTGGTCATCGGCGGCGGCGGCCGCGAGCACGCGCTGGCCTGGAAGTTCGCCCAGTCGCCACGAGTGACGGCGGTGCTGGTTGCGCCGGGCAATGCCGGCACCGCGACCGAGTCGAAGTGCCGGAACGTCGCGGTCACCGCGGCGGACATCGCGGGACTCGTCGCGCTCGCGCGCTCGGAAGGCATCGCGCTCACGGTGGTCGGCCCCGAGGGACCGCTGGTGGCGGGCGTGGTCGACGCATTCCAGGCGGCCGGCCTGCCCTGCTTCGGCCCCAGCCGGCTTGCCGCCCGGCTCGAGGGAAGCAAGCAGTTCACGAAGGATTTTCTCTCGCGCCACGGCATACCGACCGCGCGCTACGCGGCGTTTACACGCGACAGCTTCGACCCGGCGGCGATCCGTGCGCAACGGCCGCCCATCGTCGTCAAGGCCGACGGGCTGGCAGCCGGCAAGGGCGTGATCATCGCGGCCAGCGCGGACGAAGCGGTTGCCGCGGCGGAACAGATGTTTGCCGGCGCCTTCGGCGACGCGGGGAACACGGTCGTCATTGAGGAGTTCCTTGAAGGCGAGGAAGCGAGCTTCATCGTCATGGGCGACGGTTCCCATGTCCTGCCGCTCGCGACATCCCAGGATCACAAGCGGCTGTCGGACCGCGATGCCGGCCCCAATACGGGCGGCATGGGTGCGTACTCGCCGGCGCCGTTCGTAACGCCCGCGTTGCACGATCGCATCATGCGCGAAGTCATCGGACCGACGATGCGCGGCCTCGCCGCGGAAGGGATGCCGTATACGGGCTTTCTCTACGCGGGACTGATGATCGCCGCCGACGGCACGCCGAACGTGCTCGAGTTCAACTGCCGCTTCGGCGACCCGGAGACGCAGCCGATCATGGTCCGGCTCACCAGTGATCTGACCGTGCTCTGCGAAGCGGCGCTCGCCGGGCGGCTGGACGAGGTGCAGGCCGAGTGGGACCCGCGCGCCGCGCTCGGTGTCGTGCTCGCCGCCGTCGGCTACCCTGACGAACCGCGGGCAGGCGATGCGATCGCCGGGCTCGAACAGGCAGCACGGCTGCCGGGCAAGATATTCCATGCAGGCACGCGGCTCGAAGCGGGACGTGTGCTGACCGCCGGCGGACGCGTGCTCTGCGCGGTCGGACTCGGCGATGACGTCGCCGCAGCGCAACGATCCGCCTATTCGATCGTCGATCGGCTGAGCTGGCCGGGCATGCAGTTTCGCCGTGACATCGGCTGGCGGGCCATCGCGCAGCATTCCGCAGCGCTATGATTCGTCCATGAGCCGCATCCAGCTGCGCCGCTCGCACGACCTGAGCGCCAGGGCCGCGCGCAAGCGCGTTGACCGAATGGCGGAAGCACTCGGCAGGAAATTCGATGCTGAATGCGAGTGGCAGGGCGACGTGCTGTCCATCGAGCACCCGAATGTCAGCGGCACCGTCACCGTCGGCAGGAAGGAGATCGTCCTCGACGCAAGACTCGGTTTATTCCTCGCAATGTTCCGCGACCGCGTGGACGCCGAGATCGCAGGCATACTCGACAAGGAGTTTCCGGAAGGAAAAGCCTAGCCCGGCGGCCGCACCAGGATCGGCCAGTTCAGCGTCGACTCGACCGCGCGGCCGTTCCTGCGCGCCGCAACAAAGCTGAGATTGCGCAGGATGCAGATGCCGGCCTGATCGAGGGCCGGATCCCCGCTTTCGCTCAACACCTCCGCCCTGCGCACGCGTCCGCCTGGCGTGACGGTGATGCGGTACTCGATACGCGCGGTCTCCGTGCGTTCCGCCGGATAGCATCGACGATAGGCTTCCAGTATCGATTCCTCGCTGGACCGGAGCGTCGGCGGAGTCACCTCGGCATCAAAATGAGGATTTGCGGTGAGGTTGAACTCGAGCGGCAGGACTGCCCACGACTCGACGGTGGTCGCGCGCAGCGACGCCGGGTAGAACTCGAGACGGTCGGCGACGCACTTCACGGCTTCCGTCATCCACGGCAGCGCGCCGGCCGGCATCAGGTATTCTTTGACCCTGCCGTCGCGGCCGACGCGCATGACCAGGTCCATCGTGCCTTCGTAACGGTCCTTGCGCGCCCAGGGCGCATGACAGTAATCGATGGTGCTGCGCAGCGGATACTTGAGCGACGGCAGCGTCGGAAACAATACGGGCAGAACGAGCTGGCCAGGCACCGCGATATTGGCTTCGCTGGCGGCGTGATAACGGAGCGCAAGCCCGACGCATTGCGCGGCCGCGGCGACACGCTCATCGGTACCGGGCGGCGTCGCGACGCCGGTCGGTCGACCCGCGGAGTCCACGGACACCGTGAGCTCGACCGTGCCCGTGACCGGGCCGTGCCGGCTGTGGATCGCATGGCATTTCAGGACTGCATGCTGCGTGTCCTCAGCGGGACGCGGCGAGAGGTCCGCAGCCATCGCGCAGGGCGTGACGATGCTGACCGCCGCGAGGAATGCGGCGAGCGGAATCCTCTGCATTGTCCGAACATTTACTCCTGCACGATGTCACAGGCAATAGGCGCCCGACATGCACCGAACAAGAATCGCAGCGCTGGTCCTGCCCGCAGTCTTCGCAGCGGCGTCCTGTGGCGGCGAGGCACAGGTCAAGGTCGAGGACGGCATGGGCCCCGATCCGGTCCTGCCGGAGCCCGACAAGTCACTGATTCCCGTCGTCCACATCGCGCCCGCCACAGGCTGGCGCAATGGCGCGCGTCCGATTGCGGCGCCCGGCACCGAGGTCGTCGCATTCGCCGCAGGACTCGATCATCCGCGCTGGCTCCATGTACTGCCGAACGGCGACGTGCTGGTCGCTGAATCCGCTGCGCCGGAGCGGCCTGAGAGCCGCAAGGGCATCAAAGGATTCTTCATGAAGCAGGCGATGAAGCGCGCCGGCTCCGCGGTGCCGAGCGCAAATCGCATTACGCTGCTGCGCGACACCGACGGCGACGGCGTAGCCGACCAGCGATCCGCGCTGCTGTCGAATCTCAATTCGCCGTTCGGCATGACGCTGGTCGGCGACCAATTGTACGTCGCGAATACCGATGCCCTGCTGCGCTTTCCGTACCGGACCGGTGACACAGCGATCACGGCGCGCGGCACGAAAGTCACGGACCTGCCCGGCGGCAGGTTGAATCACCACTGGACCAAGAACGTCATTGCGAACGCCGACGGCACCAGGCTGTATGTCACGGTCGGTTCCAACAGCAACGTCGGCGAGAATGGCATGGACCAGGAATATGAACGGGCCGCCATTCTGGAAGTCGACGCGGCAACCGGTGAACGGCGCATCTATGCGTCGGGGCTGCGGAATCCCAACGGCCTCACCTGGGAGCCGGTGACCGGCAAACTGTGGACGGTCGTCAACGAGCGCGACGAGCTCGGCAGCGATCTCGTGCCAGATTACATGACCTCGGTTCAGGACGGCGGCTTCTACGGCTGGCCATACAGTTATTTCGGACAGTTCGTCGACGATCGCGTGAAGCCGCCGCGGCCGGATCTCGTTGCGCGCGCCATCAAGCCGGACTACGCGCTCGGTCCGCACACTGCTTCGCTCGGACTCGCGTGGTCCGGCCACGCGCAGCTGCCGGAGCAATTCAAGAGCGGCATGTTCGTCGGCCAGCACGGTTCCTGGAACCGCAGGCCTTTCAGCGGCTATGCCGTCGTCTTCGTTCCGTTCGAGAACGGCATGCCATCCGGTCCGCCACTGGATGTGCTGACGGGTTTCGTCGACGCGGAGGGGAACGCACAGGGCCGGCCGGTCGGCGTTGCAGTCGACCGGCGCGGCGGGTTACTTGTTGCCGACGACGTCGGCAACGTGATCTGGCGAGTCCAATAGGAAGAAACCCATGTTCAATTACGCGGTGCTTGTGTTTTCTGCGGCTGCCGTCGTCGGTCTCTACATGGCAGTCCAGCATTTTCGCGGCCGCACGCCGCCACCGGCGGGCCTTGCGATCCTGCACGGTCTGCTGGCCGTCACCGGCGTGGTCGTCCTTCTGCTCGGTGTGCTCGAGATCGGATTCGGCACCGCGCACACCTGGGCGCTCGTGCTGTTCGGCGCGGCGGCGCTCGGTGGCCTGTATCTCGTCAGCCATCACATGCGACAGCGCGCCCTGCCAAACAGCGTGATCATCATTCACGCGCTGGTCGCGGTGGTGGCGTTCCTGATCCTGCTGACGGCGGTATTCCTGGTGCCTTAGCTCATTTCGCAGGCCGCGGTTCCTTGCGGTGCATGTCCACCGCGCGCCAAAGGTACCACGAGGCGGTCGTGCGATAGGGCGCCCAGCGCTCACCCAGCTTCGCGAGCGCCTTGGGTTTAGGCAGGGTCCCCTTACCGTATGCGAGCTTGTAGCCAAACCGGATGCCGTAATCGTCCACCGGCAGCACGTCCGGCCGGCCGAGCGTGAACATCAGGAACATCTCGACGGTCCAGCGGCCGACGCCGCGGGTTGCGATCAGGCGCTTTATGATCGCCTCGTCTTTCATCCGCGCGAGCGAGCGGCGCGGCGGAATGGTGCCGTCCAGTGTCCTGGCGGCGATGTCCTTGAGGGCCGCCGTCTTGGCCTGGGAAAAGCCGACCCCGCGCAGGAAGCGATCGGGTGTGGCGAGCAGCTGTTCCGGGGTCGGATAGTCGTCGCCGCCGTACAGCATGACCAGGCGGCCGAGGATCGTCTCCGCGACCTTACCCGTCAGCTGCTGGTGCGCGACGGCGCGCACCAGGGCCTCGTATGGACCACGGCGCCGTACGGGAGCGAGCGTAAAGGGACCGGCCTGGCGGATGAGCTCCGCCATCACCGGGTCGACCCGGCGAAGGTGGCGGAGCGCTTCGGTCATCCGCGCTTCATGGAATCGAAAAAGTCGCCGTTGGTCTTCGTGTCTTTCATCTTGTCGATCAGGAACTCGACCGCGGCCAGCTCATCCATCGGATGCAGGAGCTTGCGGAGGATCCAGATCTTGGCCAGTTCGTCCTGCGCCGTGATCAGTTCCTCGCGGCGCGTGCCGGAGCGGTTGATGTTGAATGCCGGGAACACGCGTTTTTCGGCGATGCGCCGGTCCAGGTGGATTTCGCTGTTGCCGGTGCCCTTGAACTCCTCGTAGATCACGTCGTCCATGCGCGAGCCGGTATCGATCAGCGCGGTCGCGATAATGGTCAGCGAGCCGCCTTCCTCGACATTGCGCGCCGCTCCGAAGAACCGCTTCGGCCGCTGCAGTGCATTGGCGTCCACGCCTCCGGTCAGGACCTTGCCGGAACTCGGCACGACGGTGTTGTAGGCGCGCGCGAGGCGTGTGATCGAATCGAGCAGGATCACGACGTCGCGCTTGTGCTCGACCAGGCGCTTGGCCTTCTCGATCACCATTTCGGCCACCTGGACGTGCCGGCTCGCCGGTTCGTCGAAAGTCGAGGCCACCACCTCGCCCTTCACTGTGCGCGACATCTCGGTCACTTCCTCGGGCCGCTCGTCGATCAGCAGCACGATGAGGTATACGTCGGGATGATTCCAGGTGATGGAAGTCGCGATGTTCTGCAGAAGCATCGTCTTGCCGGCTTTCGGCGGCGAGATGATCAGGCCGCGCTGGCCTTTTCCGAGCGGCGCCATCAGGTCGATCATCCGCGCCGTCAGGTCCTCGGTAGAGCCATTGCCGCGCTCGAGCTTGAGCCGGCGGGTCGGGTGCAGCGGCGTCAGGTTCTCGAACAGCAGCTTGTGGCGCGCGCTCTCCGGCGTGTCGAAGTTGATCTCGCCGACTTTCAGCAGCGCGAAGTATCGCTCGCCGTCTTTCGGCGGCCGGATCAGCCCGGAAATCGAATCGCCGGTGCGCAGGTTGAAGCGGCGGATCTGGCTCGGGCTGACATAGATGTCGTCGGGCCCGGCCAGGTAGGAACTGTCGGCGGAGCGCAGGAAGCCGAAACCGTCCTGCAGGATCTCCAGCACGCCGTCGCCGTAGATGTCCTCACCGCCGCGGGCGTGCGCCTTCAGGATCGAGAAGATCACGTCCTGCTTGCGCTGGCGCGCCATGTTCTCGAGTCCCATGGACTCGGCCATCGTGACGAGCTCGTGGACCGGCTTGGTCTTGAGCACCGTCAGGCTCATCGCGCTCCTGGACGCCGCCAGCTCCTCCGGCGAAATGATGTCGGCTTCCCCGCCTTCCATCACATGATCATCGACCGGCAGGCCTTCGTTGCCGTGACGCGGTCCACCGCCTCCGCGATTGCGGTGGCCCTTCTGGCGATTGCGCGCCTGGTTGCCGAGATAGCCCCTCACAGGTGCTGGTCCAGCAAAGCGGCCAATTTGGTCTTGCCGACCAGGCCGACCTGCTGCGCCTCCGGAGCGCCGTTCTTGAACAGGATCAAAGTCGGAATGCCGCGAACGCCGTACTTGACGGGCGTCTGCCGGTTGTCGTCGATATTGAGTTTCGCGATCTTCACGCGACCCGCGTAGTCCTTCGCAATGTCGTCGAGAATCGGTGCAATGGCCTTGCAGGGACCGCACCATTCAGCCCAGAAATCGAGCAGTACGGGGGTATCGGACTTGAGGACGTCGGCGTCGAACGTCGCGTCGGAGGTATGGACGATATTGCCGCTCACGCGGGGGTTGCTCCTGGGTCTGTAGTTGATCGGTGACGGGCGAATGCCCGATACGGCACAATGTCTGGCGCGGTAGGGGCAGATACGTGCGGGAATCCGCAGTAGTCAGGTGCTTTTGTAACCTGTTGGAGGGCATTTTTCAAGTGATGACCGCTAAAGCAGGCAGCCGGTGACAGAACAGCAGTTTTCGGACCTTTCCTTCACCGGCCTGCATTTACCCGAATCTGTCGCCCGTGGCGTGGCCGACGCTGGCTTCGAGCGCTGCACGCCCATTCAGGCCGAAGCCCTGCCCCGTTCGCTCGCCGGACTCGATGTCGCGGGCCAGGCGCAGACTGGCACCGGCAAGACGGCCGCTTTCCTCGTGGCGCTGTTCACGCACCTGCTGCGTTATCCCGCGCCGCCGGACCGCCCGACCACTTCGCCGCGCGCACTGATCCTCGCGCCGACCCGCGAGCTCGCAATTCAGATCCATCGCGATGCCGAGATCCTGGTCCAGTACACCGGACTCACGCTGGGGCTCGCCTTCGGCGGCGTGGACTATGACAAGCAGCGCCGGACGCTGGCCGCCGGCGTGGACGTGCTGATGGGCACGCCCGGTCGGATCATCGATTTCTACAAGCAGCATGTCTTCGACCTGCGCCACGTGCAAGTGCTGGTGCTCGACGAGGCCGACCGGATGTTCGACCTCGGCTTCATCAAGGACATCCGCTACCTGCTGCGGCGCCTGCCGGCGCCGGACGCGCGCCTGAACATGCTGTTTTCCGCGACCTTGTCCCATCGCGTGCTCGAGCTTGCGTACGAGCATATGAACGATCCGGAACTGATCAAAATCGAGCCCGAACGCATCACCGCCGAGCGCGTGCGTCAGGTCATCTATTACCCGGCGATGGAAGAAAAGGCCTCGCTGCTGGTGCACCTGATGCGCAAAGGCGCTGCGACACGCGCGCTGGTGTTCGTCAACACGAAGCGCCTGGCGGAGCGGCTGGAGCGGCTGTTACGGGCCAACGGCGTTGCCGCGGCGGCCATGTCCGGCGACGTGCCGCAGAGAAAGCGCATGCGCATGCTGCGCGAATTCCACGATGGCAAGCTCGCAGCGCTCGTCGCAACCGACGTGGCCGCCCGCGGGCTCCACATCCCCGATGTGAGCCATGTCGTCAATTACGACCTGCCGCAGGATCCGGAGGATTACGTACACCGGATCGGCCGGACGGCGCGCGCCGGCGCTGCGGGCGATGCGGTCAGCTTCGGTTGCGAGCAGTATGTCGAATCGCTGCCGGAGATCGAGGCGTTCATCGGACAGCGCATCCCGGTCGGCAGCTTCGATCCAGCTGACCTGCCGTACCTGAAATCCGCGCACTACGCACCGCGCTCTTACGGCGACGAAGAGGAAGACGGGCCGCCGCCGAACCAGATCCATCGTCCGGTTCCCGCTGCCCGGCCGGCCGCACCGGCCGCGAACAAGCGCCGGCGGCGCCGGCGCCATGGCGGCGGCACGCCGGGCGGCGGTTCTCAGGATCCGGCGGGCTGAACCGGTTGCGCAAGCGGCGCGAGTCCCGCGACAAGCTCATGTACCGAGTTCACGCTCGGAAACTCGGCGACCGTTCCCACGGCATAGAGCCACGCGATGCCATGCGCCCGCGCGGCACGGAGCACCGCCACGCTGTCATCGGCGAAAAGCGTCCGCTGCGTGTCGAATCGTTCCCGGTTGGCGAGGCGCGGCCAGAAATCCGCCGATTCCTTGGGCGCACCGAAGGTAAAACAGGTGTAGACGGCGTCGAAATGGCGCCGGATCCCGAGCTGTGCATCCTTGATGGCCAGGACGTCGGGATGGGCATTCGTCACGAGCACGGTGCGCCTGCCGGAAGCGCGCACTTTCGCCAGAAAACCGCGGGATTCCGGCAGCCAGGCGATCTGCTGGCGCACCGACCGCTTGAGCGACGCAATGTCGAGCGACAGCGTGCGGCTCCAGTAATCAATGCAGTACCAGTCGAGCGTGCCCTTCGTTTCTTCGAACAGGGGGCGCATCAGTCGGCGCGCGTCGTCCAGCGAGACGCCGCGACTTTCGGCGTAACGCCGCGGCAGGAGATCCTCCCAGAACCGGTTGTCGAATCCGAGATCGAGCAGCGTGCCATCCATGTCGAGCAGCACGGTCTCGATTGCCTGCCAGTCCGGGGAATGGGCTTTGCCCTGCACCCGCCTATGATATAACGCGCCACTTTCCGGAGCCGACATGACAGCCGACCTGAATCGAATGCTGCTCGAAGTGACGGCGCTCGCACGCGAAGCCGGCCAGACCATACTCGATGTGTACGCATCGACGTTCACGGTCGCCGAGAAGGACGATCGCTCGCCGTTGACTGAAGCAGACCTGCGCTCGGAGCGGCTGATCCTCGCAGGCCTCAGGCGCATCGCGCCAGAGATTCCGGTGCTGTCTGAAGAGGCGGCCACGGTTCCCTGGGCGACGAGACGTAACTGGAACAGGCTCTGGGTCGTCGATCCCCTCGACGGCACCAAGGAGTTCGTGCAGCGAAACGGCGAGTTCACCGTGAATATCGCGCTCGTCCACGACCACCGCCCGGTTCTCGGCGTCGTGCACGCGCCGGTGCTCGAGCGCACCTACTATGCCTGCGAGGGCGTCGGCGCATTCCGGTCCGATGCCGCAGCCAGCGGCCAGTCGATCCGCGTCGCGAAGCGCGGGCCGGGCCCGGTGCGCGTGGTTGGCAGCCGTTCGCATCGCGGCAGCTCGCTCGACCAGTTCCTCGAGCGCGTGGGACCGCACGAATTCGTCGAGGTGGGCAGTTCGCTGAAACTCTGCCTGGTCGCCGAAGCCAGGGCCGACGTGTATCCGCGGCTCGGGCCGACCTGCGAATGGGACACGGCCGCCGGACAGTGCGTGCTCGAACAGGCGGGCGGGCAGGTCCTGCGCCTGGACGGCGAGCCGCTCGACTACAACGCGCGCGAGGAAGTGCTGAATCCCCATTTCGTCGGAATTGCCGATCCGGATGTCGACTGGCTCGCGATGATGCGATGACCTGGGGAATGCTGCTGGCCGTCGCCCTGCTCGCGCTGCTTGCGGGCTTCTGGCATTCGAGCCTGGCAGCGCGCGAGCTCGCCAACCGACTCGCGATGGAAACCTGCACGAACGCCAACGTCCAGATGCTCGACGGCACGGTCGCGATTCATCGTCTGCGCCTGGTGCGCGGCGGCGATGCGCCCCTCGCCTGGCGGCGCACATACGTCTTCGATTACACGGAGGACGGCTTCAGCCGCAAGCGCGGCTTCGTCGTGCTGACAGGCGACACGGTGGACACGGTCGGACTCGGCCCGAAGGCTGCATGAGCCCGCACTCCGAAGTCGACCTGCACCTGCATTCGACGGCATCCGACGGCATGCTCGGGCCGGCGGCGCTGGTCGCGCACGTAGCCGGTTGCGGCGTGCAGCTGATGGCACTGACCGACCACGATACGGTCGCCGGCGTCGACGAGGCCGCGGCCGCGGCGACGGCCTGCGGCATCGGCTTCGTCGCGGGCGTGGAACTGTCGGTCACATGGCGCGGCAAGTCGCTGCATGTGCTCGGCCTCGCCATCGATCCGCATGCACCGGGCCTCGCGGCGGGAATCGGCGTGCAGCGGACGATCCGTGACGAACGCGCCCTGTGCATCGCGGAGCGGCTGCAGAAGGCAGGCGCACCGGGGCGCGAGGTGCTGGACGGCATCCGTGCCGCCGGCAGCATGCCGACGCGTACGCATTTTGCGCGGGCGCTCGTCGCCCTCGGCGCCGCAAAAGACATGGGCGGAGCCTTCGACCGCTGGCTCGGGCGCGGCAAGCCCGGATACGCCCCGACGGCCTGGCCCGAGCTTGCCGACGCGACCGGCTGGATCACGGCAGCGGGCGGCAAGGCGGTGATCGCCCACCCGATGCGTTACCCGCTGTCGGCAGGCGCACGACGCGAGCTCTGTGCCGACTTCAAGTCGGCCGGCGGCATCGGGCTCGAGGTGATCACGGGCGGGGGCTCGGTCCGGGATCGCGAAGAGGCCATCTCACTCGCCGTGCGGACGGGACTCGAAGGCTCGGTGGGTTCCGATTTCCACGATCCGGCGATTCCGTGGAATCCGCCGGGTCGATTGGCTAAGCTTCCAGCTTCCATCCGGCCGGTTTGGACCGGATTCCTGCCAGCATGACCGACGAAGACAAGGTCAACACCCAGCTGTTCGCGCGCATGCAGCGATTGCGGGAACTCCGCATCGAACACCGCGACCTGGACGACGTGATCTGCCGCCTGTCGCTCGACATCTATGTCGATGAACTGCAGCTGCGCCGGCTCAAAAAGCGCAAGCTGCTGCTGAAGGACCAGATCCTGCGGCTCGAGAGCGAGCTGATACCGGACCTCAACGCCTGATGGATCTGCTGAACGCGTTTCTCGCGGACGCCTACCGCTCGGTCGGACCGACGCAGCTTGCCATCATCGGCATCGCGGCAATGGTCGTCGTTGCCAGCGTCGTGCTCGGCCGGCGCTGGTATCTGAACCGGCCGGATGGCGGCGCGCGCCTGATCGTCGCCGACGCGCTCGCGGTGATCTCGCCCTATCTGGTCGGCCTGCTGATCATCGGCGTGCCGCGGGTGCCGCTTTCCGCGCAGGGCGCGCCCACCGGCTGGCTCGATGCGGCCTGGACACTGCTGGCGCTGCTCGCGCTGATCCGGCTGCTGGCCTTCCTGCTACGGCTGACGCTCGGCCATGGCACGCGGATCAAGGCCTGGGAGCTGCGGGTCACGCTGATCGTCTGGGTATTGGTGTCGACCCAGCTCCTTGGCTGGCTCGACTTCGTCGTCGCGGCGCTCGATTCGGTCGGCCTCTCGAAAGGTGCGGCAAGAGTCACGATCTGGTCGGTTCTGAAGGCCTTCGCGACCATCACCGTATTCGTCGTGGTCAGTGTCTGGCTCGCGCGCTGGATCGATCGGCGCGTCAGCTCGATCCAGGAACTCGCTCCGTCCACGCGCATCGGCATCGGCAAGTTCGCCTACGCGTTTCTGATCGGATTCGGCGTGCTGATGGGCCTGCAATCCGCGGGCGTAGACCTGACTGCGCTTACCGTATTCTCCGGCGCGATCGGCCTCGGACTCGGCTTCGGCCTGCAGGCGATCGCGGCAAATTTCGTCAGCGGCTTCGTGCTGCTCGTGGACCGCTCGATCAAGCCCGGCGACGTGATCAGCTTCACCGGCACGACCGGCACCAGCACGACCGGTTTCGGCTGGGTCGAGGAACTGCGCGGCCGGCATATCGTGATCCGCGACCGCGACGGCGTCGCGACACTCGTCCCCAACCAGAATGTGATCACCAATCCGCTCATCAACTGGAGCTACGGCCATCCGCGCGTGCGGTTGCGCGTGCCGGTGCGCATCAGTTATCAGGACGACGTCGAACTCGCATTGAAGCTCCTGCTGGTGGCGGCGGAGCACCCGCGCATCCTGCGCGACCCGCCGGCAGTGTCGCGGCTGCTGGAATTCACCGACTACGGCATGGAAACCGAATTGCGGTTCTGGATCGGCGATCCCGCGGAAGGCGTCAACAATGTTCGTTCCGACGTCAATCGCAGCATCTGGGCGCTGTTCCGCGAGAATGG
>DATKBY010000040.1:0-41815 GCA_035513555.1 Steroidobacteraceae bacterium | reverse complement strand
CGAGGTCCGCGATGCGCGCCGGCACGAGCTGCCGCAGTTCCGCTTCGTACTCGGTGATCGGGTGACCGGTCAGGAACAGGCCGAGCGTGTCGCGCTCGCCCTGCAGGCGCACCGCGTCGCTCCATTCCGGCACGGCGGCGAGATCGATGGCCGACGGCGCCTGAATCTCGGCCGAAGCGGCCAGCCCGCCGAACAGGTCGTCCTGGCCGGCGGCGACCGCGCGCGTGCGCTGCTCGCCGAGCTGCATCGCGGCCGGCAGCGCATTCGCGAGCGTCGCGCGGTTCCAGCCGAAGCCGTCGAAGCAGCCCGATTTGACCATCGCTTCCAGCGTGCGGCGCCCGGCAACGCGCAGGTCGACGCGCCGGCACAGGTCCGCGAGATCGCGGAACGCGCCGCCCTGATCGCGCTCCGCGACGATCGCCTCGACCGCCGCCCGGCCGACGCCCTTCACGGCGCCGAGGCCGTAGCGGATCGTGCCGGGGCCCGCGACCGTGAATGCGTACATGGAATGATTGATGTCGGGCGGCAGCACCTCGAGGCCGATGCCTTCGCATTCGTCGATGAAGGACACGACCTTGTCCGTGTGCTCCATGTCGGAGGACAGCACGGCCGACATGAACGCCTCCGGATAATGCGCCTTGAGCCAGGCGGTCTGATACGCCAGCATCGCGTACGCCGCGGAGTGCGACTTGTTGAATCCGTAGCCGGCGAATTTTTCGATCAGGTCGAAGATCTGCCCGGCGCGGACCGCCGATACGCCGCGCGCGACCGCGCCTTCGACGAATACCGAGCGCTGCGTCGCCATCTCCTCGGGCTTCTTCTTGCCCATCGCGCGGCGCAGCAGGTCGGCGCCTCCCAGCGTATAGCCGGAGAGCGTCTGCGCGATCTGCATGACCTGCTCCTGGTACAGGATCACGCCATAGGTCGGCTTCAGGATGCCGGCGAGGCTCGGGTGCAGGTAGTCGATCGCGCCGGTCGTCCGCCCGTGCTTGCGCGCCATGAAGTCATCGACCATTCCCGACTGCAGCGGCCCCGGCCGGAACAGCGCGACCAGCGCCACGATGTCGTCGAAGCAGTCCGGCTGCAGCTTGCGCACCAGATCCTTCATGCCGCGCGATTCGAGCTGAAAGATCGCGGTCGTGCGGCAGGACTTCAGCAGGCGGTAGGTGTCGGCATCGTCGAGCGGCAGCCGCGCGAGATCGAGCGGCGCCTCGCCCGCGGCGCGCCGCGCCTCGTTCACCCGCTTGACCGTCCAGTCGATGATGGTCAGCGTCCGCAGGCCGAGAAAGTCGAACTTCACCAGCCCGACCTGCTCGACGTCGTCCTTGTCGAACTGCGTGACGACGTTCGCGCCGCCGGATTCGCAATAGAGCGCCGTGAAATCCGTCAGTGGCGACGGCGCGATGACGACGCCGCCGGCGTGGGTGCCGGCATTGCGTACGAGGCCTTCGAGTTTCTGCGCGAGGTCGATCAGGTCGCGCACCTCGTCCTCCGCGCCGTAGCGGCGCGCGAGTTCCGGCTCCTTCTCCAGCGCGTCGGCGAGCGTGATGCCGAGTTCGAACGGAATCAGCTTGGCGACGCCGTCCACGAAGCCGTACGGCAGGCCGAGCACACGCCCGACGTCGCGCACGACCGCACGCGCGGCAAGCGAACCGAAGGTGATGATCTGCGACACGCGGTCGCGGCCATACCGCTCCGCCACGTAGTCGATGACGCGGTCGCGCCGTGACATGCAGAAGTCGATGTCGAAGTCCGGCATCGACACGCGTTCCGGATTGAGGAAGCGCTCGAACAGCAGGTCATGACGCAGCGGATCGAGGTCCGTGATGCCGAGCGCCCAGGCGACCAGCGAGCCCGCGCCCGAGCCGCGGCCGGGACCGACCGGGATGTCCTCTGCCCTTGCCCAGCGGATGAAATCCGCGACGACCAGGAAATATCCTTCGAAGCCCATGCCGCCGATCACCGCCAGTTCCCGGTCGAGCCGATCGCGATAGGGCGTTTCGTCCACGGGCCGGGGCGCGGAGGCCGCGAGCCGCTCCGCGAGGCCCCGATCGGCAAGGTCACGCAGCTGCGCGGCGGCCGACGAGCCATCCGGCGTCCGGTAAGCCGGCATGTAAATGCGCCCGTGCTCGAGCGGCAGCGAACACCGGCGCGCGATCTCGACGCTGTTCTCGAGCGCCTCCGGCACGTCGGCGAACAGCTCTGCCATTTCCCGCGGCGTTTTCAGGTACTGCTCGGGCGAATAGCGCCGCGTCCGCGCGGGATCGTCGAGACGCTGGCCATCGTGGATGCAGACGCGCGCCTCGTGCGCCTCGAATTCCCCCCGTTCTAGAAACCGCACATCGTTGACGGCGACGACCGGCGCCGGCCGCCCGGCGACCAGCGCGAGCACCGCCGCCACCAGTTCCTCGTCGCCGGGCCGGCCGGTGCGCTGCACTTCCAGGTAGTAGCGGTCCCCGAAAAGCGCCAGCCAGCCGTCCAGCAGCGCGCGCGCCTCGGGAAGCCGCCCCGCCAGCAGCGCGCGACCGACGTCGCCTTCCGCCGCGCCGGAGAGTGCGATCAAGCCGGCCGTGGATTCCGCGTCGAGCCAGGAGCGGCTGACCAGCGGGCGGCCGCGGTCCTGGCCCTCCCGGTAACTGCGGGAAATGAGGCCGGTGAGATTGCGGAAGCCCGCCCCATCCTGGGCGAGCAGCGTGAGGCGAGCCGGTTCCGCCCGTTCCGCCTCCTCGCGCAGCCACAGATCGGCCCCGACGATCGGCTTGATGCCGCGCCGTTCCGCCTCGCGGTGAAATTTGACCATCGCGAACAGGTTGCCGTGATCCGTCAGCGCGACCGCCGCCATGCCGCCCGCCGCCACAGCCTGCATCAGGCGCGGCACGCGCACGATACCGTCCACGAGCGAATACTCGGTGTGCACCCGCAGGTGGACGAATGGCGGCATGCCTGGGTCTTCAGTCCGGCGCATGCCGCGATTTTACCGGTGCGAAGCTCCGCCGGTGCAGGCGGCAGGGACCGTGCCTCGCGAGTTGCCCGAGATGCAGGGGCGTCGGGTAGCCCTTGTGGCGCTCAAAGCCATAATCGGGATAAACGCCCGCGGCTGTGGTCATCCAGGCATCCCGGGCCACTTTCGCGAGTATGGACGCCGCGCTGATCTCGCCGACCAGGGCGTCGCCGTGCACGACGGCCTCGAAGCGGCAGTCGAATCCGAGCATGCCGGGCGACGGGCAGCGATTGCCGTCCACTCGCACGCAGGCCGGCGCGAGCGCGAGTCCCTGCAGCGCGCGGCGCATCGCGAGCAGGCTCGCCTGCAGGATATCGAGCACGTCGACTTCGGCAGCGTCCGACCAGCCGATCGCCCAGGCGAGCGAGCGCGCGCGGATGACGCGCGCCAGCCGCGCGCGCTCCGCCGGCTCCAGTTCCTTGGAATCCGCGAGGCCCGCGATACGCCGCTCCGGTGCCAGAATGACCGCAGCGGCTACGACCGGCCCGGCGAGCGGGCCGCGTCCCGCCTCATCGACGCCGGCTGTCAATTCGCCTCGCGCGCGCGGCCGGAGCATCCCTGTCATCACGAATCCCTTCCCCGCGCCAGCGCGAGGATCTCAGCGGCCGCGGCCGCGCTCCCATCCTGCCGCAATTGCCGGTGGATCGCGGTGAAGAGCGTTTGCAGTTCGCCCACCGCATCAGGATCGTCGAGCCAGCGCTCGATCTCGCGGCCGAGCCGCTCCGCCGTCACGTCTCCCTGCGCGAGCTCCGGCACGACCTGGCGGCCTGCCAGCAGATTGGGCTGCGCGAAATACTCCGCCTTCAGCAAGCCGAGGCCGCGCAGCGCAAAGGCGGTCAGCGCGCCCAGTCGATAGGCGACGACCATCGGGCGCTTGCACAACAGTGTCTCGAGCGTCGCCGTACCCGAGGCGACGAGCGCGACGTTCGCGGCGGTCAGCGCCGTGCGCGCGCGCCCGTCGAGGAGTTGCACGCCGACGCCGGGGGCGTGCTGCAGGAGTGCGCGCTCGAATAACGCGCGCGTCCGCGCATCCGCCACCGGTGCGACGAAGTGAATGCCAGGGCGACGGCTGGCGAGCCAGGCGATCGCGCCCGCAAAGTCCGCGGCGAGTCTTGACACTTCGCCGACGCGGCTGCCGGGCAGGACTGCGACGACCGGCGCGTCGGCGGGCAGGCCGAGCTCGTTGCGCGCGGCCGCCGCATCCGGCGCGAGCGGCAACTGGTCCGCCAGCGGATGGCCGACGAATACCGCGCGCAGTCCGACGTCGTCGTAGACCGCGCGCTCAAATGGCAGCAGGCAGAGCACGAGGTCGAGGAACCGCGCCATCTTGCGCGCGCGCCCGCGCCGCCAGGCCCAGACCTGCGGGCTCACGTACTGCACGGTGCGGATGCCCGCAGCGTGCAGCGCCGGCGCCAGATTCAGGTTGAACTCCGGCGCGTCAATGCCGACGAAAACGTCGGGCTTCGCGGCGAGCATGCGCTCGCGCACCGCGCGACGCAGGCGCAGGAGCCGCGGCAGGTGATGCAGCACCTCGAACAGGCCCATGACGGCGAGCTCATGCGAGCCGGCCCAGGCCTCGCAGCCTTCCGCCTGCATGGCGGGGCCCGCGACGCCGACGAAACGCGTGTCCGGCGCGCTGCTGCGAATCGAGCGGATCAGCGCGGCGCCCAGGTTGTCGCCGGAGGATTCGCCGGCGACCAGGCCGATCGTCAACGGTCGGTCGGGGCGCATCAGCGGATGATGCTGCGTTCGCTGCTCGAGAGGAAATCCGCGAATGGCGCGAGCTCCGGCTGGCTCGCCGACAGCTCTTTCAGCTGCGCGGCCGCTTCGGCGAGCTTCAGGCCCGACCGGTACAGCAGCCGGTAGGCATTCTTGATGTTGGCGATCTGCGTCGCGTCGAAGCCGCGCCGCTTCAGCCCCTCGCTGTTGACGCCCTTCGGCTCGGCCGGGCGGCCGGCGACCAGCAGGTAGGGCGGCACGTCGCGGGTCACCGCGGCATTGTTCGCCAGAAACGCATGCGCGCCGATCTTGCAGAACTGGTGGACGGCGGCGTAGCCGGACAGGATCGTCCAGTCGCCGAGTTCGACATGACCGGCCAATGCCGTGCAGTTCGACAGGATGCAATGGCTGCCCACGATGCAGTCGTGGCCGACGTGCGAATACGCCATGAACAGGCAGTCGTCGGCGATCCGCGTGACGCTGCGGCCGCCGATCGTGCCGCGGTTGATCGAGCAGAATTCGCGAAAGACGTTGCGATCGCCGACTTCGAGCCGGGTCGGCTCGCCGCCGTACTTCTTGTCCTGCGGCGCGTCGCCGATCGAGGCGAACTGGAAGACCTTGTTGCCGCTGCCGAGCGTGGTCGGCCCGTTGATGACCGCGTGAGGCCCGATCCAGGTGCCTGCGCCGATCTTCACGCCCGCGCCGATGATCGTGTAGGCGCCGATCTCGACGCCATCGCCGATGTCGGCGTCGGGCGCGATGATCGCGCGCGCATCGATCAAGGCTTGACCTCCGGCGCGACCATCATCTTCGCCGATGCCGCTTCCTGGCCGTCGACCTCCGCGACCGTGCCGAATTTCCAGATGCCGCGGATGGCGCGTTCGAGCGTCGCCTTGAGCACCAGCTGGTCGCCCGGCACGACCGGGCGCCGGAAGCGGGCGTCGTCGATGCCGACGAAATAAAAGAGCGACTTTTCGTCCGGGACCACGCCCGCGGTCTTGAATGCCAGGATGCCGGCGGCCTGCGCCAGCGCCTCCAGGATCATGACTCCGGGCATCACCGGGCGGCCCGGAAAATGACCGGGAAAAAACGGCTCGTTCACCGTCACGTTCTTGATCGCGTGGATGCGTTCGCCCGGGATGCACTCGATGACGCGATCGACGAGCAGGAACGGATAGCGATGCGGCAGCTGCGCGAGCACCGCCTGGATGTCCATCGGAAAACCTTCGGTCACCGGTCCCCTCCCTGCCCCTCGCCGCCCGGCGCGGAACCCTCCTTGCGCCGCCGCGCGTCGAGACGGTGCAACTGCGCGACCGCGCGCCGCCATTCGGCCGCGGCGATCGCCGGCATTCCGGACGAGTACGTGCCCGGCCCCGGCAACGAATGCGACACGAGCGAGTAGCCCGTGACGATTACGTCGTCGCCGATCTCCAGATGACCGGCGATGCCGACCGCGCCGCCGATCATGCAGCGGCTGCCGATGATCGTGCTCCCCGAGATGCCCGCGCAGCCGGCGATGACCGTATGCGCTCCGATGCGGCAGTTATGGCCGACCTGCACCTGGTTGTCCAGCTTGACGCCGTCGGCGATGACCGTGTCCTCGATCGTGCCGCAGTCGATGGTCGTGTTGGCGCCGACCTCGACGTCGTCGCCGAGCCGCACGCCGCCGAGCTGCGGCACCTTGACGAAGCCGTCCGCGTCGGGCGCGAAACCGAATCCGTCCGCGCCGACGACCGCTCCCGGCTTGAACAGGCAGCGTGCGCCGACCGACACGCCGCTGCAGATCGTCACGCCGGACTGCAGGCGGCAGTCGTCGCCGAGCGATGCGCCGTCCTCGATCGTGCAATTCGGGCCGATGGAGCAACGCTCGCCCAGCACGACGCCTTCGCCGATCACGCTGTTCGCTCCGACGAAAACGCTCGATGGAACGGTCGCCGATGCCGCGATGGTCGCGCTCCGGGCAGTGCCCGGGCTGACCGTGGCCTGCGGGTGCATCAGGCTCGCGATGCGCGCATAACTGGCGTAGGGCCTGGGGCTGATGAGCGCGGCGACCGGGCATTCCGCGACCATCTCGCGCGACAGCACCACCGCGGTCGCGCGCGTCGCGGCGAGCTGGCGCCGGTACTTGGCGCCGGTGCAGAAGGACAGCGTGCCCGGCGCCGCCGACGCGAGCGCCGCTACCCCGTGCACCGACTGGCCGGGATCGCCGGCGAGTTCGAGTCCGAACCGGACTGCAATCTCGCCGAGCGTGATTGCCATCGCGCCCCCCTGGCGGTCGGCCCGCCGGTCAGGTCCCGGGCGGCGCAGCCGGCGCGGCGGCCGCCGGGGCCTTCGCTTTCAGCGCGGCGACGACCTGCGGCGTGATGTCCATCGCTTCGGCCGCGTACAGCACGCCTTCGCTGACCACCAGTTGATAGCCATTGGCCTTGGCATAGGCCTGCACTTCCATCAGTAATGCGCGCTGCATCCGGCCGACTTCCTCGTTGCGGCGCATGTTCAGGTCTTCCTGCAGTTCGTTGAAGCGGCGGGTGACGCTCAGTTCCAGATCGCGCACTTCGCGTTCGTTCCGGGTGCGGTCGGCCTCGGACATCACGGCCGCCTCACGCTTCAGCTTGTCGCGTTTTTCCTCGAGCGACTTCTGCTGCGCCGCGACTTCGCGCTGGCGCGGCAGGAACTCTCCTTCGAGCGCCGCCTGCGCGGCCCTGGCCTGCGGCGACTCCTCGAGCAGGCGCCCGAAGTTGATGTACCCGATCTTCGTGTCGGCGGCCTGCGCGAGCGGCGCGGCCATGATTGCGGCGCCGAGCAACAGTGCGCCAATTGCGGAATGCCTGGTCATGGGTGTCTTCTAGCCTCGGATGTCAGAATGCGGAACCGATCGTGAACTGGAAGCCTTCGGTTTCGTCCTTATAGCGGACGCCGTCGCCCTCGAAGTCGTTCAGCGGGATCGCGTAGCTGAACCGGAATACTCCCAGCGGCGCGAGCCACTGGACTGCGACCCCCGCGGACTGCTTCAGTTCATTGTAATCGAACTCGTAGTCGACCGGCGTGACCCCGTCGATCCCGACGAAGCGGATGCCAGCGCCCTGCGAGAACACGTTGCCCATGTCGAAGAACGCGCTGATCCGGGTGGTGGCGCGCCATTTTTCAGGAACCGGGAACAGCAGTTCCGCGCGCCCGATCACCTTCAGGTTGCCGCCGTAGGGATTGCCGAATCCGTCCTTCGGCCCGAGCCGGCTCTCGCTGTAGCCGCGCACCGAATCCGGCCCGCCCGCGAAGAACTGCCGGTACGGCGGCAGCGCGGTCGTGCCATCGCCAAGCGCATCGCCAAAAGCGATCTCCGCCGACAGCGCCGCCGTCCATTGCCGCCAGATCGGGAACAGCTGCAGAAAGTCGTAGTTGAATACGTAGTATTCGACCTCGCTGCCCGGCGCGGTCACCGCGAGGCTGAGCGAATGGCGCTTGCCGCGATCCGCGAAGATCGCGCGGTTGCGCGAATCGTAATACCAGCCGCCCACCAGTTCGTAGCTGTTGAATTTCGTGCCGAACAGCGTGGTCGTTATGATGTCCGGGTCCGCGTCCGGGTCGGGGCCGGGAATCTCGCGTTCGATCGTGCGCGTATAGGGGTTGCCGTTGCTCCGCACCCAATCGACCGCTTCCGGCGCGCTTCGCTGCGGATTGACGATGAGATCCGACACCTGCGCGACGACGCCGAAGCGCAGGCCCTGGAACTCGGTGATCGGGTAGCCGAACTCGAGCGTGGATGACATTGTCTGCGTCGAGAAATCCGACGCGGCCGAAACGAACTGCGTGATGTCGCGGAACTGGAAGCCGAGCGTGCGCGACAATCCGTCCGCGGTCGTATAGGGGTCCGTGTGCGAGATGCTGTACGACTGCGAAAAGCGCCCGGACAGCAGTTCTACCGCAAGGCGCTCGCCGGATCCCATGAAGTTCGAATGCACGAAACTGCCGTTCAGGATGAACGACTGCGACTCCGAATAGCCGATGCCGCCGCTGAACTGGCCCGGCAGGCCTTCCTTGATGTTGAAATCGACGTCGACCAGGTCCGGCGTGCCGGGCACCGGCGTAGTCTCGAACTCGACTTTCTCGATGTAGGGCAGCCGCTGCAGGCGTTCCTTGGAACGCTGTAGCAGCGAGTTCGACAGGTAGGAGCCTTCCAGCTGCCGCATTTCGCGGCGCAGCACCTCGTCGTCGATCGCCGTCGTGTTGATGAAGTTGATGCGGCGCACGTAGGCCCGGTTGCCCGGATCGACGAAGAACGTGAGATCGACGGTTTTTTCGGCCTCGTTGGCCGTGGGCACCGGATCGATCTTGGCGAAGGCATAACCCTCGACGCCCAGCCGCAGCGCCAGCAGTTCCTGCGTCTGCGTGATCAGCTTGCGCGAATACACCTGGTCCGGCTTGACCAGCAGCATCCGCTTCAGGTCGGATTCGGGAACCTTCATCGTGCCGGCGAGCTTGACCTCGCCGACCTTGTAGACGTCACCTTCGCGCAGGTTCATCGTGATGAAGATGTCGTCCTTCTCGGGCGCGATCGCGACCTGGGTCGACTCGACGTCGAAATTCGCGTAGCCGCGGTCCTGGTAGTAGGACTGCAGCGTCTCGATGTCGCCCTGCAGCGATTCGCGCGAATAGCGGTCGTCCTGCCGGTACCAGGACAGCCAGTTCGGCGTGCGCAGCTTGAATGCATCGAGCAGTTCCTCGTCGTCGAAAGCCTCGTTCCCGACCAGGTTGATCTGGCGGATGCGCGCGCGCTTGCCCTCATCCACCTCGATGCGGATGCGCACCTTGTTGCCCGGCACTTCCTCCACCTTGGAGTCGATGCGCACCCCGTACTTGCCGCGGCTGAAGTACTGGTCGGTCATGTAGCTCTGCACTTCATCGAGCACGGAGCGGTCGAAAGTCTTGCCGGTCGCGAGGCCGACCGAGCGCAGCGACTGCTGCAGGTCTTCCGTCTTGATGTCCTTGTTGCCGGTGATCTCGAAACTCTCGATCGAGGGCCGTTCGAGCACGGCGATCACGAGCGTCGCACCGTCGCGCCGCATTTCGATGTCGTTGAAGAACCCGGTTGCGAACAGCGCGCGCACGGCTTCCTGCACGCGGCGCTGGTCCAGCCGGTCGCCGATGTTGACCGGTAGGTAGTTGTAGACCGTGCCTTCGGAAATGCGCTGCAGTCCCTCGACGCGGATGTCGCCGACGACGAAGTCTTCCGTTCCCTGCGCCAGCGCGACCGTGGCGCAGGCCAGCAGGATGCCGCCGATCAGCGTTCGAAGCATGTGCCCTAGAATCCCCTGCGCCTTCAGCCGAAGAGCCGCGTGATGTCGTTGTAGAACGCAAAACCCATCAGCACCGCCAGCATCGCGATGCCCACCTTCTGCCCGAGCACCTGCGCTTCCAGGGACAGCGGTGCGCCCTTCGCCATCTCGACCAGCTGGTACGCAATCTGGCCGCCGTCCAGCACCGGAATCGGCAGCAGATTCAGCACCGCGAGGGAGATGGAAACGAGCGCCAGGAATCCGAGATAATAAATGAACCCCTCGGTCGCCGTCAGTCCCGCGTATTGCGCGATGTTGATCGGTCCCGAGATGTTCTTGGTCGACACGTCGCCCGTCACCATGCGCCACAGGAATCGCACGGTCAGCGCGCTCTTCTCCCAGGTCTCGGCGATGGCGGGCGCGATCGCCGAGAACGGACCGTAACGCTCGACGGTCAACATGTCGGCCGGAAACGCGACTTCGCCGGACAGCGCCGCGCCGAGCCCGATCTTGCCGACTTCCCGGCCGTTCTCGACAAAACGCTCCGGCACCAGCTCGAACTCGAGCGTGCTGCCGTCACGCGTCGCCGTGATGCGCGTCGCCTGGCCTGCGCGCTGCTGGATCATGGCGATGAAGCGCGAGAAATCGTCGATCGCGACGCCGTCGACCGTTTCCACGCGGTCACCGACGCGCAGGCCCGCGAGCGCTGCGGGCTTGCCGGCCGTCAATTCGCCGACGACGACCGGTTGCGGCGGATACCAGAAGGAAAAGCCCAGGCCCGGCAGCAGCGTGCCGGGTTCGGTCAGGTCGCGCCGCCCGGCCGCGGGCACGGCGAGTTCAATCTGCCGCCGCCCGCCGAGCTCGCCCTGCACTTCGAGCGGCACGCGGCCGTCGGCAATCAGCCGGTCCAGCATGCCGAGCACCATGGCCTGGCGCGTGCCGGTCGGCTCGTCGCCGACGCGGAGCACCTCGTCGCCCGGCCGCAGATCCGCGGCGGCGGCCAGCGAACCGGGCGCGACGTCCCCAATAACGGGCTTCAGTCCGGGCACGCCCTGCATGAAGATCAGCCAGTACGCGAAGATCGCGAACAGGAAATTCGCAGCGGGCCCGGCGAGCAGCACCGCGATCCGCGCGAGCGGAGGACGCCGGTTGAATGCCCGGTTCACGTCTTCCGGCGGCACCGGGCCTTCGCGCTCGTCGAGCAGGCGCACGTAGCCACCGAGCGGAATCGCCGCCAGCACGTATTCGATGCGGTCCGGAGCGCGGCCGATGCGCTTTGCGATCGGCCTGCCGAATCCGACCGAAAACCGCACGACCTTGAATCCGAGGCGTCGCGCGACCCAGTAATGCCCGAACTCGTGCACGGAAACGAGTACGCCGATCGCGACGATGAACGCGAGGATCGAGGTGAAGGTGAACGTCATACGCCCGCTGCCTGACGAATGACGAGTGCTGCGCCCGCGCGTTCGCGTGCCCAGGCATCCGCCGCCAAGGCATCGTCCAGGCTGCCGAGAGGCCCCGTTGCATGCTGTTGCAGCACGCTTTCAATGACTCCGGCGATCCCGCCAAAGTTCAGCCGCCTGCCAAGGAAAGCCGCGACCGCCACTTCATTGGCGGCATTCAGCACGGCGGGCGCGGTGCCGCCGGCACGGGCTGCCTCGCAGGCTAGCGAGAGGCATGGAAACCGTTCCATATCAGGGGCTTCGAACGTCAACTTGCCAACCTGCACGAGGTCCAGCGATGGCACGCCCGAGGCAATCCGGTCCGGAAAACCCAGTGCATGCGCGATCGGCACGCGCATGTCGGGCTGGCTGAGCTGGGCGAGCATCGACCCGTCGTCGAACTCGACCAGCGAGTGCACGATGCTTTGCGGGTGGACGACGACCTCGACCTGCGCAGGCGTCACCGCAAAAAGATGGCAGGCTTCGATGAGTTCCAGGCCCTTGTTCATCAGGGTCGCGGAGTCGACCGAGATCTTCGGTCCCATGCGCCAGTTCGGGTGCATCACGGCCTGCTCGGGCGTGACCGACGCCAGGTCTTCGCGCCGGGTCGCGAGGAACGGGCCACCCGAGGCCGTCAGCAGGATGCGGCGCACGCCGCGAAGGGGCATGCCATCTCTGCGGTCGCCGGGGAGGCACTGGAAGATGGCGTTGTGCTCGCTGTCGATCGGCAGGATGCGCGCGCCGGATGCGCGCGCCGCCTCGATCAGCAACGGTCCCGCGAGCACCAGCGCTTCCTTGTTCGCGAGCAGCAGCTGCTTGCCCGCCGCGGCTGCGGCGAGCGTCGGTGCGAGCCCGGCGGCGCCGACGATCGCGGCCATGACGAGTTCCGCTTCCGGCAGCGTGGCGACCGTCGTCAGGGCCTCGGGACCCGACAGCACGCGTGTGGGAATTCCCTCGCCGGCGAGCTGCTCCTCGAGGCGCGTCGCCGCCGGGCGATCGAGCATCGCGGCATAGGCCGGCCGGCAGCGCCGGCACTGTTCGAAAAGCGCTTCGTGATTGGACCGCGCGGCGAGCGCGACGATGCGGAACCGGTCCGGGTGTTGCCGGGCGACCGCGAGCGTATTCTCGCCGATGGTGCCGGTCGACCCCAGTACGACCAGGCCCCTCATGACACGAGCCCCAGCCAGCCAAAACCGAGCGCTAGCAGCGGCACCGACGCCGTCAGGCTGTCGATGCGATCGAGCATTCCGCCATGCCCCGGCAGCAGGCTGCCGCTGTCCTTCATGCCGCGCTGCCGCTTGAACATGCTCTCCAGCAGGTCGCCGACGACGGAGATGAGCACGGCGGCGACGCAGAGCGAGACGAACGCGAGACCGGGGGCCTCGAACCACGCCCGGCCCGCGAATGCGATCAGTGCGCCCGCGCACAGCCCGCCGATGACGCCTTCCCAGGTCTTGTTCGGGCTGACGGTCGGCGCGAGGCGCATGCGGCCGTACCGGCGCCCGGCGAAAAACGCACCGATGTCGGCGGCCCAGGCCAGCACGAGCACGAAAATCACGAGCTCGCGCCCACCGTCGTGCTGCAGATAGAGGCGCGTCAGGGCCAGCCACATGGGCACGAGCGCCCACAGGCCGGCGAGCGCGGCGAGCGTCCGCGAGGCGCGTTCCGGCGCCAGCGTGATCCAGGCGAACAGCGGCAGCCAGCCGAGCGTCGTCACGAGCATCGCGAGCTCGAAAGCCGCGGATTCCGGCGTTACGTACCAGAGACCGGCCATCGCGAAGGCGGACAGCGCGAGGTACGCAATGCGCGCGAGCGTGCGCTCGATGCCCGCGAGCAACGACCATTCCCATGCGCCGGCCAGCACCAGCAGCGCAAGACCCGCCACGGCGTAATCGCCCGGCAGTACGAACAGCACCAGCCCCAGCACGACGACGATGGCGGCCGCGGTGACGATGCGTTGCCCCAGCATCAGGAGCCGCCCACTTGTGCGGGCGTCCGGCCGAACCGGCGATGCCGGCCCGCGAAATCGGCGAGTGCCGCGTCAAAAGCGGCCGCGTCGAAGTCCGGCCACAGCGTGTCGGTGAACCAGAGCTCGGTGTATGCGAGGTCCCAGAGCAGGAAATTGCTGATGCGGCGCTCACCGCCGGTACGGATGAAGAGATCGGGATCCGCGCGGCCGGCGGTCGCGAGCCGGTCGGCGAATGCCCGCTCGTCGATGGTCGCGGGATCGCGCGTGCCGGCCGCCGCTTCCTGCGCGAGGCTGCGCGCGGCGCGCGCGAGGTCCCAGCGTCCGCCATAGGCGACCGCGACGACGAGATCGAGGCGGCTGCGGCCTTTCGTCAGTTGCTCGGCCGCCGCCATGCGTGCGACCAGTGCCGGCGCCAGTCGCGTGCGGTCGCCGATGAAGCGGACCTGCACGCCATTGGCTTCGAGTTCCGCGACTTCGCGGTCGAGCGACTCCAGGAAGAGCTGCATCAGGACGCCGATCTCGTCAGGCGGCCGGCGCCAGTTCTCGCTCGAAAAGGCGAACAGGGTCAGCGACGTCACGCCATGGCGCACCGACTGCTCGATGGTCGTGCGCACGGCGCGGGCGCCGGCGCGATGGCCGGCGGCGCGTGGCAGCGAGCGTTGCTCGGCCCAGCGACCATTGCCGTCCATGACCACGGCGACATGGCGGGGCACCGGGCCCGCGCCGGCCTGCGGAGTGGCTAGGACCGCCATTTCAGACCTGCAACAGCTCTTTTTCTTTTTCGGCGAGCGCGGCGTCGATCTCGTGCACGTGCCGGTCCGTCAGCTTCTGGATCTCGTCCTGGACGCGGCGGTCGTCATCCTCCGAGATCAGCTTCTCCTTGAGCATCTCCTTCAGCTCGTTCATCAGGTCGCGCCGGACGCCCCGCACGGCGACGCGTGCGCTCTCCGCTTCGTGGCGCGCGACCTTAGTCAGGTCCTTGCGGCGTTCCTCGGTCATCGCCGGCAGCGGCAGCCGGATCACCTGCCCCGCCGTATTCGGCGTGAGCCCGAGGTCCGACTTCAGGATCGCCTTCTCGACCGCGGCGACCGCCGACTTGTCCCATGGCGAAACGACGAGCGTCCGCGAATCCTCGACGTTGACGCTCGCCACCTGGTTGAGCGGCACTTCGCTGCCGTAATAGTCGACCTTGATGCCGTCGAGCAGGCCCACGTTGGCGCGGCCCGTGCGCATCTTGCGGTAGTGATCCCGGAGCGTGGCCACGCATTTGGCCATGCGCTGGGTTGCGTCGCGGCTCATCTCTTCTTGCATGCGAATGCCCTCGATGGCGCCCTTACAGGCCGTTCGCGACCAGCGTGCCGACATCTTCCCCGTCGACAATCCGCATCAGGTCGCCTTCGTTCATCAGGTTGAAGACACGAAGCGGCAGTCCGTTGTCGCGGCACATCACGATCGCCGTCGCGTCCATCACGGCGAGCCGGTCGTCGAGCACCTTGTCGAACGACAGCCTGCGATAGCGCTCGGCCTTCGCATTGCGGGCCGGGTCCTGGTCATAGACGCCATTGACTTTGGTCGCTTTCAGCAGCAGGTCCGCACCGATCTCGATGGCCCGCAGGGAAGCGGCCGTGTCGGTCGTGAAGAACGGATTGCCGGTGCCCGCCGCGAAGATCACGCAGCGGCCCTTTTCGAGGTGCCTGACCGCGCGGCGGCGGATGTAATCCTCGCAGACTTCCTGCACCCGGACCGCCGACATGACACGTGCATGCGCGCCCTGCGCTTCGAGCGCATCCTGCAGTGCGAGTGCGTTCATGACCGTCGCCAGCATGCCCATGTGATCGGCGGTCACGCGGTCCATGCCGGCGCGCGCGAGGCCCGCGCCGCGGAAGATGTTGCCGCCGCCGATGACGACCGCTACCTCCACGCCGCGCGCCATGACATCCCGGATTTCGCCGGCGACGCGTTTCAGCACGGCGGGGTCGATGCCGTAATCCGCGGAGCCGAGCAGCGCCTCGCCGCTGACCTTGAGCAGGATGCGCTTCAGCGGCTGCCGCGATTGGGTGTCCGCCATACCGATCCCCTTCTTCTTACGGTGCCGGGTCAGGATCCGGCGCCGCGGCCTTCGGCCGCCTTGACCTGGGCCATCACCTCGGCCGCGAAGTTTTCCTGCTTCTTCTCGATGCCTTCGCCGACCTCATAGCGCAGGAAGCCCGTGACCGACGCTTTGCCGGCTTCCAGCAGCTTGCCGACGGTAGTATCGGGATCCTTCACGAACGCCTGCCCGGTCAGGCAGATCTCGGCCAGGTATTTGCGCAGCCGCCCTTCGACCATCTTCTCGACGATCGCCGGCGGCTTGCCTTCCGCCGATGCCTGGGCGGCCAGGATCTCGCGTTCCTTCGCGACCACGTCCGCCGGCACGTCCGCAACCGCCACGTAGCGCGGATTGGCCGCCGCCACATGCATCGCGAGATCGCGCGCGAGCGTCTCGTCGCCGCCCTTCAGGCCAACCAGCGTCCCGATGCGGATGCCGTGCACGTAGCTGCCGACGCGGTCCGGCGCATCCAGCAGGCCCACGCGCCGGACGTCGATCTTCTCGCCGATCTTAGCGATCAGGTGACGCCGGGTTTCCTCGACCGTCTTGCCGTCGCCGAGACGCAGCGCGGCAATCGCCGCGGGCTCGGTGGCCGAAGCCGCGAGCGCCGCCTCGGCGACCTGCCGGGCGAACGCCAGCAAATCCGGCTGCCGCGCGACGAAATCCGTCTCGCAGTTCACTTCCGCCAGCGCCGCCCTGCGTCCGTCCGCGCTCTTCGCCGTCACCAGCGCGCCTTCCGCGGCGATGCGCGCCGCCTTCCTGTCGGCCTTGGCAAGCCCCGCCTTGCGCATGATCTCCGCCGCGGCATCGAGATCGCCGCCGGTTTCAACCAGCGCTTTCTTGCATTCCATCATGCCGGCGCCGGTGCGCTCGCGCAGCACCTTGACCGTCTCTGCCGTGATCGTCATCGTCAGCCCCCGGCCCGTTCAGGCTTGCGCGCGGCCGGGCGGCGGCGCGCCGCCGGCTTGCCCTGCGTCGCATCCGGCGTGACCTCGTCGACTACCGGCTGGTCGTCGGGGACATCCGTGACGACCTCCGCCGCGCCGACCGGCAACATCGTCGCCGCCGAAGCCGTTTCCGCGGACTGGCGTACGCGCGCCGGTGTTTTGCGCCGGATATTCGCGGCCCTGCGCGCGGGGCGCTGAGCGGACTTGCGCCGCGGCTGGCCTTCCTCGTCGAGCTCGACGAACTCGTCCTCGCCCGCCGGCACGATGGGCACCGACGATTTGCCGTCCAGCACCGCGTCGGCGATGCCGGCCGCATAGAGATGGATCGCCTTCATCGCGTCGTCGTTGCCAGGAATCACGAAGTCGATGCCATCCGGCGAGCAGTTGCTGTCGACGACCGCCACGACCGGTATGCCGAGCTTCTGCGCCTCGTGCACGGCGATCTCCTCGTGACCCACGTCCACGACGAACAGCGCATCAGGCAGGGCGTTCATGTCCTTGATGCCGCCGAGGCTGCGCATCAGCTTGTCCATCTCGCGGCGGAGCATCTGGGCTTCTTTCTTGTTGCGGCGCTCGAGCGCGCCCGACTCGCGCAGCTCTTCGAGTTCGTGCAGCCGCTTGATGGACTGCCGGATGGTCTTGAAATTGGTCAGCATGCCGCCCAGCCAGCGCTGGTTGACGAAGGGCATGCCGCAGCGGACCGCTTCCGCCTGGATCGCATCCCGCGCGCTGCGCTTGGTGCCGACGAACAGCACCTTGCCGCCGTCGCCGACCACGCCCTTCACGAAGCTGGCGGCGTCGTTGTAGAGCGGCAGCGTGCGCTCGAGATTGATGATGTGAATCTTGTTCCGTTCGCCGAAAATGAACGGCGCCATCTTGGGATTCCAGAAGCGGGTCTGATGGCCGAAATGAACCCCCGCCTCAAGCATCTGCCTCATGGACAATGCAGCCATGATCACTCCTTCCGGGTTAGCCCTCCGCGGATCCGCATGCGGCAACCGGACTTTTCTGTCCGGCACCCAGCCGCACGTGACGATACGCGTGTGGATTTGGTTGAGAAAAAACGCCGCGCTTTATACCATCTTTGTCCCGTCTAAACAACGTGATAGACGCACTCCCGGGTCCCCTGCCGACGCCCCGACGCCATGCTGATGCCAAGCCACCATACGGTCTCCATCAAGTCGCCGGCCGAGCAGCAGGCGATGCGCGTGGCCGGGCGCCTGGCGGCGGACGTACTGGACATGATCGGACCCCGGATCGTGGCGGGCATCACGACCGGCGAGCTGGACAGGATCTGCCACGATTACATCGTCAAGGAACAGGAGGCGGTTCCTGCCCCGTTGAATTACAAGGGTTTTCCGAAGTCCATCTGCACCTCGGTCAATCACGTCGTGTGTCACGGGATACCGGGCGAGCGCATCCTGCGCGACGGCGACATCGTCAATGTCGACGTGACCGTCATCAAGGACGGGTTTCACGGCGACACCAGCCGCATGTTCTTCGTCGGCGAAGCCTCCGTGCAGGCGAAGCGGCTGTGCAAAATCGGCTTCGAGGCCATGTGGCGGGGCATCCGGCTCGTGAAGCCGGGCCTGCGGCTCGGCGATCTCGGACACGCCATCCAGCGGTATGTCGAATCCGAGGGCTATTCCGTCGTCCGCGAGTACTGCGGCCATGGCATCGGGCGCGTGTTCCATGAGGACCCCCAGGTCCTGCATTACGGGGAGCCCGGCACCGGCATGACGCTGTCAGCGGGAATGACCTTCACCGTGGAACCGATGGTCAATGCCGGCCGGCGCCACGTGAAGCTGCTGGGCGACGGCTGGACCGTCGTCACGAAGGATCATTCGTTGTCGGCGCAATGGGAGCACACCGTGCTGGTGACGGCGCAGGGCGTCGAAGTCCTGACCCAGGGCGCGGCGGATCGCGCCGCGGCCTGACTCGTGCCGCATAGAGAGACCCCCACAGGCGACGCGCCGGCAGGCGGCGCCGGCGCCGCGGCACCCCGCTGGCCATTTCTCGACACGCTGGCGGCGCGACTCGCTGGCGGCGCGCGCGGGGCCCGCGATTTTCGCGCCGCGCTCGCCGACGGCGACCGTGAACTCCGGGAACGCTTCGCCGCACTGGAGCCGGTCGGCACGCTGGTCCGCGACCGCGCGCGGCTCGTCGATGCGCTGGTGCTAAGCGCTTTCGAATTGCATGCCGCCGATGCCGCTGCCTCGGTCGCGCTGGTGGCGGTCGGCGGTTACGGACGCGGCGAACTCCTGCCCTGCTCGGACGTCGACGTCATGGTGCTGCTGCCCCAGGGCGAGCAGCCGGGCTGGACCGCGCAACTCGAACGCTTCCTGACTTTCCTGTGGGACATCGGGCTCGAAACCGGGCACAGCGTGCGCAATGTCGACGATTGCCAGCGCGAGGCGCTCGCGGACATCGGCGTCGCAACAGCCCTGATCGAGGCGCGCCTGCTGGCGGGCCCGCCCGCGCTCTTCGCCGCGATGCGCCGCGCCCTCGCCGCCGACCGGATGTGGTCGTCGCGCGATTTCTTCGACGCGAAGCTGCGCGAGCAGGCCGAGCGCCATCACCGGTTCCACGATACCGCCTACAACCTGGAGCCGAACGTCAAGCAGAGCCCCGGGGGCCTGCGCGACCTGCAGACCATCGGCTGGGTCGCCAAGCGGCATTTCGGCGCCGACACGCTCGAAGAGCTCGCCGGCCACGGCTTCCTGACGGCCCGCGAGCTCGCGCAGCTCGAGTCGGCGCAATCCTGGCTGTGGCGCATCCGCTTCGCGCTGCATCTCGTCACGGGCAGGCGCGAGGACCGGCTGCTGTTCGACCACCAGATCCGGCTCGCGCACATGTTCGGCTACGAGGATGCGACTTATACGCTCGCGGTCGAGCAGTTCATGCAGCGTTACTACCGCACCGCGATGTTCGTGAGCTGGCTGAACGAGCTGCTGCTTCAGCATTTCCGCGAGGAGATACTCGCCGACCGCGATGCGCCGGTCCTGCCGCTGTCGCGCCAGTTCCAGGAACGCGACGAATTCCTCGAAGTGACCGCGCCGGACGTGTTCACGCGCGAACCGTCGGCGCTGCTCGAGCTCTTCCTGGTGCTGCAGCAGAACCCGCGCCTCTCGGGCGTGCGTGCGAATACGATCCGTCTGGTCACGCAGAACCTGTGGCTGATCGACGAGGAGTTCCGCCAGAACCCGCGCAATCACCGCCTGTTCCTCGACATCCTGCGCGCCCCCGCCGGCGTCACGCACGAACTCCGGCGCATGAATCTCTACGGCGTGCTCGGCCGCTACATTCCCGCCTTCGGGCGCATCGTCGGGCGCATGCAGTACGACCTGTTCCATGCCTGGACGGTCGATGCGCATACGCTGTTCGTCGTCAGCAACCTGCGCCGCTTCGCGCTCGAACGCTATGACCACGAATTCCCGAAGCTCGCGCAGATCTTCCGCGCGCTGCCGAAACCGGAGCTCGCCTACCTCGCGGCGATCTTCCACGACATCGCGAAGGGACGCGGCGGCGACCACTCCGAACTCGGCGCCGTGGACGCCGAGGCGTTCTGTCTCGAACAGGGCCTGACGCGGTACGACGCGCGCCTGGTCGCCTGGCTCGTGCGCCACCATCTGCGGCTGTCCGTCACGTCGCAGAAGCAGGACATCGCCGATCCGCAGGTCGTCAACGCGTTCGCGCGCGAGGTCGGCGACCAAAACCGGCTCGACTACCTGTACGTGCTGACCGTCGCCGACGTGCGCGGCACCAATCCGAAACTGTGGAATTCCTGGAAAGCGACCCTGTTCGACGAACTGTACGAGCGCGTCAAGCAGGCGCTGCGGCGCGGTCTCGAGAGCCCGCTCGACCGGGAACAGCTGATCGCCGGGACGCAAGCCCAGGCCCGCGACCTGCTCGGCGCGGCTGGCGTCGATCCCGCCGCCGTTGCGCGCGTCTGGCAGACGCTCACCGACGATTACTTTCTCCGGCACTCCGCGCCCGAGATCGCCTGGCATACGCGCGCCATCGCCGTGCGGATGCCGGACGATGCCGGTGCGCTGGTCGCGGTCGCGGAGCACCCGGGACGCGGCGGCGCGACGGTCGTGCTCGTCCACACCATCGGACGCCACCACAGCTTCGCGCGCGCGACGGCCGCGCTCGACCAGATGGGACTCAGCATCCAGGACGCGCGCATCACGCCGACCGCCGACGGCGGCAGCCTCGACAGTTATCTCGTGCTTGAAGACACCGGCCTGCCGATCACGGATCGCCAGCGCATGGCATCGATCGAACGGCAGCTCGCGAAGTCGCTGGCGGAACGCGGCGCCGCGACTCCCGCCGTGACCCGGCGCATGCCACGGCAGGCACGCATGTTCACGACCCCGACGCAGGTCAGTTTCAGCGATGATGAAGACAATGGCCGCACCATCCTGGAAGTCGTAGCCGGCGACCGGCCGGGACTGCTGTCCGAAATCGGCAAGGTCCTGTGGGAGCAGCGTGTCGAACTGCACGGAGCCAAGATCATGACCGTCGGCGAGCGGGCGGAAGACGTATTCTACGTGCGCGATGAAGCCGGCCGGTCATTGCCCGAAAACCGGCGCGCCGCGCTCGCCGGCGCGCTGCAGCGCGCCCTCGATGCGCGCGAGGTGGCGGCATGAACCGCCCTGCGTCGGAACTTCAGGAGCTGGTCGAGCGGCATTTCGAGGCGCGCGCTTCGTTGTCGCCCGACCACGCGCCGCGCGAGCTCATGACCGCGCTCGACGAATGCCTGGCGCTCCTCGGCAGCGGACGAGCCCGCGTGGCTGAGCCCGCCGACGGCGGCTGGCGCGTGAACGAATGGCTGCGCAAGGCCGTGCTGCTGCACTTCCGAACGCACGACAACGCGATCGTGGAAGCCGGCGCGCTGCGATTCTTCGACAAGCTGCCGCTCAAGTACCGCGGCTACACGGACGCCGACTTTCGCGCGGAAGGCGCCCGCGTCGTGCCGGGAGCCATCGTTCGCGCCGGCGCGCACGTGGCCCGCGATGCCGTGCTGATGCCCTGCTTCGTCAATGTCGGCGCCTGGATCGGCGCGGGCAGCATGGTGGATACCTGGGCGACGGTCGGCTCCTGCGCGCAGATCGGCCGTAACGTCCACCTGTCGGGTGGCGTCGGCATCGGCGGCGTGCTGGAGCCCCTGCAGGCGCGGCCCACGATTATCGAGGATGACTGCTTCATCGGCGCCCGCTCGGAGGTCGTCGAGGGCGTGATCATCGAGCGCGGCGCCGTGCTGTCGATGGGCGTGTTCCTCGGCGCGAGCACGCGGATCTACGATCGCGAATCGCGCACGGTCACTTACGGCCGCGTCCCGGCAGGCTCGGTCGTCGTGCCCGGCAGCCTGCCCGCTGCCGACGGCTCGCACTCGCTCTACTGCGCCGTCATCGTCAAGAAAGTCGACGCGCAAACCCGCGCAAAGACCTCGATCAACGAATTGCTGCGTGGTGCGTGACATGAGCCGCCGGTCCCCGACCGTGGAACTGACGCGGCAGCTCATCGCGCGCCGATCGGTGACTCCGGCCGACGCGGGTTGCCAGGATCTGCTCATCGCCCGGCTGGAGCCGCTCGGATTCGCGGTCGAGCGTCTGCGCTTCGGCGACGTCGACAATTTCTGGGCCTTCCGGCGCGGCGGCGATGGCCCGGTGCTTTGCTTCGCCGGCCATACGGACATCGTGCCGACCGGGCCGCTCGAACGCTGGACTTCCGATCCGTTCGAGCCGGTGCTGCGGAACGGCCGACTTTACGGCCGTGGCGCCGCGGACATGAAGAGCGGACTGGCTGCAATGATCACTGCCGTCGAGGAATTCGTCGCGGCCCGGAGGGACCACGCGGGGGCCATCGCCTTCCTGGTCACGAGCGATGAGGAAGGCCCGTCCGTCGATGGCACCCGCCGGGTCGTCGACTGGCTTTGCGAGCGCGGCCAGCGCATCGATTACTGCCTGATCGGCGAACCATCGAGTCTCGAGCGCTTCGGCGACAACATGCGCATTGGACGGCGCGGCTCGCTGTCGGGCCGCGTGGCCGTGCATGGCGTGCAGGGCCACGTCGCCTATCCCGATCGCGCCGACAATCCGATACACCGCTTCGCACCGGCGCTCGCGGAATTGACTTCACGGGTGTGGGATCAGGGTTCCGGGAATTTCCAGCCGACCAGCCTCCAGTTCAGCAACATCGATGCAGGCACCGGCGTTTCGAACGTCATACCCGGCGAATTGACCGCGCGCTTCAACCTGCGGTGGTCGCCGGCGCAAACGCTGGAGGGCCTGAAGGCAGCCGTCACGGAAATCCTCGACCGCCATGGGGTGCGCTATACGCTCGACTGGTCCGAGGCCGGACTGCCGTTTTACTCGCCGCCGGGCAGGCTTGCCGCCGCGGTCACCGCGGCCGTCGAGGCGCTGACCGGACGCGCGCCGAACGCCACCACCGGCGGCGGCACATCCGACGGCCGCTTCATTCATCCGCTCGGGGCGGAGATCGTCGAACTTGGCGTCATCAACGAGTCGATCCACAAGATCGACGAATGTTGTCCGGTCGAGGACATTGACCTGATGCATCGCGCGCTCGTCGGCATGATGGAGCGCCTGTTGCCGGCGGCGCCTGCCGCGGGCTGATCAGCGCGGAACGACCCGTCCACGCCGCAGGTTGTTCCAGATGCCGCCGACCGTCAGCACGAGCGCGAGCGCGAAAACCCAGGCCGGCATCGAAAGGCCGAGAAACGAAAAATCGACCTTGGCGCATTCGCCGCCGGCTTCGAAAACCCGCAGGATGACTTCCGTCACCGGCAGCAGGTCGAGCATGAACGCGAGATCGGAGCCGCAGGCGGCCACCGTTCCTTCGGGCTGCATCTGGATCCAGATGTGCCTTCCCGCCGTCACCAGCGTCGCGGCGCCCGCCAGCCCGATCAGGGCCGCGAAGACGACGCCACGGCCGCCATGACGCGAAAGCAGGGCTGCGAGCAGAAAGATGGCGGCAAGCGCCGCCATGGTCACTCGCTGGAAGATGCACAGGTGGCAGGGCACCAGGCCCATGACGTGCTGCGAATAGAACGCAAAAGCGAGTGCCGCGGCGCTGGCACCGAATCCGGCCAGGTTGAGCGTGCGTCGTGAAGCCATCGGACCGGCGTCAGCTGCCCTGGCGGCTGCGGGCGAAGTCGCGGATCTGGCGCTCGGCATCGTCGAGCGACAGGTGACGGATGTCCTTGCCGTGCACCATGTACACGGTGTATTCGCAGATGTTCTTCGCGTGATCCCCGATGCGCTCGAGTGCGCGCACGACCCACATAACTTCCAGCGCGCGCCGGATCGAGCGCGGATCCTCCATCATGAACGTGATGTTCTGGCGCTGGATCGCCTCGTATTCCTCGTCTATCTTGCGGTCGCGCCGCGCCACTTCAAACGCCTCGTCTGCCTCAAGCCGCGCAAACGCGTGCAGCGCGTCGTGGACCATTTCGGTCACCAGCCGGCCCAGGTGGCGGATTTCACGGTAATTGTCGGCCGGCTTTTCCATGGTCGCCAGCTTGGCGGCAATGAAACCGACTTTCTCGACTTCGTCGCCGATGCGTTCGAGGTCGGTGATGGTTTTTATGATGGCGACCATGACGCGCAGGTCCGACGCGGTTGGCTGGCGGGTCGCGATGATGCGCCCGCACTCCTCGTCGATCTCGACCTCCATCTGGTTGACTTTGTAATCGTCGCGGGCAATTTGTTCGCCGAGCGCGCTGTCGCCCGTGATCAGCGCATCGACAGCCTGCTGCAGCTGCTGCTCGACGAAACCGCCCATCTGCATGACGCGCGTTCGGACGCGCTCCATGTCCTCGTTGAATCGGCGCGAGATATGCTGGCCAAGATCAGCGGGTTCCATGACGTGCTCTCCCGGCCGGCGCTGCCGGCTGCCTTCCATCATATCGCAACGACCGGGACAGCCTGATGCGCGGCTCCGCATTCGTCGGCTCAGCCATAGCGCCCGGTGATGTAATCCTCGGTCGCTTTCTGTCCCGGATTGGTGAACAACTTGCTCGTGTTGTCGAATTCGATGAGCTCGCCCAGGTACATGAATGCCGTGTAATCGGAGACGCGGGCGGCCTGCTGCATGTTGTGCGTCACGATGATCACGGTGACCTGGTCGCGCAATTCCGCAATCAGTTCCTCGATGCGGGCCGTCGCTATCGGATCGAGCGCCGACGTCGGTTCGTCGAACAGCAGAATTTCGGGATTGGTCGCCAGCGCGCGCGCAATACACAGGCGCTGCTGTTGCCCGCCCGACAACGAAAGGCCCGACATCGACAGGCGATCCTTGACTTCGTCCCACAGCGCCGCCCGGCGCAGCGCCTGCTCCACTTCTTCCTCGAGCCGCGCATTGGAGCGGCGGCCGCGAACCCGCAGGCCATAGGCGACATTCTCGAATATCGACTTCGGGAACGGATTCGGCTTCTGGAACACCATGCCGATACGCATCCGCACTTCGATCGGGTCGACGTTGCGCGCGATGAGATCCAGCGAATCCGGATACAGCACGATCCGGCCCTCGTAGCGCGTGCCGGGTGTCAAGTCGTGCATGCGGTTGAAGCAGCGCAGGAACGTGGTCTTGCCGCAGCCGGAAGGGCCGATCAGGGCAGTCACCTGCTTCTCCCGTATTTCGATGTTGAGGCCTTTCAACGCCTGCACCGGTCCGTAGTGGAACGACAGGGATTCGGCCCGGGCCTTGATGGTCGCCGTTTCGCTCGCAACCGTGGACTTTCGCGTTGCATCGATCGAAAGCTTTGGGGCGCCATGACCCTGCACCGGCGCCCGGTCGCTCGCCGCGACGCCAGCGGGGTCGTCCTGCGCAGGTTTGTCAGCACGATCGGAACCGGCTTGCATCGTGGTCACCAGTTGATTCTCTTGCGAAAGCGGAAGCGCACGTAGATCGCGATGCCGTTCATCAACAACGTCATGCCCAGCAGTATCGCGCCCGCGGCAGCCGCATTGATCTGAAATGCCGGATCGGGCCGGGAGACCCAGTTGAACATCTGGATCGGCATGGCGGTAAAGGATTCCTTGAGCCAGGAGAACGAGAGGAACGGAAATTCACCCTTGAATGGCGACTCCGGCAGAAATGCAATGAAAGACATGGCGCCGATCGTGATCAGTGGCGCCGTTTCGCCGATGGCCCGCGACAGTCCGATGATCATGCCGGTGAGGATGCCGCCCGTGGAATACGGCAGCACGTGATGCGCCGTCACTTCCCAGCGCGTGGCGCCGAGCGCATAGGCGGCTTCGCGGATGGCGCGTGGAACCGCGCGCAACGATTCGCGCGTCGCGACAATGACGATCGGCAGAATCAGCAGCGAAAGCGTCAGACCCGCCGCCGCCACGCTTTGCCCGAGATGAAACTGATAGACGAAAAGCCCGAGCGCCAGCAGGCCGTAGATGATCGACGGCACGCCCGCGAGATTCGTGACATTGACCTCGATGATTGCGGTCAGCCAGTTCTTCGGCGCGTACTCCTCGAGGTATATGGCCGCCGCCACGCCGACCGGCATCGTCACGGCCACAGTCACCAGCATGATGAGCGAGGTGCCGACCCAGGCCGAGAGGATTCCCGCCCGTCCCGCGTTTCTCGAAGGAAACGACGTGATGAAGTCCCAGGTCAGTTTTGGGGCGCCGTCACGCACCAGATCGACGAACAGCACGACCAGCACCAGCAGCGCGGAGAACAGCATCAGCAGACCCACGACGACGAACAGCTGATCGAGGACCTTGCGCCGGTTGACGTCGGCGCGGATGCTTTCGAGCGTGGGTCCCGGTGTCACGGCACTCATCTCAATAGGCCTGGCGGAAACGCCGCGTCAGCGCAAAGCCCGCGATGTTGAAGACCAGTGTCATCAGCATGAGCACCAGTCCCACCGCAAAGATCGATTGATACCCGATGCTGCCGTGCGGCAGGTCGCCGAGGCTGACCTGCACGATAAAGGCCGTGATCGTCGCCGCCGGCTCGGTGGGATCCCAGGTCAGGTTTGGCTGCAGGCCCGCGGCGATGGCCACGACCATGGTCTCGCCGACGGCGCGCGATATGCCGAGGATGTACGCCGCCGCAATGCCCGACAGCGCGCCCGGCACGACCACGCGCGTCGCCGTCTGAAAGCGGGTCGCGCCCATGGCATAGCTGCCCTCGCGCATGTAATTGGGCACGGCGCGCATCGCATCCTCGCTGACGGAGGCGACGTAGGGAATGATCATGATGCCGATCACGAGGCCCGCCGACAGCATGTTGAAACCTGGCAGCTCCGGCATGAATCGCTGCAGGAACGGCGTCACGATCATCAGTGCGAAATAACCGTACACGACGGTCGGCACCGCGCCCAGCAGCTCCAGCGCCGGCTTGACGATCTCCCGCAGCCTGAACGGCGCAAACTCGCTCAGGTAGATCGCGATGATCGTGCCGAATGGAATGGCGACCGCGAGCGCAACCAGCGTCGTGACCAGCGTGCCGGCGACGAGCGGCATGATGCCGTAGCGCGCCTCGGCGAACAGCGGCGTCCACATGGTGTCCGTGAGGAAATCGACCAGTGAAACCGCGCGGAAAAACGGCAGGGATTCGACGACCAGGACGAAGACGATGGCGACCGTCGTGAATACCGCGACCAGCGCGGCTGCCAGCAAACCGGTTTCCACGACCCGGTCGCGGGCCTTGCGATATCGCAGCGCCGACCGCAGAGGGGCAAAATCGCGGACTGCTTCGGTCGTCATTCTCTCTTGCCGCGCGGACGCGCCCCGTCTGTCGCCGAGGCAGTGAACGAACGGCGGAGCCCGGCTGGGCTCCGCTCCCGGCGATGCAATGCCGGCAACAGGCTAATCGGATCGGATTCCAACCGCAAACTCGGCCGCGCCGTGCGGGCCCATCCGGCCCCGCAGCGGCGCGGCGCCCGTCACAGCTTGGCTTCGCGTGCCAGCAGCTCTTCGACCTTCAGGCCCACCTCGGGCACGCCGCCGAAGGCGGTGCCGAGCCTGCCCTCGCGGAAATGTTTTGCCGCCTGCGCGTAGGCCTTCGCCGGCAACGGCAGGTATTTAACTTCTTCGATCAGCGGCACGCTCTCGGTCAGATAGTAGCCAATGAACTCCTTGACTTCAGGGCGCCGCGCCGCCTTCTCGCTGACGTAGATGAAGAGCGGACGCGACAGCGGCTCGTAGGAACCGTTGGTCACGTTCTCGAGCGCGGGCGCGACAGCCTTGCCGGACTTGCCTACGATCGCAACCGCCTTCAGACGGCTCTTGTTCGGAGCGTAGTAGGCATAAGGCAGGTAACCCAGCGCGTTTTTATTATTGGCGATGCCCTGCACCAGGACGTTGTCGTCCTCGCTGCCGGTGAAGTCGCCGCGGCTCGATTTGGCCTTGCCGACGATCGCTTCAGTAAAGTAATCGAATGTGCCGGAATCCGAACCCGCGCCAAACAGCACCAGCGGCGCGTTCGGCCACTTCGGATTGACCTGGTTCCAGCGCAAGATTTTGCCCTGGGCGGCCGGCTCCCATATCTTCTTGAGCTCATCGACCGTGAGCTGTGTGATCCAGTTGTTCTGCGGACTTACCGCGACTGTCAGCGCGTCGTAGGCGACCGGCAGCTCATAGTACTTTACGCCCGCCGCGCGGCAGGCCGCCATTTCCTCGGTCAGTATCGGGCGCGAGGCGTTCTGCACGTCCGTCTCGCCGCGACAGAACTTCTTGAAGCCGCCACCGCTGCCGGAGATGCCGACCGTCACGCGCACTTTGCCGCGCTTCTTGATCTGGAATTCCTCGGCAACCGCCTCGGTTACCGGAAACACCGTGCTCGATCCGTCGATCCTGATGATCTCGGCCGCGGCGGGCATGGGCGTCATCGCGAGACCCGCGGCCAGGGCGCCGACAACCGTCAACAGCGAAAATGCTTTCATATGTCTCTCTAACCTCTTGCTTTCATTTACCATTCTGTCAGTCGCCCGCGGGGCCCCGCCGCTCGGCCTGTCCGAGCCTGAATACGATAGGCGAGGCGTATGACAGGTGCATGACAGGCTTATTCGCCCTCAAAACCTGAAGTTCAGGTCGAACTGGTAACGCTCATAGTCGCGTTCGATTGCGTCTGGCGCGTCGACGAAACGGTCGTTCAGGTAATAGGTGCCGTTCAGCAGCCAGTTCCTGGCCGGCGCGTACCCTACACGCAGCACGCTGCCCTCGGTGTCGGTAACGCCACCCCCGAAGTCTGACTCCGTGAACTGGCCGAACTGCGAGTCCTTCTCGACGGACTGGTAGAAATACGTGAATTCCCAGCTACGCGGATTGCTCGCCTTGCCGAGCACGAAGCCTGCGTTGTAGGCCGTGTCAAGATCTTCCGCTTCCTGGTTCCGCATGTAATGAGCGAACAGTGTCAGCGGCAGCGTGCCGATCGCCATGTCGGCCTGCACCAGGCCCTCGATGATGTTGAAGTCGTTTGCGAGAGTCGCGCAGGCGCCGTCGAGCACCGTCGTGTTGCCCTGCGGGCCGCCGAAAAACACGGAATTGGGGACGCATCCCGTCGCCAGCGTCGTGATCTGTCCCTCGACACCGCCGTAATCGTAATAGCCTACGGCGCCCGTCAGCCTGGCCGCGCCCAGACTGCCGGTCAGTCCGAGTTGCCCGCCGAGAAGCGTGGCATCGCTCGCGGTGCTGCGCTCTGACAGCCAGTAGCCGAAGGCGCTCGCGAAGAACGGTCCGCGCGTGTATCTGGCTGCCATCCCTTCCGGCGTGATGTCGCTGTCCCACAGCTGGCCCGGCGTCTTGTACCAGGGCTGCGGCATCTTGCCGGCCTGCAGCGACAGACCGTCGACCGGCTTCCAGTCCACGTAGGCCAGGTCGATGCCGACGCCCTTGCGCGTCGATCCTTCGCCGAGCGTTTGGTTGGTGGATCGGGGATCGTTGTTGCCGCCATTCGTCGCGATCTGGATCGTCGCAGCCAAAGTGTCGCTGATCTTCCCGTTCATGCCGAAGCGTGCCCGTATACGGTGCCGGGTCTGATCGTCCGCCGCCTCCGCCGGATCCAGGACCTCGTGGCGATAACGGAGATCCGCTTTCCAGCTGATCCGCGACGCCCATTCCGCTGCCTTGCTGATGCGCTCGGCCTCGGCAACCTTCAATTCTTCCTCCGCCAGCTGCTTGCGCGTCGCCGACGCATTGGAACGCAGGTATTCGGTCGTCGCCTCGATGCGATCGTTCTTCTCCCGCAGTTCCGCGTTTTGCGCCCTGAGCGCGCCATTGTCCTGCTCGAGCTTCTCGACGCGCTGCCCGAGCGCCTGCAACTGCCGCAGGATTTCTCCCATGGTCGGGGCTTGCTGTGCGTACGCCGGCGCGGCCAGGAAGGTGGCGACAGCGACATGCAGAAGGGTCTTGTTCACGAGCCTGACTCCGGTTGGTACTAACATCTCGCACCGTGGCTGCAGTGCGAGCGACCGGAGTATGGTATCGATTATGACACTTTTGTTTCCGCCGGCCGTCGTATCGTGAGCCTGCGTGCCGGAAAATGCGCGGTGAAAGTCGAACCGGCGCCCTCCTGGCTCGTTATTTCCAGCCGCCCGCCATGCCGCTGTAATCCATGTTTCACAATCGAGAGGCCGAGACCCGATCCGCCCTTCGCCCGTGCGCGGGCGCGATCGACCCGGTAGAAACGCTCGGTCAGCCGCGGCAGGTGCTCGGCCGCGATGCCGATGCCGGTGTCCTGCACCACCAATCGCGCGCCCGCCGGGCCGCGCGCCCAGCGCACGGTGATGGTACCGCCGGCCGGCGTGTACTTGACGGCATTCCAGATCAGGTTCCACGCGATCGAATGCAATTCGCTCTCGATGCCGAGCACGCCAATGTCGCGGTCGACCTGGAGTTCCAGCCGCGCAGCCGTCGTCTCGGAAGCCCTCGCTTCGCGCACCAGGCGCTTGAGCAGTTCCGCCATGTCCACCGGCAGTTGCGGGGCTTCATCGGCCGTCGATTCGAGCCGCGAGAGTTCGAGCAGGTCGTCGACAATTTCGCGCATGCGGGCCGCCTGGCGGCGCATGTCGGCAATCGGGTCGCGCCATTCGGGCGTCAGACCGCTTTCCTCGCCGAGTTCATCCAGGTATCCGGAAATTACGGTCAACGGCGAGCGAAGCTCGTGCGAGGCATTGGCGACGAAATCCTTGCGCATCTGCTCCAGCCGGGCCTCGCGCGTCACATCGCGCACCAGCAGCAGGAATTGCTCCCCGGCCGGTATGACGATCAGCGCCAGCGAGACTTCGCCGCCCAGCACGCGGACGACGACGCCGCCGCTGCCGCCGCGGCTCAGATAATCGGTGAACTCCGGCTGGCGGATCAGGTTCTCGATCGGCATGCCGCGGTCCGCCTTGCGCTTGAGGCCGAGCATCAGGGCCGCCGCCCGGTTGAACCAGAGGATTTCCCGGTGCGGCGACAGGAGCACGGCGCCGTCCGGCAGCGCGGCCGTCAGTCGCCGGAACTCGCGGAACAGCTGCGTCACGCGCCGCTTGTGGAACTGCTTGCGCCGGTAGATGCGGTTGATGATCATGACGACGTCGCCCCAGACGCCGCCGATTTCCGGCGGGTCCTCATGCGATCGGTGGCGCAGCCAGCGTTGCAGCCGGAACAGATTGGCGAACTGCCAGGCGAGCACGCCGCCGAGCACGACCGCGAGCCACAAGGCAATGTGCCCGGAGATGAGCCCGCCAAGGACAGCGACCGCGAGCGCGATGGCAAGCCGCGCCAGCGCAAAGGTCCAGGCGGATAACATGGCTCAGCCGTCCTGCGCCGAGAACCGGTAGCCCGCGCCGCGCACGGTCTGCACCAGCCGGTCGCAGCCGCTCGGCTCGAGCGCTTTGCGCAGACGGCGGATATGGACGTCCACCGTGCGCTCCTCGACATAGACATTACCGCCCCAGACGCGGTCGAGCAGCTGGCTGCGCGAATACACGCGATCTGGATGCGTCATCAGGAACGCGAGCAGACGGTATTCCGTCGGACCGACGCTGACGGCATGACCGCCGGCCAGCACCCGATGTCCCGCCTGGTCGAGCGTCAATCCATCGACGCTGATCCGCTCCTCGCTGCCGGCGGGCGCACTCCGGCGCAACACGGCCTGGATGCGGGCCGTCAGTTCACGGGCGGAAAAGGGTTTCGTCAGATAGTCGTCCGCGCCGCCTTCCAGTCCCGTGACCTTCTCCGATTCGTCGGCACGTGCCGTCAGGAAGATGATCGGGATGTCGCGGGTTTCCGGATCCCGGCGCAGCTGCCGTGCGAGTTCCAGTCCGCTGGTATCCGGCAGCATCCAGTCCAGCAGGATCAGGTTCGGCCGCCGGTCGGCGATGCTGGCGCGTGCCGACTGGGCGGTGTCGGCGAGCGCAACCTGGAAACCCGCACGCCGCAGGCCGAAAGCGATCAGGTCGCGTATGGGCTGCTCGTCCTCGGTCACCAGGATGCGGATTTCAGCCATGAGCAGACGCGCAGCGTGGCGTGTCATCGTTTCAGAATTATGACACCGCTCGCTTCAACGCCTGTGCACGACTTCGTTTCGCAGGTAAACCGGCAGCGCCCGCGGCGCCGCCACCGTGCGGCCGGCGGCCAGTTCGACGGCGCCCAGCCTTGCGATGTCCGATGCGCGCGGCAGCAGGGTCGCGTCGATTCCCGCCGGCCGTCCGCCCAGCCGTTCCGCGAGGGCCGGATACGCGCCGAAACCGTGGCCAGCCCCGTGCCACGGACCGGGATGTGGCGGCGCGACGGCATCCGGCTTCGACAACCGTTCGTCGGTGACCGCGACCGGCATGCCGTCCCGCATTTCGTAGGCGGCCCAGTAAACCTCGCCCATGCGGGCATCGAGGCAGGCAACGATGTGCGTGGCGCCCGAGTTGCGCGCGCCGGCGGCCGCGATTGCGGCGAGGTTGCTGACCGGCACGACCGGCAGCCGCGCGCCGGCGGCAAGGCCCTGCGCGATTCCCGCGGCGATCCGCAGGCCGGTGAAGCTGCCGGGACCGCGTCCGAATGCGATCGCATCGACATCGCCGATGCCAATCCCGGCCTCGCGCAGCAGCGCGTCCGCCATCGGCAGCAGGCGTTCGGCATGCCCGCGGCCGATGATCTCGAATCGTTCGCTGACCACGTCGTCCTGCAGCAAGGCGGCGGAGCAGGCTTCGGTTGCGGAATCGAGCGCCAGCAGCTTCATGCCAGCAGGGCTTCGGATGGCGCGAGCCCCGCCTCGCAAATCCGGCGGCGCAGGAACGACACGGCTTCGCCGAGTTCCGTGACCACGCGCGCGGGCGGCAGCGCAGCGAGGAACATCGGGCCGTAGCCGCGGCTCTGCAGCCGCGGATCGCAGATCGCAACCACGCCGAAATCCTCGCGATCGCGTATCAGCCGGCCAAAGCCCTGTTTCAGGGCGAGCACCGCCTGCGGCAACTGGAAATCCCGGAACGCATTGCCGCCGCGGCGTCTGATGCCCTCCAGCCGCGCTTTCAGCAACGGATCCTCCGGCGCGGCGAACGGCAGCTTGTCGATGACGACGACGGCGAGCGCATGCCCGCGCACGTCCACGCCTTCCCAGAAGCTGGCGGTGCCGAGCAGCACGGCATTGCCGAGCTCGCGAAAGCGCTTCAGCAGGGATTCGCGCGGAGCCTCTCCCTGCACGAGCAGCGGGTAGCGGCGCGTGAAGCCCGGCAGGGATTCGAGCAGGCGCGCAGCCTCGCGCAATGCGCGGTGACTGGTGAACAGCAGGAAGCTGCGGCCGCCGGCGGCCTCGATCAATGGCAGCGCCGTATCCATGACGCGGCCCGTGTGCTCGCGGCTGCCGGGATCCGGCATCCCGGACGGCAGATATAGAAGTGCCTGACGAGCGAAATCGAACGGGCTGTCGATGCGCACCGAGGGCGCTGCCGGAGCGCCGATGCGGCCGAGGAAATGTGAAAAATCGTCCCCAACCGCCAGCGTCGCCGAGGTGAAGATCCAGGCGCCTCCCTGCGCCTTCATCAGCTCGCCGAGCCGCGTCGCCACTTCGAATGGCGTGAACGACAGCGTGAAGCCGCGCGGTCCCGGCTCGACCCAGCGCAGGCCGCTGTCCGTCTCGAAGTCGAGCAGCGCATGCAGTGTCTCGGCGAGCTTGGTCGCGCGGCGCGCGCACTGGCGCAGGCCCGGATCCTCGGGATCGACCGACGTAAGTTCCTCACCCAGCCGTCGCAATGCATCGCGGGTGTCGTCGAGCGCCGCCGGAAACGATTCTGGCAATGCTTCCCACGCCACGCGCTCGCCCAGGCCCGCGATCGCGGAATGCGCCTGCAGGGCCGCCTCGTCGAGCGCCGCGATGCGCTGGCGCACCTCGCCGTGCGCAAGCCCCGCGCGCCCCAGCTCGGCGAGCGCGTCGCGCGACAGCGCGACGAGCTGCCGCGTCGTCAACGACCGCCCGAAAAACTGCGCGGCGATCTCCGGCACCTGGTGCGCCTCGTCGAGCACGACCGCCTCGGTGCCGGGCAGCAGTTCGCCGAAGCCTTCGTCCTTCATGGCGAGATCCGCCAGCAGCAGGTGGTGGTTCACGACAACGATGTCGGCCGCCTGCGCTTCGCGGCGCGCGGCCACCACATGGCATCTCCCGAACTGCGGACATTCGGTGCCGAGGCAGTTCTCACGCGTCGAGGTCACCGCGGCCCACGCGGGGTCCGTGTCGCGCAGGCTCTTCACTTCGGAGAGATCGCCGGTGACCGTCGTGCTCGACCATTTGCGGATGCGCGCGACCATCCGGCTGTCGGGCGGGGCAATGCCGGGGAGGCCCGGCAGCGTCTCGGTCAGTTCGAGCCGGTGGCGGCACAGGTAATTGGCGCGGCCCTTCAGGAGCGCGACCCGCGCCGGCCGGCCCAGCGCGCGCGCGACCGTCGGCAGGTCGCGATGGAACAGCTGGTCCTGCAGTGTGCGCGTGCCGGTGGAAATGATGGCCTGCCGGCCTGACAGCAGCACGGGCACCAGATAACCGAAGGTCTTCCCGGTGCCGGTGCCCGCCTCGACCGCCAGCATGCCGCGCGCATCGAGCGTTTCGCCGACCCAGTCCGCCATCACCTGCTGTTCGCGGCGGGACTCGAAACCGTCGATGACGCGCGCCAGCGGGCCGTCCGGCCCCAGCAATCCTGCAAAATGACCCATTGGTTGCATCCCGGGAGTCTCCGGGCAAAGTCTTGCGAGATCAACGGCTTTCAAGTCCGCGCTTCGCCCAATTCGGCCGGGTCCGGCAAGCCTGCTTATAATCCCTGCTTATCCCCGCGAGACTGGCATGGCGACAGCACCGGACCGACTGACAGCGCCCGCATCGGCGCCCCAGACCCTGCGCCGCTGGGTCGAGCAGGTTGCGCATCGCACGCGACCCGAGCGCGTGCACTGGTGCGACGGCTCGGAGCAGGAATACCGCGAACTGCTGGATCGCATGCTCGCATCCGGCGAACTGCTCGCGCTCGACGCGAAATCATTCCCAGGCTGTTACCTGCACCGCTCTCACCCGTCCGACGTCGCCCGGGTGGAGAACCTGACGTTCGTCTGTCCGGAACGCGAGGCGGATGCCGGACCCAACAATCACTGGATGGCGCCGGCGGAAGCGCGCAGGAAAATGGACGCGCTGTTCGAGGGCTGCATGCGCGGGCGCACGATGTACGTGATTCCGTATTGCATGGGGCCGATCGATTCGCCGCTGGCGCGCTGCGGCGTCGAGATCACGGACAGCGCCTACGTTGCGGCGAACATGAAGCTGATGACCCGCATGGGCAAGGCGGCGCTCGCCCGCATCGCGAAAGACGGCGTCTTCGTCCGCGGACTGCACTCGATCGGGGAGCTCGACCCCAAGCGCCGCTTCATCATGCACTTCCCCGAGTCTCTTGAGATCCAGAGCTTCGGTTCGGGCTACGGCGGTAATGCGCTGCTCGGCAAAAAGTGCCATGCGCTACGGATCGCGAGCTGGCAGGCGCGCCAGGAAGGCTGGCTTGCGGAGCACATGCTGATCGTCGGCATCGAGAATCCGGCGGGCGAGACGCATTACCTCGCCTGCGCGTTTCCATCGGCCTGCGGCAAGACCAATCTCGCGATGCTGATCCCGCCGGCGGCGATGCCGGGCTGGAAGGTCTGGACGGTGGGCGACGACATCGCCTGGCTGCATCCGAACGAGGATGGGCGGCTCTGGGCGATCAACCCGGAAGCCGGTTATTTCGGCGTCGTGCCCGGCACGAATGCAAAAACCAATCGCCACGCCTACGAGATGATCCGGCACGACACGATATTCACGAACGTCGGCATGACCGCGGACGGCCAGCCGTGGTGGGAGGGTCTCGACGAGGGCCAGCCGGTGACCGACTGGCAGGGCCGTCCCTACGACCCGGCGAAGGGACCTGCCGCGCATCCGAATTCCCGGTTCACGGTGGCCGCGAAACAGAATCCGAGTTATTCGCCGAAGACCGACGCGCCCGAAGGCGTGCCGATCACCGCGCTTGTCTTTGGCGGCCGCCGGCGGACGCTCGCGCCGCTCGTCTATCAGGCGCGTGACTGGGCCCACGGTGTGCTGGTCGGCGCCGGCATGGCATCGGAGACGACCGCGGCGGCAACCGGCGACGTCGGCGTCGTGCGCCGCGATCCGATGGCGATGAAGCCCTTCGCCGGCTACAACTTCGCCGATTACTGGGGCCATTGGCTCACGATGGGCGGCCGGCTGAAGAATCCTCCGGGCATCTTCCACGTGAACTGGTTCCGCCGCGATGCCAGCGGCCGATTCCTGTGGCCGGGATTTGGCGACAACCTGCGGGTGCTGGCCTGGATCATTGCGCGCGCAAACGGCGGCGCCGCTGCCACCGACACGCCGATCGGCGCCGTGCCTCGGCCGGATGCGCTCGACCTGTCGGGACTCGACATTGCGGAAGCGACGATCGCCGAACTGCTGTCGGTGGATGCCGCGGCCTGGCGTGCCGAAGGGGCCGAGATTGCGCGCTATTTCGACAGCTACGGGTCGCGCCTGCCGGCGCGGCTGAAGCAGGAAGTCGAGGAACTGAACGCGCGGCTCGCCCGCGCCTGAGCAGCCGGGCGCTTCAGTCCTCGAGCGAATCCGGCGGCACGAAAACGGGACCGTCCTCGCAGAAAAATTCCACCGTGTGATACGACTGCGGCTCGGGCACCCGGCCGAGTCCGATGACGCCCTGCCCTTTCAGCGGAATCGCGTCGCGACGCACGAAAGCGTCGTCGCCGCCCTGCCCATGCACGAACGTGCCGTTGGTGCTCTGATCGACGAGCATGAACCGGTTCTTGCCGGCCTCGATGCGCGCATGCAGGCGCGACACCAGGTTGCCCTTGATCACCAGATCGTTCTCCTGGCCGCGGCCCAGCGTCGCGGACGAGCGCTCGCGATGGTCGAGTGTCAGTTCCGCGCCGAGATACAGAAGCCGGATCCGGAATGCCTTCTGCTGTTCCGAGATCGTCGCGATCGCGGGCAGCATGCTGGTGGTCTCGCCGTGCGCCCACAGCACTTCGTAGATCGTAACTTCGCCTTGCTGGCCGCGAGGCACGGCGACGTCCACCTGGCGCGCGACCATGCGCCACTCGTCGGACAGCCGGCCAAACACGGAATCGGTGATGATGATCTGGCCGGACTTCGCCTGGCTCGTCATGCGGTTTGCCGTATGCACGGCCGCGCCGAACACGTCGCGCGACTCGAGGACGACCGGCCCGAAGTGGCAGCCGATGCGGATCGCGATCTGCTGGCCTTCGACGTCGAGGTCCGGATGCCCCGCGATCGCGGTCTGCATCTCGACCCCGGCATCCAAGGCCGCGTCGCAATCGACGAACGTCGCGAGTATCTCGTCGCCCATCGTCTTGACGACATGGCCGCCATGCTGCTCGGTCGAGCGGCGCATGATATCGATGCAGACCGACACCTTGTCGCGCGCGGCGACGTCGCCCAGCACTTCGAACAGCCGCGTGCTGCCGACGACGTCCGCAAAAACTATCGTGAGTTCCTGTTCCTGGCCCATGTGCGGTCGGCGGCGGCCCCGGGGTTACATAATTCCGATTATAGGCAGGAAACTGACGGCGCGCCGAGGGTCGGCCGGCGCCATGCTCGGCGCCTGTTCCGCAGGGAGGCGGACGATGGCCCTGAGTGTCGAGACAGCGGCGGCAGGCATCCTGCGCCATGTGGTGGCGCAGGCACGCGGCCGCCGGCCGCTGTACGGCGATCCGGGCGCGCGCGCCAGGGTGGCGAAGCAGCTCGCGGACAGCTGCACTCGCCACCGGCTGCATTGCATCGTCTGGAGCGTCACCGACCGCTGCCTGCACGTCGTGCTGCGCGGCGCCGCCTCGTCGATCACGCTGGCGACGCACGAGCTGATCGGCGCACGGCTCCGGCACGGTCACTGGCTATCGACCGTCGTCAACCACGACCTCTATCTGCTCGAAGTTGCGCGCCACATACTGATGGCTCCGGTGCGCGCGGGACACTGCCGGCTGCCGGCCGACTGGGCGCTGTCGAGCGCACGCGAGTCGCTCGGATTGCGCCCCGCCCCAGCCTGGCTCGATCCGCTGCCGTTGCAGGATCTGCTCGGGCCGCGCGACGGGAACGGCGTACTGCGGTTTCGCCGGTTCATCGACAGCGGCTAGCGCCGCGCGAGGCCTCCTCGATGAGCGCCGGCGCTGTATCCGCGCGGCTTACGCCCTCGGACAACGCCCGTCGCCAGGCGCGCGCGCCAGCACGGCCGGCATGCAGGCCGAACAGATGCCGCGTGATGGCGCGAAGCGGCGTGCCGCAGGCGACCTGGCGCTCCGCGTAGGCGCGCATCGCGGCGGCGATGTCGTCGATGGTTGGCGCGGCGTATCCGTCGTCGAACAGCAGGCGATGCAGCGCCGGCAGCAGCCAGGGATTGTGATACGCCTCGCGGCCGAGCATGACCCCGTTCGCGTGCACCAGCTGTTCCGAAACCTGCGGGACCGTGCGGAGCCCGCCATTGACGATCACGGTGAGCGCCGGAAACGCCTGCTTCACCTGCCATGCGCGCCCGTAGTCGAGCGGCGGAACTTCCCGGTTCTGTTTCGGGCTCAGCCCCTTCAGCACCGCCTTGCGCGCATGCACGATGACCGTGCGGCAGCCGGCATCCGCGATCGCGGCGACGAACGCGCGCAGGAACTCCCAGTCGTCCTGGTCGTCGATGCCAATGCGGCACTTGACGGTGACCGGCAGCTCGACAGCCTCGCGCATCGCGCTGACGCAATCCGCAACCAGTCCCGGCCGCGCCATCAGGCAGGCGCCGAAGGTCGCGCTCTGCACGCGGTCGCTCGGGCAGCCCACGTTCAGGTTGATTTCGTCGTATCCGAAATCCGCGCCGATCGCAGCAGCGCCGGCGAGCTCGTCCGGATCGCTGCCGCCGAGCTGCAATGCGACCGGATGCTCGGCCGGATCATGGGCCAGCAGCCGTTCGCGATCGCCCCGCAGGATCGCTTTGGCGACGATCATTTCGGAGTACAGCAGCACGCGGGGCGAGAACAGCCGCAGGAAGTACCGGCAATGCCGGTCGGTCCAGTCCATCATCGGCGCAACGCGGATCCTGTGCGAGGGAAGCACGCTACCTCCGCGTGAGCGCCAGCCAGATCCCGCCGCCCACGAGGAACGCGCCGCTCAGCCGCGAGACGAAGCGCACCCGCTTGCGCGAAAGGAACGCGCCGGCGCGCCCGGTGAGCACCGCGTAAGCGCCGTCGGAAACCAGCGCCACGACCATCGCGGTCACGCCGAGGAGCACGATCTGCGCGCCGTAGTTGCCGCGTGGATCGACGAACTGCGGGATGAAGGCGCCGAAGAAGAGCAGCGCCTTGGGGTTCGCCATGAGGACCAGGAATCCTTGCAGCACGAAGCCGCCGTGCGGCTGGCTTGCCTGCTTTTGCTCGATCATGCCTTCGGGAGCGCGCAGCAGCCTGACTCCCAGCCACACCAGGTAGGCGGCGCCGGCAAGCCGCAGCCAGTCGAACCACCAGCCCATGGTGGCGATGATCGAGCTCAGGCCGACGACCAGCGTCGCCATCATGAGGGCGAGCCCGATCTGGGTGCCGGCGACGTTGAGCAGCCCGGCGCGCGCACCGTGGGCGAGGCTGTTGGCGATGATGACGGTCACGGTCGGGCCGGGCACGATGGCGATGAGCACGCAGGCCAGCACGTAGCCGAGATAGAGCTCCAGGCTCATTGTCCCTGCCTCATGTCGAGGCCGCGGCGGCGCGTCAGCTCGACCATGCAGGCGAGCTGGTAGTCGTCCGCTGCGACGCCCTGCGGCGCAAGATCGCGGCGCCGCATGCACTCGGCATCGCGATACTGGCGCCATTCGTCGTTCGAACTGCGGTACGCCGCGATGAACTTTTCGCCGCCCGCGGCGACATCGGCCTCGCGCGCTTCATGGAAGCCCCGGGCGTAAGCCTGCGTCAGATCGGCTTCCGCCACCCGCAGCAGGATCTCGAGGCAGGGACGGGGCTGCCCGCGCAGCTCAGCCTCGCGCGTGCATTGCCTGAGCGCCGAGACGTTCTGCCGCGGCAGCCAGTTGAAGAATACCGCCCGTTTGTGGTTGGCGAGCAGGCATATGAAGGCGAGCTCGGCGCTGGGCGCGTTTTCGAACACGACCGCGCCATTGCCGGTGAGGATCGAGGCGACCGGCTGCGCCCCGAGCTTGCGCCCGTAGCGCTCGACCAGCAGCGTCCGGTCGCGGTCGAGCACCACGCTCGCGGCGCGCGTGCCGTCCTGTTTCAGCTCCTGCTCGGCGTAGCTGCGGCAGGCCTCGAGCGCCGGGCTTTCGGGCTGGGCGAGCGCGTTCGCCGAGACCAGCACGAGCAGGGCTGCGAGCCGTCTCATCGGTATTGACCCGTGGCGCCGGCGCGGGCCCGGATCAGGCCGAACAGGCTCTCGGTAAAGGGCGCGCGCACGCCGGCCTTGCGTGCGACCTCCAGCGTGCCGGCGAGCAGGCCGTCGATCTCGAGCCGCTTGCCGGCCTCGAGATCCTGCAGCATCGAGGTCTTGAAAGGTCCCAGTACGCGCGCCATGTCGATGCGCGCCTCGGGGTCGATGTCGGCGTCGACCCCGACCGCGCGTCCGATCGCGAGCACCTCGCGCATGATCTCGACCATGTAGGCTTTCACTTCGCGGTCCTCGATCAGCCGGTCCGCGGTGCTTACGGTGAGCGCCGAGACCGGGTTGAAGCTCACGTTGCCGAGCAGCTTGACCCAGAACTCCTTCTCGATCTCGCCGCTCACCTGGATCTCGAAGCCGGCGGCCGAGAGCGCCTCGGCGATGCGCTTCGCGCGCGCGCCGTTGCGCCCGCCGGGCTCGCCGAGAATCAGCTTGCGGCCCATGTTGTGGCTGACGAAGCCTGGCTCCGGCGTGGAAGCCGCGAGATGCACCACGCAGCCGACGATGCGCTCGGTGGGCATGGCGCGCGAAAGCACGCCGCCCGGATCGAGCGATTCCAGCCGCTCGGCGCCGCCGCCGAAACGCAGCCGGTCGAAGAACCACCACGGCACGCCGTTCATCGCGGTGACGATCGAGGTGTCGGCGCCGAGAAGCGGCGCGAGGTTCGCGGCGACTTCCGCAAGGCTCTGGGCCTTGACCGCGACCAGCACGTAATCCTGGGGCCCGAGGCGCGCCGTGTCGCTTTCGGCGCGCACGCGGAAGGATCGGGTTTCGCCCTGGCTGCGCACGCGCAAGCCCTGCGTGCGGATCGCCTCGAGCGGCGCGTTGCGCGCGATCACCGAGACTTCATGCCCGGAACGATCGAGCCAGGCGGCGATCAAACCCCCGACCGCGCCTGCGCCGTAAACGCAGATTTTCATGGTGTTATTCTAGTGAAAACGAGGAACCGCCCATGTTTTCGTTCATGAAGAAGCTCAGCAAGCTGCTGCCGCAGGAGAGCACGCTGCCCGGCCGGGCAACGCCGCTACCGGTGCCGGAGAAGCATTTCGTCAACGGACAGCGGCTCAAGCCGCCGTTCCCGGGCGGCTTGCAGCAGGCGGTGTTCGGCATGGGCTGCTTCTGGGGCGCGGAGCGCCTGTTCTGGCAGATACCGGGCGTGTACTCCACCGCGGTCGGCTACGCCGGCGGCGCGACCCCGAACCCGACCTACGAGGAAGTCTGCAGCGGCTTCACCAACCACACCGAGGCGGTGCTGGTGGTGTTCGATCCGAACCTCGTGAGCTACGAAGAGCTGCTCAAGGTGTTCTGGGAAGGCCACGACCCGACGCAAGGCATGCGCCAGGGCAACGACGCCGGCACCCAGTACCGCTCCGCCATCTACGCCTATGGGGACGCCCAGCACCAGGCCGCTCTTCAATCCAAGGAAAAATATGAGCAAGCCCTG
>DATKBY010000039.1:0-6184 GCA_035513555.1 Steroidobacteraceae bacterium | reverse complement strand
GCGGCGAGTTCGCGGATCCGTTGCCGGCAGCCGCCGCAGGGGGATGCCGCAAGCACGGCGCCCGATGCATCGGTCGCCCAGACCGCCGTCTCCGCAATCCGGAATTCCGTGCCCTCCGCCTGCACACCCGCGGCGATCGCGCTCGTCTCCGCGCAGTTGCCGAGCGGATAGGCGGCGTTCTCGACATTGCTTCCGCAGTATGTGCTGCCGCTCGCCGCGCGAATCGCCGCGCCGACGTGGATGCCGGAGTAAGGCGCATGCGCCTGACGGCTGCACTCGCGCGCAGCGTCGACCAGCGAATCGCGCGCAGCGGTCATATCGAGCGCTCCAGAAAGCGATACACGAGGCTGCCGGCAAGCATCGCCGGCAGGAATATCAGTGCGTCGCGCACGCCCGCAGCGACGCCGACCAGTGCAGGTCCGGGACAGAAACCCGCCAGTCCCCAGCCTACTCCGAAAATCGCGGCGCCGAGCAGCAGGCGCCAGTCGATGAAATCCTTTGCCGGCATCTGAAATCCCGCAGCGAGCACCGGCGCAGGCATCTTCAGCACGAACCGGAACGCAACGGCGGTGACAGCGACCGCGCCCGCTATGACGAATGCGAGCGATGGATCGAAATCTCCGAACACGTCGAGGAAACCCAGGATGACCGACCGGTCGGTCATGCGCGAAATCGCAAGTCCCGTGCCGAACAGCGCGCCCGAGGCAAACGCGGCGAGAATTCCCGCCTTCATGGGCCCGGCACAAGGAGATGCCGCATGACGTAGACCGTCGCGACACCCGCCGCCATGAAGGTCAGCACGGCGGCCAGGGATCGCCACGACATCCGCCCGAGCCCGCAGACGCCATGGCCGCTGGTACAACCATTGCCCATGCGGGTGCCGAATCCGACCAAGAAACCCGCGATCAACAGCAGGGGCGTCGCGCCGGTCTGCGCGCGCGCTGGCGCCGGAACGAACTGCAGCGTGAGTGCCCCGATTCCGATCATCCCGATCAGGAACGCGATGCGCCATGCGCGATCGCCACGAGCGGCGCCGGCGAGGCCATTCACTATGCCGCTGATGCCGGCGATGCGCCCGATGGACCACAGGAGCAGTGTCGCGGCGAGGCCGATGAGCACGCCGCCGGCCAGCGCAGTCAACCAGTCCGTCACGCCGGCCACCGCGAAAATGGAGCGGGTGATGGGAATCGAACCCACGTTAGCAGCTTGGGAAGCTGCAGTTCTGCCATTGAACTACACCCGCCTTTTGCCGGTAATTCTAGCCGATTCCCCGTGGTACATTCGGGCAGGAATGGATCACAGCACCCCGCTCATCGCAACGATCGTCGGCGGCCTCGGGCTGGCGTTCGTACTGGGTGCGATCGCCAGCCGGTGCCGCATGTCCCCGATCGTCGGCTACCTGCTCGCTGGCGTGGCCGTCGGGCCCTTCACGCCGGGATACGTCGCGGACCAGTCCCTCGCGAATCAACTCGCCGAGATCGGCGTGATACTGCTGATGTTCGGCGTCGGCATGCATTTCTCGGTGCGCGATCTGCTGTCGGTGCGTGCGATCGCCCTGCCCGGTGCCATCTTCCAGATCGCCGTCGCGACGCTCCTCGGAGTCCTGCTGGGCCACCTCCTCGGCTGGAGCCTGGGCGCCGGGATCATATTCGGCCTTGCCCTTTCCGTCGCAAGCACGGTCGTGCTCCTGCGCGCGCTCGAGGAGCGAGGGCTCGTCACGTCCGAGCGCGGACGCATCGCGATCGGCTGGCTCATCGTCGAGGACATCGCGATGGTGCTCGTGCTCGTGCTGCTGCCGGTGCTCGGCGACTGGCTCGGCCCCGACGATGGCGCCGCGGCGCCGGATGCACGCGCAATTGCCATTGCGATCGGCATCACGCTCGCGAAAGTCGCGGGATTCGTCGCCCTGATACTGGTCGTCGGACGGCGCGTGATTCCGTGGGTGCTGCACTCGGTTGCGCAGCAGCGCGAGCTGTTCCGCCTCGCCGTGTTGGCGATCGCACTCGGGGTCGCGTTCGGCGCGGCGAAGCTGTTCGGCGTCTCGTTCGCGCTGGGCGCATTCTTCGCGGGCATCGTGCTCGGCGAATCGGAGATGAGTCATCGCGCGGCCGAAGACACGTTGCCATTGCGCGAGGCCTTCGCGGTCCTTTTCTTCGTCGCGGTCGGCATGCTGTTCGACCCGAGCATCGTGCTGCGCGAGCCTGTCGCACTGCTTGGCGCGCTCTTCATCGTGCTGATCGGCAAGTCCGTCGCTGCATTCGTCATCGTCCTGCTGTTCAGGCACACGGTCGGCGTCGCGATGACGATCGCGGCCTCATTGTCCCAGATCGGCGAATTCTCGTTCATCCTGATCGGTCTCGGCCTGACCATGGGCATCCTGCCCGAACAGGGCCGCGACCTCGTGCTCGCCACCGCGATGATTTCGATAATCCTCAATCCATTCGCCTTCGGATTGTCGCGCCGCGTGGAACCGCACATTGAAGCGCGCGTGAAGTGGCGCGGCCGCCGTGGTGCGGCGGCCATTGGCAGAGCCGCGGCGGCGCCGCTCGCGGGCCATAGCGTCCTGGTCGGCTGCGGCCGCGTGGGCAGTATCGTCGCGACCGCCCTCGGGAAGGCCGGTGCTCCGTTCGTCGTCATCGAGACCGATTCGGACCGGGTGACGGAATTGCGCGACTCCGGCTTCCGTCTGCTCGAAGGCAATGCCGTAAACCCGGAGGTGTTGCGCTCGGCAGGCATCGCCAGGGCATCGCAGCTCGTCATTGCGATCCCGAATGCCTTCGAGGCCGGGCGCATCGCCGAACAGGCTCGCGCGATCAATCCGGGCGTTACGATAATTGCCCGCGCCCACTCGGACGCCGAAATCGGTCATCTTCAGGGCCTCGGCGCCGACATGGTAATCATGGGCGAGCGACAAATCGCGCTCGAGATGCTCTCCGCGCTCGGCGTTACCGTGCGACCAGTATCTTCTTGACCCAGCCGCCGCCCTTGCCCGATTCGACTCGCAGGTAGCCGCCCGATTCCTCGCCCATGTAGATCATCTCGTCTTCCTTGGCGAGAGTCGCGACGGTATTACCCGCGTCCGCTGCGCTGCCCATCAGCTTCACGCCGGCGATCTTCGGGTACAGGACATCGCCTTCGTTGTAGACGGCGCCCGCCTTCGTCGAGCCGCCAGCCGCCGCCTCCTGCGCGAGCGAACCGACGTCACGCTGCAGGTTCGGATCGTTCCTGATCACGCGGACGATGTTGTTGTAGTTGTCGGCAATGCTCGCCGCTACGATCTTGCCCTCGTTTGTATTGCCATACCCGCCTATGCCGCCCGCGGCGCCGCCGCCGATGACGAGAGCGCCCAGCCTGAGATCCGCCTTCTTCGAGCTTCCCTCGGCTGCCGCGACCTGCACGCCCGAGCGCGAATCGGCGACCAGCATGCTGGTCTGCGCCTCCTTGAACTTGAGGCCGCCCGCGATCGCGCCGATGGCCGAACCGCTGCGTCCGCCCAGCAGGCCACCGAGCGCGCCGCCGACACCGCCCGCATTGTTCTCGGAAAACACGACGGCCGGCGTCAGGATGAAATCCGCCGCGACCATCTGGCCGCCGCCGATGTTGGAGTTGCTGCGCATTTCGCCGCCGCCGGCGAGCGCACGTTCCTGCATCATGTTCTGCATGCCCTGACCGCGCTCCACGACGATGAAGCAGTTCGACTGCTGGATCATCATGCGGATGAGGCCGACCGGCGACTGCAGGTTGTAGCGCGACAGCGCGGACATCACGTAGTCCTGCGGCTCGACCACGGCAACCGCGCCCATCGGCTTGTCGCAGCGCTCGAGATCTCCGGCCGCTCCCTGTGCGCCCTGCGTGCCGGCCGCGCCCTGGACATCGGATCCGCCCTTGCCCTTCTTCGTCTCGAGCGGATTGGCCGCCAGGGCGGCACCGGCGATGACGGAACCGGCCATTGCGGCTGCAAGCCAACGCCATATGGATGAATGCAATTTCATGTCCCCTCCCGAGTCGATTCAGGTCGAGTGCCCGTCGATCGTGGCGCTCTCTTGGTGGAGCCTGGGGCTTGCCGCGGCACGGGCGATTCGGGCGTCAATATACTCTGCCGTTCCCGCGCGTGTACATTCGGCCCATGGTTCCGGAACGGCACTCGACGGAGGTGGCGATTGCAGGTGCCGGCATCGCAGGCATCGCCGCCGCAATCGAGGCGCTGAACCGGGGACGCCGGGTGCTGCTCCTCGACCGGGACGCCGTGGAGAACCTGGGCGGGCTCGCGAAGGAAGCGTTCGGGGGCATCTGGTTCGCGGGCACGCCGCTGCAGCGGCGCTGCCGTATCCAGGACGACATCGAGCTCGGCCATGCGGACTGGCTGGCGTTCGGCGAACTGACGGAAGCGCATCGCTGGCCGCGCGCCTGGGCCCGGCATTACGTCGAACGCTGTGTCCCCGACGTGTACGAATGGCTGCAAGCGCAGGGCGTAGAGTTCATGCCCATGCCCATGTGGGTGGAACGCGGCCTGCATGGGCGAGGAAATTCCGTCCCGCGATTCCACCTCGTCTGGGGCACCGGCCGCGCGCTATCCGACACGCTGGTCGCACGGCTCGAGTCACACCCGCGTCGAGCGCTGCTGGAAATGCGCTTCGGCCACCGCGTGGATACGCTCGTACGGCATAATGGCGGCGTCGCCGGTCTCACCGGCGTCACGGAACCGGACGGACGGCCATTTGAGGTCGCCGCCGAGTCCGTCGTCGTCGCCTCGGGCGGAATCAACGGCGACATCGAGCGGGTGCGTCGCAACTGGCACGCGGACTGGGGCACTGCGCCGCCCGTGATCCTGAACGGTTCCCACCGATTCGCGGACGGGCGTCTGCATGACGCGGCAGCCGCGGCCGGCGCGCTGCTAACGCATCTCGACTGGCAGTGGAACTACGCCGCCGGCATCCGGCACTGGCGGCCGCGCAAGCCGGGCCACGGCCTGTCGCTGGTGCCGCCGAAATCCGCGCTGTGGCTCAACTCGCGCGGCGAACGCATCGGCCCGGCGCCGCTGGTTTCCGGTTTCGATACGCACGATCTCGTGGCCTGCATCTGCCGTGAGCCCGGCGGCTACAGCTGGCAGCTGCTGAACCGGCGCATCGCGCTCAAGGAACTGGCCGTTTCGGGCTCCGAGTTCAACCCGGCGATACGCGAGCGCCGGCGGCTGCGGGTCGCGCTCGACCTGCTGTTCGGCAACCGCTGGCTCTACGATGAACTGACCCGGAACAGCGAGGACATCGTGGTCGCGGACACGCTGCCGGAACTGGTCGAACGCATGAATGCGCTGAACGGGGAAGACATCGTCGACGGCGGCGCGCTCGAGCAGGCTGTCCTGCGCTACGACGCGGCCATCGCGCGCGGGGCGAAATTCCACAACGACGAACAGCTGCGCCGCATCGAGTTCGCGCGGCGCTGGCCGCCCGACCGGCTGCGCACGTGTGCGTTCCAGCGGATCCTCGATCCCGCGGCGCGTCCATTGATCGCGATCCGCGAGTACGTGATCAGCCGCAAGAGCATGGGCGGCGTCCAGACGGATCTCGAATGCCGCGCGCTGGATGTCACGGGCCGCCCCATCGCCGGCCTGTTCGCGGCGGGCGAATCGGCGGGATTCGGCGGCGGCGGCATGAACGGCAAGCGCGGCCTGGAAGGCACCTTTCTGGGCGGCTGCCTGCTGACGGGCCGCATCGCGGGCGGGGCCGCGTAAGACGTCCGTGCCATACCGGACCGCCGTCAATATCGAGGACCTGCGCGCGATCGCGAAACGTCGGCTGCCGCGGTTCGTGTTCGATTATGTGGACGGCGGATCGGAGGACGAGATCTCGCTTCGCGGGAATTGCGCTGCGTTCCGGCGGCTGCGATTCAGGCCGCGTGCGCTCATAGATGTATCGGCGCGGGACCTGTCGACGCGGCTGCTGGGCGCGCGATCGGCGCTGCCGGCCGTGGTCGGGCCGACCGGTCTGAACGGCCTGTGCTGGCGCGACGGAGACATGGAGCTCGCGCGCGCCGCGTCCGCCGCCGGCCTGCCATTCGCCATGTCGACGGTATCGATGAGCCTCGTCGAGGACATCGCGCGCGAGGCGCCCGGGCGCCTGTGGCTGCAGGCCTACGTGTTCGCGGAACGGCGGATCACCGAGGCGATCGTCGCGCGCGCACGGAC
>DATKBY010000038.1:0-7617 GCA_035513555.1 Steroidobacteraceae bacterium | reverse complement strand
TTCGAGTCCGAAAGATTCGACTCCTCGGCGAGCAGCTGCGCCGCATGGCTGATCGCGCCGACCGGATTGCGGATCTCGTGCGCGATCGATGCCGACAGGCGCCCGAGTGCGGCGAGCCGTGTCTGCTGGATGCGGTCATCGAGCGCGGTCAGGTCTTCCAGGAATACCAGCACGGGCGGCGGTTTGGCGTCGCCGAGGGGCGCAAAATGGGGCCGCACCTCGCGCAGCCCGTCGGCGGCCAGCAGATTGCCGCCGGCCGTGTCGGTCTCCGGCTCGGTCTGGCGCCACATCGCGAGCAGGTAAAGCAGTCGCGGGGACACTTCGCCGAGCAGCGCGTCGGGCGTTGCATCGTCGCCGAGAATCTGGCGGGCCGAGTCATTGATCAGCCGGATGCGGTCGTGCTCGTCGACGACCACCAGGCTTTCGCGCAGGCGCTCGACGATGTACTGAGACAACTCGGCGAGATTCGCGAGGTCGAGATCGCGCTGGCGCACCAGCGCCTCGCTTTCGCGCAGGCGTCGGGCGAATGGGCCGACCGCGAGCGCCGCGATGAATATGACGCCGCCCAGCAGGCCTGCCTGCGTCAGGTCGGAGGGATCCGCGCCGCCGGAGAACCAGAGCGCGATCTGCTGCCCCAGCACGACCAGCGCGGCGATCGCGGCGATCGACGTCGCGATGCGGCTCGGCAGCAGGATGCTGACGGCGGCGACCGGGATGATGAGCAGGAGGCCGACGCCGCTCGCGGCGCCGGCGCTCGTCAGCATCAGCAGCGTCACGGCGACGACGTCGAAGGCGATGTGGATGTAGGCCTGTTTCTGCAGCGTCGGCCAGCGCGTTTTCAGGAGTCCGATGCAGATCACGCCGGTCACGAACCAGGCGATCAGCGTGTAGTAATAAAGTGCAGGGGAGGCGGCGCCCAGCGGCTGCGGACGGCTCGCGAGCGCCGCAAGGACGATCAGCACGGAAGGAACGATCAGCCGGTAGAGATTGAGCAGTCCGAGAACCCGCCAGGCGAGTTCCGGATCGCCGGGCGTCCGCTCCGTTTCGGCCAGGTTTTGCACGGCGGCACTTTATCATGCGTGCCGGCGGCGACTCGTGCCTGGGGCTGCGATTGCGACGCGGTTCAAGTCAGCCGTTACAATGCTGTGATGAATCTTCATGAATACCAGGCGAAGCGCATTTTCGCGGAGTACGGCGTGCCGGTGCCGGCCGGACGGGTGGCGGCGAGCGAAGCCGAAGCAGTCACCGCAGCCGCCGATCTCGCCGGACCGGTCTGGGTAGTCAAGGCGCAGGTGCATGCCGGCGGGCGCGGCAAGGCGGGAGGCGTCAAGCTCTGCCGTTCGGCCGCGGAGGTCGGCCGCGCCGCCAAGGCGATGATCGGGCAGCGCCTGGTCACGAAGCAGACCGGCTCAGACGGCCTGCCGATCGAACTCGTCTACGTGGAAACCGGCAGCGCGATCGAACGCGAGTTGTATCTCTCGCTGCTGCTCAATCGCGAAACGAGCCGCGTCGCCTTCGTCGCTTCGGCCGCCGGCGGCATGGATATCGAAGAGGTCGCGGCCAGGGAGCCGCAGCGCATCCTGCGCACGGACGTTGATCCGGCCGCTGGCCTGCAGGGTTACCAGTGCCGGCGTCTCGCATTCGGCCTGGGCCTGGTCGGGAAACAGGTCGCGGAATTCGAGCGCATTGCGCGTGCGCTGTACCGGCTCTACCTCGAACGGGACCTGGGCCTTGTCGAAATCAATCCGCTGATCGTGACGAAGGACGGCGCCCTGGTCGCGCTCGATGCAAAGATCAACGTCGAGGCGAATGCGCTCTATCGGCAGCCGGCGCTCGTGGCGCTGCGCGATCCCTCGCAGGAGGACGCGATGGAGCGCGCGGCTTCGGAGCACGAACTCAATTACGTCTCGCTCGACGGCAACATCGCCTGCATGGTCAACGGCGCCGGGCTTGCGATGGCGACGATGGACCTGATCAAGATCCATGGCGGCGAGCCGGCGAATTTCCTCGACGTGGGCGGCACGGCGACGGCCGATCGTGTGACCGCGGCCTTCCGCCTGATCCTGTCGAACGACCGTGCACGCGCGGTGCTGGTCAACATCTTCGGCGGCATCGTGCGCTGCGACGTGATCGCCGAGGGCATCGTGCAGGCGGTGCGCGAGGTCGGCGACTCGGTGCCGGTGATCGTGCGTCTCGAGGGCACGAATGCGAACAAGGCGCGCAAGGTGCTCGCCGCAAGCGGGCTCGCGATCACTGCAGCGAAAGACTTGCCGGATGCCGCGACGAAAGCGGTGCGACTGGCGCGCCGGGGGAAGGGCCGATGAGCATCCTGGTCAGCCGCAAGAGCCGCGTGATTTGCCAGGGCTTTACCGGCAAGCAGGGCACGTTTCATTCGCAGCAGGCGATCGACTACGGCACCAACCTGGTCGGCGGCGTGACGCCCGGCCGGGGCGGCGGTCGCCACCTCGACCGCCCGGTGTTCAACACGGTGCATGACGCGGTGGCCGCGACGAAGGCCGACGTCAGTGTCATCTATGTGCCGGCGCCATTTGCCGCCGACGCGATCCTTGAAGCGGCCGACGCAGACATCCGGCTGATCGTCTGCATCACCGAGGGCATCCCGGTCAGCGACATGGTGCGGGTGAAGGCGGCGTTCGCGGGCAGCAAGTCCCGGCTGGTCGGGCCGAACTGTCCCGGCGTCATCACGCCGGGCGAATGCAAGGTCGGCATCATGCCGGGCTTCATCCACAAGCCGGGCCGCATCGGCATCATCTCGCGCTCGGGCACGCTGACGTACGAAGCGGTGTTCCAGACGACGAACCTCGGTCTCGGGCAGTCGAGCTGCGTCGGCATCGGCGGGGATCCGGTGCGCGGCATGAACTTCATCGATGTGCTGGCGCTGTTCGAGCGAGACGACGACACCGCTGGCATCCTCATGGTGGGCGAGATCGGGGGCAGCGATGAGGAAGCCGCCGCGGATTACATCCGCCGTCACGTGACCAAGCCGGTGCTCGCCTATATCGCGGGCGTGACCGCGCCGGCCGGCAAGCGCATGGGCCACGCCGGTGCCGTGATCGCGGGCGGGAAAGGCACGGCAGCCGATAAGTACGCGGCGCTCGAAGAGGCCGGCGTGCGCACGGTGCGCTCCCCGGCGGAGCTTGGCAGCGGCATGAAGGCGGCGCTGGCGGCGCGCCGCCGCAAGAAGAAACGCTGATGCCTGCAAAGGGGTCGCATCCCTTTTCCGGAAGAGAGGGGAAAGGGGATGCGACCCCTCTTCGGATTGCGCTTGCGCAGATCAATCCGACGGTCGGCGATGCGCCGGGCAATGCGGAGCGCATCATCGGGCGTCTCGAAGAGGCACGGCGCGAGGGAGCGCGGCTCCTGGTGACGCCGGAGCTGGCGCTGTCGGGTTATCCACCCGAGGATCTGCTGTTTCATCGCGGTTTCCGCCGGCGTATCGAAGGCACGATGGCGAGGCTCGCGGATGCCGCGCGCGGCATCGATCTGCTGGTGGGCTATCCGGAGTACGCTGACGGCGCGCTGTACAACGCCGCAGCCTGGCTCCGGGACGGCGCATGCATCGCGAGTTATCGCAAGCAGCGGCTGCCGAATTACCAGGTGTTCGACGAGGAGCGCTACTTCAAGGCCGGCACGGCCGCGGTCGCGGTGGAGCTGGCCGGCATCCTGATCGCGCCGCTTATCTGCGAGGACGTGTGGCACGTCGGGCCCGCGGCGGTGGCTCGCGCGGCCGGCGCGTCGTTGGCCATCGCGCTGAACGCCTCTCCATACCAGCAGGGCAAGCAGCCCGAGCGCGAGGCGAACATCGCGCTTCGCGCTCGCGAGACGGGCATGGCGTTTCTCTATCTCAATCTGGTCGGCGGGCAGGACGAACTGGTGTTCGACGGGTGTTCGTTCGCGGTCGATGCGGCAGGTGCGCTCCTGCAGCGGGCGCCGGCCTTCGACGAAGTGCTGTCGTACATGGACGTTACCGAGTCGGGCGGCAGGCTGCGGCTCGCGGGCGGCGCGATCGCTGCTTTGCCGGTCGGGGACGAGAGCGTCTGGCGCGCGATCGTGCACGGCGTGCGCGACTACGTCGGAAAGCACCAGTTTCCCGGTGTCGTGATCGGTCTCTCCGGCGGCGTCGATTCGGCGCTCGTGCTGGCGCTCGCTTGCGATGCGCTGGGTGCCGACCGCGTGCAGGCGGTGATGATGCCGTCGCGCCACACGACGGCGATGTCAAAGGACGATGCCGCCGACATGGCGCGGGGGCTCGGGGTGAAATACTCGGTCCTCCCGATCGAGGACATGTATAAGGCGACGATCGCCTCGCTTGCGGACGAGTTCCAGGGCCGCGCGCCGGACACGACCGAGGAAAACATCCAGGCGCGCTGCCGCGGCATGCTGCTGATGGCCATATCGAACAAGACCGGGCGCATGGTGCTGACGACCGGCAACAAGAGCGAGATGTCGGTCGGCTATGCGACGCTTTACGGCGACATGGCCGGCGGTTATGCGCCCATCAAGGACTGCAGCAAGACACTGGTCTGGCGGCTCGCGCGGTGGCGCAACGCACAGGGGCCGGTGCCCGTGATTCCGCAGCGCATCATCGACCGTCCGCCGACCGCTGAGCTGCGTGATAACCAGCTCGATTCCGACACGCTGCCGCCCTACGACGTGCTCGATCCGATCCTCGAGGCATTCATCGAGGACGACCGCTCGGTGGACGAGATCGTCGAACTCGGCTATGAACGCGCAACCGTCACGCGCGTCCTCGAGATGGTCAAGCGAAACGAATACAAGCGCCGGCAGGCGCCGCCCGGCGTGCGCGTCAGCGGCCGCGCCTTCGGGCGCGACTGGCGCTATCCGATTACCTCCGGTTACCGCCCCGGGGAGTCATAGAGGGGTTTTCAAAAGGGGTCGCATCCCCTTTCGACGTAGTCGCTGCCCGCCGTCTCGCCATAAACCAAAGGGGATGCGACCCCTTTTGAAAACCCCTCTACCAGAACGGCCACCAGTCGCGGCGGTTGCGGCGCTCCGGCGGGGCGCCGGGATAATTCAGTGCATAGACTTCCTGCGAGCGCTCTGCGAGATCGGGCATGCCGAGACCTTCGTAAGCCGCGATCATGACGCCGAGCGCGTCGCGTATCGCGGGCGCGCCGTCGTAGTTCTCGATGCAGAAGCGCGCGCGCGCGATCGCGGCGACCCAGGCCTCGCGCCGCAGGTAATAGTCCGCGACGTGCACTTCGTATTCCGCAAGCCGGTTGCGCAGGAAAATCATGCGCTGGCGCGCATCGTGCGAGTATTCACTCTGTGGAAAGCGCTCGATCAGCGACTGGAACGACTGGAACGAGCGCCGCGCGTCCGACGGCGGCCGTTCCGTCAGTTCGGTATTGAACCAGCGCTCCAGCAGGTTGGGCGCGCGCTCGAAATAGACCAGGCCCTTGATGTACATTGCGTAGTCTACCCGCGAATGCGTCGGATTCTCGCGCATGAACTGGTCCGCGGCGTCGACGGTCGACTCGGCCTCGTTAGCCTTGTAGTAGGAATAGATGATGTCGAGCCGTGCCTGGCGCGCGAGCTCCGAAAACGGATAGCGTGCCTCGAGGGCCTCGTAATAACGAACTGCTCCGCGGAAGTCACCGCTCAGCATCGCTTTATTCGCGCGCTGATAGAGCTTCTCGGGCAGCAATTGCTCGGCCGCGCGGTCCCGGGAGCTGCAGGCGCCGAGTATCAGCGCGCAGCACGCAATCGCCATGGCGCGCGCCATTGTCTTGTTCCGCTGCAAAGGACTGGACCCCGACTGTTGAACCGACGCAGTATAGCGGCAAAGACTGTTTCAGACCCCATGAGTTCCCCCAGACACCAACGCGAATTGCGGTTGCCGACGGCAGCCGCAGGCCGGCGGCTCGACCAGGCGCTTGCCGAAGCGCTGCCGGAATTCTCGCGCTCGCGGTTGAAGCGCTTCATCGATGCCGGTCAACTGACCATCGACGGCGGCATTGCCCGGCCGCGCGACATCGTCGCGGGCGGCGAGCGGGTCGCGCTCGATGCACCGATCGAGGACGCGGTCGTTCCGCTCGCGCAGGCAATCGCGCTCTCGATTGCATGGGAAGACGATCAGGTCATTGTCGTCAACAAGCCCGCGGGCCTGGTCGTGCATCCGGGCGCGGGCAACCGCGACCACACGCTGCAGAACGCACTGCTCGCGCACGATCCGAAGCTGTCGAAGCTGCCGCGCGCCGGCATCGTACACCGGCTCGACAAGGACACGACCGGGCTCCTGATCGTGGCGCGGAACGACATCGCGCGCGAGTACCTGACGGAGGCGCTCGCGGCGCGCACGATCGAGCGCGAGTACCAGGCGATCGCGGTCGGGGTGATGACCTCGGGCGGCACGGTGAATGCGCCGATCGACCGGCATCCGGTCGATCGCGTGCGCATGGCCGTCCGCACCGGCGGGCGCGAGGCCGTTACGCATTACCGCGTGATCGAGCGTTTCCGCCGCCACACCTGGGTGCGCGTCATGCTCGAAACCGGGCGCACGCACCAGATCCGGCTGCATCTCGCGCATGCAGGCTATCCGCTGGTCGGCGACCCGGTTTACGGCCGGCGGCTCGAGATACCGCGGGGCGCGACCGCTGCGCTCGAGGCAGCGCTGCGTGACTTCCGCCGCCAGGCGCTGCACGCGGCAAAGCTCACGTTCCCGCATCCGACGGACGGCCGGGCTATCGAGGTGACGGCTCCGCTGCCGGCCGATTTCCTGGCGCTGATCACGGCGCTGCGCCGCGATCGCGCGGCGGCGGAAAGCTGATGGCAGCCCACGAATTCCTGCAGCCGGACTGGCCCGCGCCCGCGAACGTGCGCGCGGCGATGACGGGCCGCACCGGCGGCGTCAGCAGCGGCCGTTTCGCAAGCTTCAATCTCGCGACGCATGTCGGCGACGACCTCGCCGCCGTCGCAGAAAATCGCCGCCGCCTGCGCGAAGCGCTAGATCTGCCAGCCGAACCGCACTGGCTGGAGCAGGTCCATGGATCGAAAGTGGTCGTCATCCCCGGCAAGTCGCCGCGGGCAGCGGACGGCGTCGTGACGTTTGCGCGGGGCGCGGTCTGTGCCGTGCTGGTCGCGGACTGCCTGCCGGTGTTCCTTGCAAGCCGCGACGGCACGCGGGCAGGCCTGGCACACGCGGGATGGCGCGGTCTCGCCGCCGGCATCGTCGAAGCCACGGTCACGAAGCTCGATTGCGATCCGAAGAATCTGGTCGCCTGGCTCGGGCCATCGATCGGTCCTACGGTCTTCGAGGTCGGCGACGATGTCCGGAGCGCGTTCGTCGCGGACGATCCGGGATCGGCAGCGCATTTTCGCACGGGACACGCGGACCGGTTTTTCGCCGACCTGCCGTCGCTTGCGAGCCGGCGCCTGACGGCGGCCGGCGTCACCGACATCCATGGCAGCGGTCGCTGCACCGTCTCGGAGCCGGCGCGATTCTATTCGCACCGGCGCGACGGCCGGACGGGGCGCATGGCGGCGTTGCTGTGGCTCGCATGACGTGGAGCAGGCTGAACTGATGTCGACGCTCGCATTGATTCTGATTTTCACGGCCGGCAGCGGAGCGCTTTC
>DATKBY010000037.1:0-5624 GCA_035513555.1 Steroidobacteraceae bacterium | reverse complement strand
TGCGCGAGCACGTTCCAGGCGGCGCCGCTGCCGGCGAGCGCCTGGTCGAGCCAGCGCTCCTGGTCGGGGCCCAGCATCGTGCGTGACGGGTCCGAGAGCGCGGCCTTGCAGGCGGGCTCCAGCGGATTGATGAAACTGCCGCCGCCGGCGCCGCCGAACAGGATCTTGCGGCCTTTCTCGAAATCGCAGCGCATCACGGTCGGCGGATTCGGGCAGACTTGTACCGAGCGGTACTGGCGCGTGTCGAGCACGTAGAACCGCGCGAGCGTGCCCCAGTCGATCGAACCGTAGATCTGCACGCCCATGTCCGGGCGCAGCCGCGACGGGCGCACCGGCATGTGCTCGAACCAGGCCTGGTAGGCCGCGGCGCGCCGCGCGGGAAAAGCGGCGCGCACCCGCTCGCCGCCGCAGAGCTCGTGCTCGCCCGTCAGCGAGGCGTAATCGTTGTCCACTTCGTGATCGTCCCAGGTCACGAGCCAGGGACAGCAGGCATGCGCGGCCTGCAGGTCGGGATCGGTGCGGTACTGCGTGTAACGGCGCCGGTAATCGGAAAGCGTCACGGCTTCGATGGGATCGAACTGCCGCACGCGCCGCTCGCCCCAGGCGTCCTCGTATATGTAGTCGCCGAGCATCAGGATCAGGTCTGGCCGGTCTTCCGCCATGTAGCGGTAGGCGGAGAAATATCCCTGTTCGTAGTGCGCGCAGGACGCGAACGCGAATTTCATCGATTCCACCGCGGCGCCCGCGGCCGGACAGGTCAGCGCGCGCCCGGCCGGGCTTGCGTAGCGGCCGATTCGGAACCGGTAGAAATACTCTTGGGCGGGCGCGAGCCCCGTGACTTCGACGTGCACGGCGTGCGCGATATGCGGACGCGCCCAGGCGACTCCGTCCTCGGCGATGCGCGTGAAACCGGGATCCTCGGCGACCTCCCAAACCACCTCGAAAATCGTTTCGCCAAGCGCGGAAGGGTTGAAGGGCTCGGGCGCGAGCCGCGTCCAGATCACGAAGCCGTCCGCCGACGGATCGCCGGATGCGACGCCAAGCTGGAAGGGCGGGGAGCCGAAGCGGACCTGGGCGCTGGCGAGCGGCGCGAGCGCGAGCGCGCCGGTTGCCACCGCCATCCGGTTGAACGCGCGGCGGGAAATGCGTCCCATGACGCCGCTAGATTCCCGCGCCGTGCTCGAAGCCGCTCTGCAGCGGCGCCGCCTGCGCGATGCGCGAGTTCGGCGGCACGCTGTGCGTCAGCCACACGTTGCCGCCGATCACGCTGCCACGACCGACCGTGATGCGGCCGAGCACGGTCGCGCTCGCATAGATCGTGACGTCATCCTCGATGATGGGGTGACGGGGGAGCCCCTTCACCAGGCGGCCCTGTGCGTCCACCGGGAAACTCTTGGCGCCGAGTGTCACGCCCTGGTAGAGCGTCACGCGGTTGCCGACGATCGCGGTCTCGCCGATCACGATCCCGGTGCCGTGGTCGATGAAGAATTCGCGGCCGATGGTCGCGCCCGGATGGATGTCGATGCCGGTGCGATGGTGCGCATTCTCCGCGATCAGTCGCGGGAGCAGCGGAATGTCCAGGTGATAGAGGATGTTCGCTATACGGTGCCGGGTCACCGCGAAGATTCCGGGAAACGCGTACAGCGCTTCGATCGGGTGGCGGCAGGACGGATCGCCGCGCCAGGCCGCGCGCGCGTCCTCGAACACGCGCTCGCGCAGGCGCGGCAGTTCGGCCAGCAGCCGGCGGGCGAGGCGGCGTGCCTTTTCACCGAGCGTCTGGCTGTCCTGCGCGGCCTCTTCGCCGAGGCGTGCCGGGAATTCGAGCGCGAGATGGATCTGCGCGGCGAGCACGGATTCGATCTCGTCCAGTTCGCGTTCGACGCGCCGCTCCGGGGTCTCGTCCGCGACCGTGGCGGTCAGCGTCTCCGCTATCAGCAGGCGGTGCAGCCGGTCGATGGTCGACAGCACCGCCGTGCGATCGGGCCAGGTGCCCTTGCGCAGCGCCTGGAATTCCGCCGCATCGCCCGGCAAGGTGAGCGCGGCGGCGAGCAACGCATGATCGCCCGATGCAGCGTCAGGCGAGGGGGACGATGCGCGGGCCACTGGGTACCGCCTCCTCGTAAAGCCAGGTGGACAGGTAGCGCTCGCCGAAGCTCGGAATCACGACGACGATCAGCTTGTCGCGGTTCTCCTCGCGGCCTGCAACCTGCAGCGCCGCGTAGAGCGCCGCGCCCGAGCTGATGCCGACGAGGATGCCTTCTTCGCGGCCGAGCCGGAGTGCGAATTCGCCCGCCTGTTCGTTCGTGACCTGGATGATCTCATCGATGATTTTGGTATTCAGGATCTCCGGGATGAATCCGGCGCCGATGCCCGCGATTTTGTGCGGGCCCGGTTGGCCGCCGGAAAGCACCGGGCTTGCCGCCGGTTCGACCGCGACCGTGCGGAACGAGGGCTTGCGCGCCTTCAGGACTTCGCCGACGCCGGTGATCGTGCCGCCGGTGCCGATGCCGGATACGAGGATGTCGGCGGCGCCATCGGTGTCGTTCCAGATTTCCTCGGCGGTGGTTCGGCGATGGATCTCGGGATTCGCGGGATTCGAGAACTGGCCCACCAGCAGGAAGCGCTTCGGGTCGCTCGCGACGATCTCATCTGCGCGCGCGATTGCGCCCTTCATGCCTTTCGCGCCCTCGGTCAGCACGAGCTCCGCGCCGAATGCAGTCAGCATGCGCCGGCGCTCCATGCTCATCGTTTCCGGCATGGTCAGCACGAGCTTGTAGCCCTTGGCCGCGGCTACGAAAGCGAGCCCGATGCCGGTATTGCCGCTGGTCGGTTCGACCAGGACGGTGTGCGGGCCGATACGCCCCTGTTTTTCGAGCGCCTCGATCATGCTGACGCCGATGCGATCCTTGACGCTCGCACAGGGATTGAAGAATTCGAGTTTCAGGACGATGCGGCCCGGCAGGTCGCGGCCGATCTTGTTGAGCCGCACGAGCGGCGTGCGCCCGATGGTCTGCAGGATGTTGTCGTAGATGCGAGCCATTGCTTGCCTGTGTCGGGTCCGGAAAAAAAGGGGGGAGCCCCGGCCCGGTCCGGACCAGGACCCCACCCGACATGGAAATCGGTTCGGGGCCCGCGACTCAGCGTATCGCGTAGCACTCCATTTTAAGGCCAGTGCCGCCACCTGACACGTGGGCGACGATCGCCTTGCGCCGGTGAATCTTGGTCACCGCGCCCAGGTTGATCGCGAAGGCGAGCTCGACGAGCGAGCCTTTGGCAAGTCCCAGGTTCCGGGTTTTGACGAAGACACCGTTCGCGCTCAGGTTGTGCGCCCGGCACAGGGAACCACGCCGGCCCGGCGCGACCAGGTAAACGGTGGCGCGCGCGCGATGGCGACTGTGCAGACGACGTTCCATCTCCTGGCCCCCGGATTCTTGTGTCATTGGAGACGATGACAATCGCAGTATGCCGACCCGGCCCGGGCCTGAGAAGCGCGGTCGCAAGCCCTTGTTTTTGCATCGCAACAAGCTGCCTTTTGGGGCTGATCCGATACCATGCCGGCGATGAAAGCCGAACCGGCTGACCTGCAGATCCCATCGCTCGGCGACATCCGCGCGGCGCGCGAAAGTCTTGGAGACCGCGTTCTCGTGACACCGGTGCTGGCGCTGGCCGGTCCCGCGGCCGAGGCCGCATTCGCGCCCGGAACGCGGGCGCTGCTGAAGCTCGAGCTTTTCCAGAGAACCGGCAGCTTCAAGGCGCGCGCGGCGCTGCTCAACGTGCTCGCGCTCACGGCCGAGGAGCGCGCGCGCGGCGTCTGCGCGATCAGCGCCGGCAATCATGCGATCGCGACCGCCTTCGCGGCGCGGACGTTCGGCGCGAGCGCGAAGGTCGTCATGAAGGCGGAATCGAATCCGTTTCGCATCGCCGAGTGCCGGCGCTACGGCGCCGAAGTCGAACTTGCGCCGGACGTGCATGCGGGATTTCGCCGCGTGCAGGAAATAGCGGAAAAAGAAGGCCGGGCGTTCATCCATCCGTTCGAGGGCCCGCGCGTAGTGCTCGGCACGGGCACCCTCGGACTGGAATTCATCGAGCAGGCGCCGGAGCTCGAGGCGATCATCGTGCCGATCGGGGGCGGCGGGCTCGCCTCCGGCGTCGCAACCGCGATCAAGCTCGCGAAGCCTTCCTGCGAGGTATACGGCGTCGAGCCCTACGGGGCCGATACGATGTATCGCAGTTTCCAGGCCGGCCGCCCGGCCTCGATCGACAAGGTCGAGACGATTGCCGACAGCCTGGGCGCGCCCTATGCGCTGCCGGGCGGTTTTGCGCTCTGCCGCGCGCACATCGATGAGCTGGTGCGCATCACCGACACCGAGATGATCGTCGCGATGCGCTTCCTGCTCGAACACGCGCGACTCGCGGTCGAGCCGGCGGGCGCGGCGGCGACCGCGGCGCTGCTCGGTCCCTTGCGCGAGCGGCTGGCGGGTCGCCGGGTCGGGCTGATCGTCTGTGGCAGCAACATCGACGCCGCGGGATTTGCGCGCCTCGTGACCCCGTAGGCCATGCAGGCCAATCTTCCGGTCATTGCGGCGCTTTTTGCCTGGCTGCACCTGGTCGCCGCGGCCATTGCGGCGGCACTCCTGCTGACCGAGTACTGGCTTTGCCGGCGCCTGCCGGACCGGACGCAAGCCAGGCTCCTCGGCCAAGTGGACGTCGGTTACTTTCTGGCATTGATCGCGAGCCTCGCGACGGGGCTTACGCGGCTCCTCTATTTCGGCCAGGATCCCGCCTATTACGCCGATAACCGTTTGTTTTGGCTTAAGATTACGCTCTTCATCGCGCTTGGCCTGGTGGCCGTCGGGCCGAGCCTGCAGTACATCCGCTGGAACCGGGAGGCGCGCAGCGCGCCCATTTTCACGCCGCTGATCCGGGACGTCGACCGCGTGCGGGCGAGCATCGCATTCGGGCTCGGGCTCTGGCTGATCCTGCCATTGCTCGCGACACTCATCGCCCGTGGCTACGGTTTGCCCGAATCCCACCCCTGGTCGGGCGGCGGTCCCTGACCCGGATCAGTCACTTACGTCTTTTTCGACGTTGACACCGGTAGCGCCGCAAACGAAAATACGCGGCTCAATTTGGGAGGGGTACCCAAGCGGCCAACGGGGGCAGACTGTAAATCTGCTGGCTCATGCCTTCGTAGGTTCGAATCCTACCCCCTCCACCAGATGTCGTCGGAATCGGTGGCTCGGCTGCTTTGGCGACCCACGTTACCTGCGTGTACGCGGCGTGAAGGAATGCGGGTGTAGTTCAATGGTAGAACCTCAGCCTTCCAAGCTGATGACGTGGGTTCGATTCCCATCACCCGCTCCAGCCGGGAAGGACCAGGCCCACGTAGCTCAGTCGGTAGAGCACGTCCTTGGTAAGGACGAGGTCACCGGTTCGATTCCGGTCGTGGGCTCCACAGCGATAGAAAGAGAAGAGGTGTGTCGTGGCCAAGGAAAAATTCGTTCGCTCCAAGCCGCACGTGAACGTGGGGACGATTGGGCACGTGGATCACGGGAAGACGACGCTGACGGCGGCGTTGACCAAGGTGATGGCGGAGATGCACGGGGGCGAGTTCACGGCGTACG
>DATKBY010000036.1:0-5204 GCA_035513555.1 Steroidobacteraceae bacterium | reverse complement strand
GCTCAGGTCCATCACCGACGAAGAAACCTTTGCACCGCAATTGATCGCGCACCGGCCGGGTCTTACCGAGATCCGCTGCGATGCCGTCGGCGGGCTCATATTCGTGAACATGGACTGCAAGGCCCCGCCGCTCAGGGACTGGATCGGCCTCCCGAAAGGCTACATCGAGGATTACCAGATCGATCGCATGCACGTCGTTCGGCACGTGCGCAGCATCTGGCGCGCGAACTGGAAGGTGGGCGTGGATTCCTTCTACGAAACCTACCACCTTCCCCACATCCATCCGCAGACCCAGGGCGTGATGGAGGACTTCAGCCAGTACGATCTCTACCCCAACGGATTCAGTCGCATGATTGTCCCGCTGTGCCTGAAGTCGCACCGCGTCAAGGACCAGGAGAGCGTCGACGAAGGGCTCCGCTTCATGATGCACGACGCCGGCATGAACCCGGACGAACACAAGGGCACGGCTCGCGAGGTCCGCGCAGCCGTGCAGCGATCGAAGCGAGCGCGCGCCGTGCGGCTGGGGCTCGATCACTACATCAGGCTGACCGACGGCCAGCTCACGGACAGCTGGGCCACGGGCCTCTTCCCGAACGTCCAGATCGGTATGCACCCGGAGGGCGTGTTCATCATGCGGTTCCTACCGCATGCCGATGACCCGCGGAAGTTCTACTACGACAACATCACGATGTACCGCTACGTCGACGACCCGACTTATACGGTCCCGGCCTGGATGGGGCTACCGAAGGGCACGAATGTAACGGGTAGCGTCCGCCCGCCGGTCGAGCATGTGCCCGAAGGCCAGGACCCGAATCTCGGCGAAGTGCTCAGCCAGGACGTCCAGCTCGTGGCGGCCGTCGGCGCCGGCGCCCGCTCGCGCGGATTCAGGGGCCCACTCTGGAGTGAGCAGGAAGTGCGGGTGCGTCATTTCCATCGCGAACTCGATCGCTATCTCGGCGGTGAAACGAACCGGCAGGCTTCTCTGCATTCGGTCTCGAGCAGGAACAAGGGGGGCTGAATCCCTCAGACGACGGCGGTCGCCTCGATCTCGACTTTCGCGCGGGGCTCCAGCAATGCAGCGACGACGACGACAGACATCGCCGGGAAATTGCGGCCCATCAGCTCGCGGTAGATCGCGCCGATTTCCGTGAGCGAAGCGTTGTATTCGTCGCGGCTCGTCACGTACCAGGTCAGCCGCACCAGGTGGCCGGGGCCGGCGCCTGCGCAGGCGAGCACATCGATGATGTTCGCGAGCGCCTGGCGTGTCTGAACGGTGAAGTCGTCGCTGACGATGCGCTGTTCGGCATCCCAGCCGATCTGCCCGGACACGAACACCTGCCGGCCTTCCGCCGCGATGCCATTCGCATACCCGCGCGGACGCGCCCATCCCTCCGGCTGCAGGATCTCGCGGCTCATCGCAGCAGCTCCCGGCCGATGATCAGCTTCTGCACTTCGCTCGCGCCTTCGTAGATACGCAGCGCCCGCACTTCGCGGTAAAGCCGTTCGATGATCTCGCCCTGCACCAGGCCGCGGCCGCCGAACATCTGCAGCGCGCGATCGATGACCGTCTGCGCGTGCTCGGTCGCACCCAGCTTCGCCATCGCCGCCGCCGATTTGAACGGGTGTCCGTTGTCACGCAGCCAGGCGGCGCGGTAGGTCAGCAGTTCCGCGGCATCGAGCGCCGTCGCCATCTCGGCGAGTGCCGTCTGCGTCAGCTGGAAATCCGCAAGCATGCGTCCGAACATGCCGCGGGAGCGGGCGTGCCGCAGCGCCTCGTCCATGGCGCGGCGCGCGAACCCGCAGGCGGCGGCCGCAACCGAGGTGCGGAATATGTCGAGCGTGCGCATCGCGATGCGGAATCCTTCGCCCTCCTCGCCGATCAGCCGTTCCGCCGGCACCCGGCATCCCTCGAACGTGATGCGCGCGAGCGGGTGCGGCGCCATCGCGTCGATGCGCTCGGCCACCGCAAAACCGCGATCGCCGGGCTCCACGACGAAAGCGCTGATGCCATCGGCCGAGACGCTGCCGTCGCTGCGGCGCTGCCCCGGCGCCGTGCGCGCGAACACGCAGTAGAAATCCGCGATGCCGCCATTCGAGATCCAGGTCTTGGAACCGTCGAGCACATAGGACGCGCCGTCCCGGCGCGCGCTCGTCTGCATCGCGGCAACATCGGAGCCGGCCTCCGGCTCCGACAGCGCGAACGCGGCGATCGCCGCGCCCGTGGCGACCCGCGGCAGATACGCTGCGCGCAGCCGCTCGCTGCCGGCCAGCGACAGCGGCGCGCTGCCGAGTCCCTGCATGGCGAATGCGAAATCGGCCAGCCCGTCCTGGTGCGCCAGGATCTGCCGCAGCAGGCAGATCGAGCGTGCGTCTAAATCCGCCGTGGCGCCGCCATCGGCGGCGCGCAGGCAATGGCGCAGCAATCCCGCCTTGCCGAGCCGCGCGACGAACTCGCGGCAGCGTGCGTCCACGGCCGCGCGTTCCGACGGATGCTCGCCGTCCTCGAGACTGGCGGCCCATTTCTCCGCTTCCGTCGCGAGCCGCCGGTGCGGCTCATCGAAGAAAGGCCATAGCATGCGGTCGTGCGGGGTGGCCATCAGTTGCCCTCGAAAACGGGTTTGCGCTTCGCCGCGAACGCTTCGTAGGCGCGGCGGAAATCGTTGCTCTGCATGCACACGGCCTGTGCCTTCGACTCGGCGTCGATCGCCTCGTCGAGGCCCATGTTCCACTCGCGGTGCAGCATCCTCTTGGTCATCGCGTGAGCGAAGGTCGGCCCGGCGGCGATCCCGGCCGCCAGCTGCAGCGCGCGCGGCAGCAGCGCATCCGCCGGCACGATCGCATTGAAGAACCCCCAGCGCTCGCCCTCCTCGGCGCCGAATGCACGGCCGGTATAGAGCAGCTCCGCCGCGCGCCCCTGGCCGATCACCCGTGGCAGCAGCGCGCAGGCGCCCATGTCGCAGCCGGCGAGCCCGACCCGCACGAACAGGAACGCCGTGCGCGCCGCCGGGGTCGCATAGCGGAAGTCCGATGCGAGCGCGATCATCGCGCCGGCGCCCGCGCAGGTCCCGTCGATGGCGGCGATCACCGGCTGCGGGCAGGCGCGCATCGCGCGCACCAGGTCGCCGGTCATGCGCGTGAAGTCGAGGAGCGCAGGCTTGTCCATCTTCGTCAGCGGTCCGATGATCTCGTGCACGTCGCCGCCCGAGCAGAAGTTGCCGCCGGCGCCGTCGATGACGACTACGCGCACCACGGAATCCGTCGTCAGCCCGCGAAACAGGTCGCGCAGCTCCGCATAAGACTCGAAGGTCAGCGGGTTGCGCCGCTCCGGGCGGTTGAGCGTGATGCGGCCGATGCGGTCCTCGACCTTCCAGAGGAAATGCCGCGCCTGGTAGGCCGCAGGCTCGGAGATCGCGTTACTCATGCATCGCTTCCTTCCAGTGACCGGACGTGGGTCTTCAGACGGCCGAGCAGGCCCGCCATCGCATTCATCTCGCGTGTGGACAGTTCCGCAAACGCCTCGACGATCCAGCGTTCGTGCTCCTGCGCCATCCCAGTGAAGGCGCGCCTGCCCGCGCGCGTGAGGCGCACGCGCCACACGCGCCGGTCCGCCGGGTCCGCGACCCGCTCGACGAGACCCTCCTGCTCCAGCATGTCCGTGATACCGGTGACATTGCCGCCGGTCACCATCATGCGCCTCGACAGCTCGTTCATGCGCAGGCCCTGCGGCGAGCGCTCGAGTTGCGCCATCAGGTCGAAACGCGGCAGCGTCGTCGAAAAGCGCTCCTGCAGCAGCCGGCGCGTCCGCGTCTCGACCAGCCTGTTGGTCGCGAGCATTCGCAGCCACAGCCGGATCGCGCCGTGGTCGTCGCTCTCGGCGCGGGTCTCGGTGTCGATGGCCGGTTTCGGCATCAGGTGACCTCGCCGCCGGCGATCGCGATGCTCTGGCCGTTGACGCTCTCGCTGCCGGGCGCGCAGAGCCAGAGCACCGCATTCGCGACTTCATCCGGTTTCACCAGGCGTAGCTGCGGATTGAAGGAGACCAGCGTCTCGCGCGCTTCCGACTCGCTGCGCCCCGTCTTCGAGCTGATGTTCTTCACGGCGTCACGCACGATGCCGGTGTCCGTGTACCCGGGGCAGACCGCGTTGACGGTGATGCCGGTCTTCGCGACCTCGAGCGCAAGCGCGCGCGTCATGCCGATCACGCCGTGCTTGGCCGCGCAGTAAGCCGTGCAGTACGCATAACCGCGCAGCCCCGCCGTGCTCGAGACGTTCACGATGCGGCCCCAGTCCGCCGCGAGCATGGCGCCGATCGCGGCGCGCGTGCAGTGATAGCTGCCGGTCAGGTTGACGTCCAGCATGTCACGCCAGAAGGCTTCATCGCTCTTGCCGATCGCGCGGCTTGCCGGTCGCCCGGCGTTGTTGACGAGGATCGAGATCTCGCCCGCGGCATCACGAGCCCCGGCGAACGCGCGCTCGACCTGCCTCGCGTCGGTGACATCGGCGGTCACGGTCACCGTGGTGCCGGGCAGGCCGATCGCGGTTTCATCGAGTTCCGATTCCGTGCGGGCGAGGATGGTGACGCGCGCGCCGGCTTCTGCCAGCGCTTTCGCGATGACGGCGCCGATGCCGCGCCCGCCACCCGTGACGAGCGCATGCCGTCCGGCCAGTGCTTCACTCATATTCGTCTCCTCATACGGGGCCCGCCATCTGCGCCGCACGCTCGAGATTGCGCTCGAGCTGACGCTTCGCCGCGGCGTATTGGGGCGGCCACCATTGCTCCTGCCAGCGCTGCTCCGCCGCGGCGCGCAGGGTCCAGGCCGGGTCGGCGAGATGCGGCCGCGCAAGCGCACACAGATCCGCGCGGCCGGCGGCGATGATCGAGTTCGCGTGGTCCGCCTCGAAAATGTTGCCGACCGCGATGGTCGGGATGCCGACGATATTGCGCACCAGGTCCGAGAATGGCGTCTGCCACATGCGGCCATAGACCGGTTTCTGCCAGGGCACGGTCTGCCCGCTCGACAGGTCGAGCAGATCGACGCCTTCGGCCTTCATCGCCTGCCCGATCGCGATCAGCTCGTCCTCTTCGAGGCCGCCTTCGGCCCAGTCGGTCGACGACAGGCGCACCGACAGGGGCCGCTCCGCCGGCCAGGCCGCCCGTACCGCGGTCGCGACTTCGAGCGGGAAACGCAGGCGATTCGCGACCG
>DATKBY010000035.1:0-3775 GCA_035513555.1 Steroidobacteraceae bacterium | reverse complement strand
AGATCGATCAGCACGCCCGCCTGCTCGACGCGGAATCCCGCATCGGTCGCAAGCTCGGCCGCGGCCGCGAACGTGCCACCGGTCGCGAACACGTCGTCGACGAGCAGGAGCCTGCCTTCGCCCCGCTGCATCTCGAGCACGCCCGTGCCGTATTCCAGCTGGTAAGGACGGTCCACGACAGGCGGCGGCAGCTTGCCTTTTTTGCGGATCGGCACGAACCCCTTGCCGCGCCTGGTGGCGAGCGCCGCGGCCAGAATGAAGCCGCGCGATTCGACGCCAGCCACCGCGTCGATACCCGCCCATTCGGCCGGCGTCCACAGCGACGCGAGCGCCGCAACCGTCTCGCCGAAGTGGGAGCGAAGGAGCGGCGTGATGTCGCGGAACAATATGCCGGGCTTCGGGAAGTCCGGAACGTCGGTGATGTGCCGCGTGAGCGGATGCATGCAGGTCTCCTCAGCCGGCGCCCGCCGTCGCGGGTGCGATGCGTTCGCGGATGAACTCCCCGATTTCCTCGATCGCGCGGTCGCCGGCAGCGAGACCGCGCAGCGCCGGGAAGACGTGCGGCATGTCGTGCCAGACGCTGAGCCGCGCGCCCGGCACGCGCGCTGCGAACCGCAGCGAATCGTCGAGCAGCAGTTCCGAGCTGCCGACGATCACGAGCGCCTGCGGCAGGCCGGTCAGGCGCCCGAACAGCGGTGACAGCCTCGGATCGCGCGGGTCCATGCCGGCGCCATACCAGGACTGCAGCGAGCGCACGCTCACCGCGCGGAACATCGGATCGAGACCGTCGTTGCGGTCGACCGACGCGCTGCTGAAAGTCAGGTCCAGCACCGGCGACAGCAGGACGAGGCCCGCGGGCTCCGGCAGCCCCTCGTCGCGCGCGCGCATCGCCGTCACGACGGCGAGGTTGCCGCCTGCGGAATCGCCGGCGATCACGATGCGTCCGGGATCAATGCCGGAGGACAGCAGGAAATGCCAGGCGGCGAAACAGTCGTCGGCCGCCGCGGGAAACGGATGCTCGGGAGCGAGCCGGTAGTCCACCATGAGGCCGCGCGCGCCGGCGGCGCGGCCAAGCGCGGCGAGCAGCGGATCGTGGATCGCTCGCGACTCGGCAATGAAGCCGCCACCGTGCAGATAAAGGATGACGCCACCGGCCTGCTGGCCGGCCGGGTGCACCCAGCGGGCGTGCGCCTCGCCGACCGGTATCGCAGCGGACGCCTCATAGGCTTCGCGGCGCGCCATCAAAGGCGCCGCGCGCGCGACCAGCATGCGCACGCGTTCGGGCGTCGGCTCGTGCGCAAGCACGGCGCGCGAGACATTCAACATCCGCTTGACCGCCCATCGCTGCAAGGCTTCGCGCATCCCGGCATCCTACCCGCAGCCGCGCCGCCGATGCGATACTGACGCGATGGGACGCATATTCGAAGTCCGCAAGCACGCGATGTTTGCCCGCTGGAACCGCATGGCGAAGCAGTTCGCGCGCATCGGCAAGGACATCACGATCGCAGTGAAGGCCGGCGGCCCGGAACCGGCCAACAACCCGACGCTGCGCCGCGTCATCCAGAATGCGCGCGCGATCAACATGCCGAAGGACCGCGTCGAAGCCGCGATCAAGCGCGCCTCCGGCCAGGGTGCGGCCGATTACCAGCAGGTGCTCTACGAGGGGTATGCGCCGCACGGCGTCGCGGTGCTGGTGGAGACCGCGACCGACAACCCGACGCGCACTGTCGCGAGCGTGCGCAACGTCTTCTCGAAACACGGCGGGAATCTCGCGAGCAATGGCAGCGTCAGTTTCCTGTTCCGCCGCATGGGCGTGTTCCGCCTGGATCCTGCCGGCATCGACCCGGACGAACTCGAGCTCGACCTGATCGACCACGGCCTCGAGGAAATGGGCGAGAGTATTGGTGACAAGGGTGAGCCGCAGCTCGTCGTGCGCTGCCTGTTCGAGAATTTCGGCGTCCTGCAGAAGCGCCTCGAGGAAAGAGGTCTCGCGCCGCTCTCCGCCGAGCAGGAATACATCTGCACGATGCCCGTCGAGCTGCCGGAACCGGCAGCCACAGAGGCGCTCGAGTTGATAGACCTGCTCGAGCAGGACGACGACGTGCAGAAGGTCTATCACTCGCTCGCCTGAGCGAGCGCGGCCGCTGGAAATCCGGTTATAGCAGGACGGGCCGGTTCGGCAGCTCGTCGCGGTCGCCGCCGGCTCCCGGAAAGTGCTCGCCGAGCAGGCGCCCGATGCCGGCGATGCCGGCTTCCCCGCCATCGGCAAAGCGGCCTGCGCGGAAATGATCTTCCATGTCGCGGCACAGCGCGTCCCAGGCAGCCTGCGGCACGCGCGCTGCGATTGCCCGGTCCGCGACGATCTCGACGTCGTGGTCGGCCAACAGCACGTAGATCAGCACGCCGTTGTTGCCGTCCGTGTCCCAGACACCCAGGTGCCCGAAGACCTGCAGCGCGCGTTCGCGCGGCGTCACGCCGTACCAGAGCTCCGGCAGGTCGAAGGCGGTCTCGACCGCGAAGCGGATCTCGCCTGCGTGCAGCCCTTCGATGCGAACCAGCGCCTGTTCGATGCGCGCGAGCACCGCCGGCGTGAAACGGCGACGCGTTGCCCAGCGGGTCGCGAACAGGTGACGCAGTACGCGCGCGACTTGCATGGATTACCAGCGCCCTGACGCGCCGCCGCCGCCGAAGCTGCCGCCGCCACCGCGAAACCCGCCTCCTCCGCCACCGCCGAATCCTCCGCCGCGGCCCCAGCCGCCCGACGACCATCCGCCGTGGTGCGGCCGGCTCGACCAGCGGCCACCGCCGCCAAAGCCGAGCATCAGAGCGACAAAGAGCCCGACGATGCCGACGCCGATCGCGAGGCCGAGCAGCTTCGTCAGCCACCAGGTAAACGTACCGGCGGCGACGCCGGTCGCGAACGAACCTAGCGAGCGCCCGAGCAGCGCCCGCAGCACCGTCGAGCCGACGAAGACAAGTGCCAGCAGGAACGGCAGCCGGGCCGTCAGACCGCTCGGGGTGCCCTGCCACTGCGGATCCGGAGCCGGCAGCGGTTCGCCCTCGATGATGCGGATCATCTGCTCGACGCCCGCCGTGATGCCGCCGGCGAAATCGCCCTGCCGGAACAGCGGCGTGATCGTATCCGAAATGATCCGCTTGCTGGCGAGATCCGTCAGCGCGCCCTCGAGCCCGCGGCCTACCTCGATGCGCAAAGCGCGGTCTTCCTTCGCAATCAACAACAATGCGCCGTCGTCCGGCTTTTCGCGGCCGAGCTTCCAGGCCTCGACGACCCGGATCGAGTACTGCTCGATTTCCTCCGGTCGCGTGCTCGGGACGATCAGCACGGCGATCTGCGCGCCCTTCTCCGCCTCGAAAGCCGCCAGCCGCGCTTCGAGCCGCTCCTGCTCAGCGGCGGTGAGCGTGCCGGTCAGGTCGGTGACACGCGCCTCGAGCCGCGGCACTGGCTGCAAAGCCTGCGCGACGGCGGGCGGGGCCGGCACGAGCCAGGCGCAGGCCGTGACCAGCGCTGCGATGCGCAGGACGGAATGGCGGTTCATTGCGAGCGAGCGCTCTGCGTCAGGTCGCGGGCTCGGTCGCCGGCGGTACGGCGGGCGCCGCCGGATTCGTATCGAATTCCACGACTGGCGGAGCCGAGATCGCCGCTTCGTCCTCGACCGTGAAGTTTGGCTTGAGGTCGTGGCCGAACACCTTCGCCGTCAGGTTCACGGGGAAGCGGCGGATCGTCGCGTTGTAGGTCTGAACCGCCTCGATGTAG
>DATKBY010000034.1:0-19766 GCA_035513555.1 Steroidobacteraceae bacterium | reverse complement strand
CGGCGGCGCTCGCGCGGCGTGACCAGATCCTCGTCCACGACGCGCAGCACGAGCGGCGGCGTCGCCGGCGGATCGTCCGTGCCGGGCGCGGCAGCGGAATCCGGTTCGGGCTGCGTATACGTGTAGACGATCCGGTCCGTGAACGCCGTTTCATCCGAGTGCGAGTAGTAGTAGCCGAATGCATTCAGGATCAGCGCGATCGGCCGCGCGGAATCACGGGCGAAGACCCCGAACATGGTTTGCGTGTACCCCATGCGGGCGAGTTGAGGCCAGTGATTCGTCACGTAGAACACATTGGCGGGCTGTGCGACGATGAGCGCGTCGATCCCCTCCCGCTCCATGAAGAAGCGCGCCCGCTCGCCATTCATCAGCGGCGCATCCCTGAGAAAGCCGAGATCGGGCGGAAGGATCGGCGACGTCGCGCCGATGGCTGTCGGCGGCGCGGCGCCACAGACCGCTCCCAGCAATCCCGCCTGTAATGCCGCTCGCCGTGTGATCATGTTCATTGCCGTCTCCTACGGGCGCCGATTGCCATCCCTGCCGATGGCAGGCAACACCGGTGCATCGACCGGTATCGTCGTCGTCTTCAGTTCCGTGAAAAACTCCACGCTGGAAGTTGCTCCATCGCGACCGATACCGGACTGCTTGAAGCCGCCGAATGGCGCACGCAGCTCGCGCACCATGGGCGTGTTGACCCATATCGTGCCCGCGCGGATATCCCGCGAGCAGCGCATCGTGACGTCGAGATCGCCGGCCCAGACATAGGCGACCAGGCCGTACGGCGAGTCATTCGCGATGCTGATGGCCTCGTCCACGGCGTCGTAGACGAGAAACGTCGCGAAAGGCCCGAAAATCTCTTCCTGGCAGACGCGGGACTCGTTCGACCGCGCCAGCACGGCCGTCGGCTCCATGTAATAGCCCTTGTCGAATCCCGGTGCGCGGCGCCCGCCGGCCAGCAGCTCGGCGCCTTCGCCGACAGCGATCTCCACATAGGACAGCACGCGCTCGAGGTGCTGGCGGAAACACAGCGGACCCAGCTCCGTTTCGGGCTGCATCGGGTCGCCGATCCGGATGCGGCGCGCACGCTCGACGAAGGCCGCGATGAAGCGCTCCGCGATCGGCCGGTGCACAAGGATTCTCGATCCGGCCAGGCACTGCTGGCCGTTGTTCGAGTAGATGGATGCCAGCGCGCCATCGACGGCGCGGTCGAACTGCGCCGATTCGTGAATGATGTTCGCCGACTTGCCGCCGAGTTCCAGGATGCAGGGCTTCAACCGCGCGCCGGCGGCTGCCATGATCGCCCTGCCGGTCTGCGTGCCGCCGGTGAAACCGACCATGTCGATGCCGGGATGAGCCACGAGCGCGGCACCCGTCACCGAGCCCCGGCCATTGACCAGGTTGACGACGCCGGGCGGCAGGCCGGCGTCGTGCAGCAGTTCCACCAGGCGCAGGATGGAGAGCGGCGTATATTCGGACGGCTTCAGCACGCAGGTGTTGCCGAAGGCGATGCAGCTCGCGACTCGCATCGTGGCCAGCGCCAGCGGGGCATTCCACGGCGCGATCAGCGCACCGACGCCTTTCGGCTCGCGCGTCACGTAAGTCAGGTGGCTGCGGTTTCCGGTATAGGTCTGGCCGGCGACGGTGCTCGCGGTCTCGGCGAAGAATTCGAAGTTGCGCGCCGCCCGCCCCAGTTGCTCCCGTACCCTGGCGATCGGCAGGCCGGCATTGAGACACTCGAGATACGCGAGCTCGTCGGACCGTTCCCGTATGAGATCGCGGATGCGGTAGAGAATGTCCTTACGATCATCCACGCCGAGCCGCGGCCAGATTCCGCGATCGAAGGCCTCGCGGGCCGCGCCCACCGCGGCATCGACCTCCGCGGTATCCGCTTCCTGCAGCACGCTGATCGGCTGCTCGGTCGCCGGATTGATGACCGGCAGTTCCGTTGCGCCCGGGCGCGTGGCAACCTGCGTCCCGCCGATCACGCTATGGACGCGCGGGCCGATGCGGTAGCGATTGCGGACGTCGGCGACAGCGGACATGCGGGCCTCGGCGTGTGGACGCGGCCTGATGAAGTCTAGCCAAGCCGGCTCACCAAAGGTACGGTGGCACGACGCAGTCAGTGCCGCCGCGGCAAACGGACTGCATTGACGTGCGGGAATTGTGCCCCTTGAGCCGGCATGATGCGAGAGTACTGATTGCGGGAGCCGGGCCGGTCGGCCTTGCGGCGGCCTTGCGGCTGAACGCCTTTAGCATCCCGTGCACCGTCATCGAGGCGGCGCCCGGCCTGCAGCGTGACCTGCGCGCATCGACCTTCCACCCGCCGACGCTCGACATGCTCGATGATTACGGTCTGGCCGCGCCGCTGATCGGAATTGGCCGCCAGTGCCCGAGCTGGCAGCTGCGCATCCACGAGACCCATGAGCGTGCCGAATTCGACCTCGGACTCCTGGCGGCGGACACCCGCCATCCTTACCGGCTGCAGTGCGAGCAGTTTCGACTCTGCGAGCTGCTGATCGAGCGGCTGGGCCGGGCGCCCCATGTCAATCTCGAGTGGAGCACCCGGGTGACCGGCTTGCAGCAGGACGCCGACGGGGTTCGCGTCGATGCGATGACCGACGGCTGCGTTCGGCAGTTCGATGGCCGCCTGCTGATCGGGGCGGATGGTGCGCGAAGCGCGGTGCGCGGCGCCGTCGGCATCGAGTTCAGCGGCAAGACCTATCCCGAGACAACGATCCTGGCCACGACGCCGTTCCCATTCCACGACCATCTGCCGGGCCTGTCGAATGTCAATTACGTCTGGAACCGCGAGGGAACATTCAGCCTGCTGCGGCTGCCTGTGATCTGGCGCTGCAGCCTCTACCCGGATCCCGACGAATCCATCGATGACGCGATCCTTCCGCCGGCCATCGAACGAAAGCTGCAACGCATCGTGCCCGGTCCGCTGCCCTACGAGGTCCATGAAGTACGGCCTTATCGCGTGCACATGCGGATCGCATCGGACTATCGGGCCGGTCGCGTCGTGCTGGCCGGCGATGCCGCCCACGTCAACAGCCCGAGCGGCGGCATGGGGATGAATGGCGGCATCCACGATGCATTCAACCTCAGCGAAAAAATCCGGGACGTGTGGGAGGGCGCGGACCTTGAGATACTGGATCGCTACACGCGGCAACGCCGGCCGGTCGCGGCCGAGGAGATTCTGGTGCAGGCGGATCGTAATCGCGCGCGCATGCAGGAACGGGATCCGGTAAAACGCCGCGCGCTGTTCAACGACATGCAGCGAACGGCTGCCGACCCGGAACTGGCGCGTGCCTTCCTGCTGCGCTCGTCGATGATCGAGGGCCTGCGCCGGGCCTCCGCGCAGCCATGAGCGCGCCGGCCTACCGGGAATACGGACGCTTCGGCAGGATCGGCATCGGCACGCCGCAGGCCAATCCGACGGTCGAGGCGGAATTCGCAATCCTGCTGCCACGGGCCTGCTCGCTCCACGTCACACGGATGACCAGTCCGGCGCCAGAGCCGGCGGAGCGTCTCAAGGACTATCTGGTCGGTCTGGAATCGTATTTGTCGGCGTTCGACACGCTACGCCCCGACGTGTTTGGATTTGCCTGTACCGGTTCGTCCTATCTGCTGGGCGCAGAGACGGAGCAGAGGATCATCGAATCGGCGGCCGACCGCTGCGCCTATCCCATCGAGACGGCGGCGCGCGCGATCCTGTGGGGACTGGAACGCCTGCGTGCGAGGCGCATCGCCGCGATCGTGCCGTATCCCGAGTACGTCGTGGACGCGGCCCTCCGATACTGGGCGGCCGCCGGCATCGATGTGCGGCACGTCGAACGCATTGCCCTGCGCACTGCGGATACGCGTGGCGTCTACGAGCTCGTCAGCAGCCAGGTGATCGCCGCGCTGCAGCGCCTCGTGCTGGATGGCATGGATGCCGTGCTCATCACCGGCACCGGCATGCCGAGCCTCGCCGCCCTGCGCGAGCCGTTTGTCAGCGTGCCCGTGCTTTCATCAAACTCCTGTCTTGCCGCGAGGCTGCTGGACCTGCACGGCCGATCGGAATTGCTGGAATCCGGCTCGCTGGACATCCGCGAGTGGCGGCAGCGCTTCGACGAATCCCGCCGGCTCACTCTTTAGCGGCATCCGCGCGCGGGTCGAGCCGGATGCGCAGCGCCCGGGCGAACAGAGCCTGAGCCGCTTCCGCCCGCTCCTCAGCCGCCTGGCCGTCCGGATAATCCGTCGCGCGCAGTTCATCCAGCGGCAGACGGGTGCGTTCGGCCAGCAGGCGTTCGAGCCGGTCGATGCGATCGAGCGCAACCGACAGTTCGACGAGCGTTGCGAGCGCGATGTTGAGCACCTCTTCGGTTTCCCGGTCCTTGAGGCTGTAGCGGCGCTCGCCGCGTGCCAGCGCGATCAGCGACTGGACTGCTTCGGAAGGTTTCACGTTGCGGCACTCCTCATTCGGCTGATGTCGGCGCGCTGGCCGCGATCGCCTCGTAAATGGGCACGCGGTTGCGCACGCGCACGCGCTGCAGCTCCGGCTGGTGCGAATACAGGTCGAACTGCTCGACGAGGAACAATGCCGGCGCTGCCTCGTGATACGCACGCCCGACCCGGCGCATCGCGGCCAGACGTTCATCGTCGGGCAGGATACGCATCGCCTGCTCGAGCTGCGCCGCCAGTTCGCGATCGCAGAAAAACGGCTTCGGCCGCCGGCAGGACACCGATTCCATCGGTCGCGTCGCGTCGTTGTAGGGCGCGCTGTTCCACATCGAGCCGAATGCATCTCCGGCAAAGCCGTTGCGCTGCAGGTTGCGCAGGTACTGCGGGAACGTGATGACCCGCAAGCTGACGTCGATGCCGACCTGGCGCAGGTAGTGCGCCATGGCCTGGTAAATCAGGCCGTCCGCGGGAAAGGCATTCGTCAGAATTTCGATCGTCAGCGGGAATCCGTTCGCATAGCCGGCCTCCGCGAGCATGCGCCGCGCACGCGCGGGGTCATAGGGATATGGCTCGAGCGTCGGGTCGTGGCCGAAGCTGACCGATGGCGCGGGTTGCCCGGCCGGCCGGCCAAGACCGCGCATCAGCGTGCGCGCGATCGTCTCCCGGTCCACCGCGTAGTTCAGCGCCTGCCGGACGCGCAAGTCGCGCAGCGGCGCCGGATCCGGGCGTTCGGTGATGAATACCACCGACATGACGGACATCGAGGGCGTCACGATCACCGGATAGCCCCGGTCTTCCAGCCGGTCGAGTTCCTCGATCTCGACCGTCGCGAGATCCACGTCGCGCGACAGCAAGGCCTGTGTCCGGACGGCGGCGTCCGGCAGTTCGACGAATTCGAGCCGCGCAAACGTGGAGTCGCGCCAGCGATATGGATTAAGGCGCGCATAGGCGCGCCGCTTGCGCTGGTCCCAGCGTTCGAGCAGGAATGGGCCCGTGCCGACAGGCGCGAGACTGAAACCGTCCGGGCCCAGTTGATTCCACGTATCCGGTTCCACCATCAATGCGCCGACCATGCGCTTGGGCAGAATGGGATCCGGATCCCTGGTGACGATCTCGAGGGTCAATGGCGCCGTGGCGCGTGCTTCGGTGATGCCGCGCAGTTCATTGCCGATCACGGTTGCGCGGCCCGGGCCCGAGATCAGCCAGCCAAAGACTTCGACCGCAGACCGGGCGTCGAATGGTTTTCCGTTCGCGTAGCGAACGCCGGGCCGCAACTCGAATCGCCAGCGGGTCGGTTCGACGATCTCCCATGACAGCGCAAGCGCCGGCCGCAGGCGGCCGTCTTCGTCGAGCTGGGTCAGGCCGTCAAAGAGCGCATACCAGACGAGGGTGCCCGGCCGCCCGTTGCCCTTGAACGGATTGCCGAGACTTGCGGGAAAGCCGTTCAGGCCGACGCGCAGCGTACCGGCCGGTTCCGGTGCCGCGTGCGCAGCCGGCGCCTGCATGAGCACGACCAGCGTCAGCAGGACGGCGCGCATCATCTGCAAGACCGGCGTGGCCGCGTCTTCATGCCGGCTTTTCGCCGGCCAGCAGGTACCAGCCGCCTGCGCCGGAAACCTTCTCGATCCGCGTTTCAGTGATCGATCTCTCCGCAAAACCGGCGGACCGCATGTCCGCCATCAGGTCGTCTCCGGCGTAGGTATTCCAGAAAATCTCGCCGTTGAATTTCTCATCCCAGCCGCGCTCGACCTGGGCAACCAGTGTCGGTGCGGAGCGGATCGGCACGTCCTGGTGGATCACGATGCCGCCAGGGGCGGCAACCCGGTGTGCCTCGCGCATCATGCGCCGGCGGCTGTCGCGACCGATCTCATGCAGAAGATTGTTCGACACGACGAGATCGAAGCCGCCGTCCGGAAACCTCAGTTCGGCGCCGCTCATCTGGTGGAAGATCACGCGTACACCCAGCGCTTCGGCGCGAGCGTGGGCATAGCGCAGCATGCCGGCGCCGATGTCGACGGCATGTACCTCCGCGTCCGGATACTGCGCCGCATAGCCGCAGGCCGCGGCGCCCGCCGAGCAACCGATCTCGAGGATCCGGCCCGGACGGTAGCCGGGCCGGATGCCTTCCAGATAGCGGATCACGGCCGCGGCTTTACTGTCCGAGCGGCCGACGCCCTGGCCGAAGGAATAGATGTTGCCACCGTTCTCGTACAGGGCGCCCGCGGCGATGTCGCGCGGGCTGCGATTCAGCGCATAGCCGCCCGGCTGCAGGTGGATGTCGGTTGCCGCGACTTCCTGCGGGGGCTCGAAGGCAGGATCGAGATGCAGCGCACCCCGCTTGTCAGGCCGGCCGGCGAGCCGCTCGGCCTCGTCTTCCAGTCGCGCAGCTTCACGAAACACCGGCTCGCCTGCAGCGATCCAGATCATCTCCTGTGCCGAGCGGTTCATCGCGCTCCAGAGGCGATAACCCGGCGACTCGTTCAAGGCCTCTTCGACCTCGGCCGCGGTCTGCGGCGCCCGGGCATGACTGGCCTCGAATGCCGGCAGCCCCTGTTTCCCGTAGAGCTCCTCGTTGCGCGGCCGTACCCGGCTGTTCAGCAGCCAGCGCAGCGCAACGACATGACGCTGGCGGCTGCGTTCCTCGGTGGTCAGCCGCGGCAGCATGGCATGAGGGACGTTGCGGACATTCATCGGTTTCTCCAGTTCACGCCTGGTTCATGGGTGGCCGCTCGTCGCGGAAATGACAGCGCGCCAGATGATCGCGATCGGCGGCGACCCGCGCCAGGTCGGCGCTGTTGACGCAGATCTCCGCGCGGCGGATGCAATGCGGCCGATAGTGACACGCCCGGGGCTGATGCGTGAGCGGTGCCAGCCGGTCGATCGCGTCGACCAGATGCACGTCCAGCACGCGGCGACGCAGGTCGGGCATGGCCGCCAGCAGCAGCCGCGTGTACGGATGCGCCGGGGTATCGAGAACTGCTCCGCAGGATCCCGTCTCGACGATTTCACCCGCGTGCATCACGGCAACCCGGTCGGCCAGCTGGCGTACCGCCGCGAGATCGTGCGAGATGAACAACAGGCCGATGTTCAGGCGCCGCTGCAGATCGCGGAACAGGGCCGCGATCGTTGCCTGGGTCGAGACGTCCAGCGACGACAGCGGCTCGTCCGCAATGAGGAGTTCCGGCTCCATCGCCAGCGCGCGGGCAATCGCGACCCGCTGCTTCTCGCCGCCGGACAGCTGGCGCGGCCTCTTGTCGATCAGCGCGGCGTCGAGCCTGACCACTGCGAGCAATTCGGCTACACGATCGCGTATCGCTGAACGATCGCCAAAACCGATCACCGTCAGCGGTTCTGCGAGGATGGCGCCGATGCGGTGCATCGGGTTCAGGCTCGCGTCGGGATCCTGGAACACCATCTGGATCCGGCGGCGCAGCGAGCGCCTGACGGCGGGCGGGACGGCCAGGAGCTGCTGAGAGCGAAACTGCAGCGTACCCCGGTCGAACGGAACGATGCCGGCGATGGCGCGCGCGAGCGTGGTCTTGCCGGAACCGGACTCGCCGACCAGCGCGAGGACCTCGCCGCCGTGAAGATGCAGCGTGCAATCGCGGACCGCCTGCACGACTCGATCGCCGGACCGCAGCGTCACGGAGATTCCAATCGCTTCAAGCAGCGGAGCGCGATTCATGCGGCACCGGCTTGTGGCTGTCTTCCGGACGCGGCCGGCCAGCGCGCCGCCGCGAGCAGTTCGCGCGTGTAGGCGTGTTCAGGCGACTCGAGAATCGCGGCAGTGGAACCCTGCTCGACACAGCGGCCGCGCTGCATCACGAGAATGCGATCGCAGACCGTGGACGCGACCGCCAGGTCGTGCGTGATCAGCAGCAATGCGCGCGAGCCGGCGCTGCGCTTCAACAGCGCGAGGATCCGCAGCTGAACCGTCGCGTCGAGCGCGGTGGTCGGCTCGTCGGCGACGACCAGCGATGGTTCGTTGAGCAGTGCGAGCGCAATCATCGCGCGCTGGCGCTGCCCGCCGGACAACTGGTGCGGATAGGCGTCGACCAGCAGTTCGGGGCACGGCAGACGCACGCCGGCGAGCGCCTCGATGACTTTGCCGCGGGCGGCCGACGTGGACAGCCGCTGATGCCGCGTCGCGGACTCGATGAGGATGGAACCGATGGTACGGACAGGATTGAAGGACGACAGAGGATCCTGGAACACCATGCCGATCCGGTTGCCATCGAGCGCGCGCCGCTCGGCTGGTAAAAGCGACAGAACCGGACGTCCTTCAAGCACGATGCGACCGGCACTGACCGCAACGCCCTCGGGCAACAGGCTGCCGATCGCATAGGCGGTCATCGACTTGCCGGATCCGGATTCTCCGACAATGCCGAGCACTTCGCCGGCAGCGATCGTGAACGAAAGGTCCTGGACCGGCATCGTCGCCAGTTCGCCCGACCCAGCCCGGACCGAGAGGCCCTCTACCTGCAGGACGGGGTTTCCGCGAGCGCTCGGCGACGTACTGTTCATTTCCGGTGTCAGTCCAGGTGACGGCGCAGGCCGTCGCCGAGCAGATTGGCCGTGATGACCAGGGTCACAATCGCCGTCGCAGGCACCAGCAGCAGCCAGGGCGCGCTGATCAGGTACGCGCGGCTTTCCTGCAGCATGTTGCCCCAGGTCGCTGCACCCAATGGCGCGCCGATGCCGAGGAACGACAACGCGCTTTCGGCAATCAGCATGTCTGCGAAATGAAACGCGAGCAACACCGACAGGCTGGGCAACAGACCCGGCAGGACGTGCCGGAAGTAGAGCCGCACTCTCCCCATCTGCAGCATTTCGGCCGCCATCACGTACTCGCGCGCAAAAAGACTGGTCGCCTCCGCCTGCACGACCCGGCAGAACACAGGCCAGGTGACGAGACCCAGCACCAGGACGACCGTCACGAGGCTGTTGCCGACAATGGCGACCAGGCAGACGGCCAGGACGAATACCGGGAATGACTGCGCAAAAGCGGTCACCTGACGGATCGCCGTACCGAGCACTGAACGACGCCTGGCAGCGATGAGCCCGAGAACGGTGCCGACGGCGAACGCGAGCAGGGTTGCGCCGAATGCCGCGGTGAGCGACCAGCGCAGCCCGTGGAGCAGCCGCGAGAGGAGGTCGCGCCCGAGCTGATCCGTTCCGAGCAGATGGCCGGGCGAATTTGGCGCTGCCAGCCGATTCTGCAGATCGACAAAAGCGGGATCGTGTCCGCTCAATGCCGGCCCAAGCATAAACAGTGCTGCAATCAGGGCCAGCAGAAAGCCGCCGCAGACAAGCTCCCAGCGCGCGAGATATCGCGCGCCCAGCGTGTTGACCGGCAGGCCGACGACGGCATTCATTCGCCCGCCCCGGGAGCGAGCGGCTCGCGATGGCGCAGGCGCGGATCAATGCGGCGCTGCATCAGGTCGACGAACGTGTTGACCGCAAAGACGGTCACGACCACGGTCATGGTGATGGCCTGCACGACGGGGAAGTCCACGCTCGTCGTGGACTGCACGAGCAGCCAGCCGATGCCGGGCCAGGCAAAGATGGACTCGATGATGACCAGGCCGGTCATCAGGAAAGCGAACTGCGTGCCGACCAGCGCGGTCGCCCCCAGCAGCGCGTTTGGCAAGGCATGGCGCCACAGGATCTCGCGATCCGACGAACCGATCGCGCGGGCCGTGCGAACATAGGGCGAGCCCATGGCGGCGGCGACATTGGCCTCGATCAGCCGCGTCAGCTTGGGCGCGAGGAACGAAGCGACGGAAAGCGTTGGCAGGATCAACGAACTCAGGCCGCTCGAGCCCAGCGCCGGCAGCCATACCAGCTCGATGGCGAAGAGCTGCACCAATAACAGGGCCGTCACGAATCCCGGGACACCTTGCAGCACGAACAGCAACCAGCGCACGGCGGCGCGTGCCGACCCGTGTCGCCTGGCGCCAAGCCAGGCGCCGGTCGGAACTGAAATCAGCAGTGTTACCGCCATGGCCATGGCGGCCAGCAGCAGGCTGGCGGGATAGGCAATCAGCACTTTCGTGAGGGCCGGGCTGCCGTCTGCGAGCGAATGGCCAAAATCCAGTCGCAGCAGGTTACCGACGTATGAGAGGTATTGAACCGGCAGACTGCGGTCGAGTCCGTACTCGGCGCGGATGGCGGCGACCTGCTGTTCGGTAGCGTCCGGTCCAGCCAGCACGAGCGCGGGGTCGCCGGTAAGCCGCAAGAGGAAGAACAGCAACGTCAGCGTGCCGAGCAGCAGCACAGCCAGGTCACGAACCGGTCGGAGGCGCACGAGAGTCATTCGGCTCATCAGGACTGTTCTACCTGCTTCGTCAAGGCCGGTCAGCGTTGTTGACGACGGGCCGTACTCCGTCGCCGCCGCGTCGGTTGTACTGCCGCGGCCCCGCTTGATTCGATCACGAGCTCCGTGCGCAGCCAGTCGCGAAAGGCACCGCCTTCGCGGGTCAACGGTGCGCCCGCGTGCCACGTCAAGTAATAGCCATAGCTGTCGGGCACCGCAAGCGCGAATGGACGAATCAGCCGGCCGGCCTTCAGGTCCTCGATGGCGAACAGGCTGCGCGTCAACGCCACGCCCTGGCCCGCGATGGCCGCCTCCAGAACCAGTCCGGAGTCGGAGAGGGTCAGTTTTCCGGCAGGCTCCTTGATCCGCAAGCGCGCTGCGCGCAGCCACGGCGACCAGGGTTGCCAGGCATGTCGCAGCAGCGTGCATCGCGCGAGGTCCGCCGGATGCATCAAGCGGTGCTCGTCGCGATAGCTGGGCGTGCATACCGGAAACAATGTCTCGCCGGTCAGACGCTCGCATGTCGCATTCGGCCAGTCGCCGGCGCCGTAGCGAATCGAAACGTCAATGCCGTGTGTCAGGAAAGCGCCCAGATCCGCTGTTGAGCGCACCTCGACCGCAAGATCGGGATTCGCCTGCAGGAATCGCCCGAGACGGGGAATCAGCCAGCGAGTGGCAAGCGACGGGTGCACGCTGATGACGAGGCGGCCCGGCGTGCTCCGCGACCGGTCCGGGATCGCGCGCTGCAGCACCGCGAGCGCTTCGCGCACCTGTGCGAGCAGCGTCACGGCCTCGCGGGCCGGTTCCATTGCCCGGCCGCTCCTGTGAAACAGCGTCATGCCGACCCGCCGTTCGAGCGCGCGAATCCGGTGGCTGATTGCACCATGGGTGACGCCTAATTCCTCGGCCGCGGCCGAATAACTCTGTAGCCGTGCCGCAGCCTCGAAGGCCCGCAGGGTCTGCATGGAGGGCAGGCGGATCACGGCCGCATTGTTACAAGATTTCACAGTTATGGCCAAATCAAATCGATTGTGTCCGAGGGCGCAGCGCGCCGATATTGGGACAGGCGATCAGGAGGGGGCGGCTACCCATGGCCAGTCGCGCCTTGGCGGCGACGTTTGCCCTGCCGGCCGAGGAATTTCCGAATTCCTCGCGGCGTTACGCCTGGTATGTGGCGGGACTGCTCACGATCACGCAGATCGTGTCGTACATCGACCGCTTCCTGCCCAGTCTGTTGATCCAGCCGATCAAGAACGACCTCGGCCTGACCGATTTCCAGGTCGGGCTCCTGCTCGGTCCTGCATTCGGCATTTTCTACGTTTTCGTCGGCATACCGATCGGCTGGCTTGCGGATCGACGCAGCCGGCGCGCAATCCTCAGCATCGGCATCAGTATCTGGTGCGCAATGACCGCCGCTGCGGGTCTGGTGCGCGGCTTTGCACCGCTGTTCGTCGCGCGCCTGGGCGTAGGGCTAGGCGAGGCAACGGTGGCCCCCTGCAGCATTTCGCTGATCAGCGACTATTTCCCGCGTTCGAAGCGCAACCGCGCACTGAGCCTGTTCATGGCCGGCACTTTTCTCGGTGCCGGCGCCGCTTTCCTGTTTGGCGGGCCGATTGTGCACTCGATTGCGTTGCTGCCGCCGCTGCAACTGCCGGGCATCGGCACGCTGACCTCCTGGCAGATGAGCTTCCTGATCATCGGCGTGCCCGGATTCGCGCTGGCGCTCCTGATGTTCACGATCCGGGAGCCGATCCGTCAGGATCAGGTGGTCGGCGGGTTGAAGGCGGATCCGGCCGGGCCCGCATCGCTGCGTGCTGCGCTCGCTTTCATTCTCCAGCGCTGGAAGGCGTTCGGCGCATTGTTCGTTGGATCCGCGGCGGTCGTGACCATGGGATCGCTCGTATTCTGGAATGTGGCGTTGTTCGAGCGGGTCTGGCACTGGAATGTCCGGGATGTGGGCATCGCGACGGGATTGTTGTTCCTGGTCGGCGGGACGATCGGCACGCTGCTCGGCGTGCGCATCACCAACGGCTGGATAGCCGCCGGGCAGAAGCACGCCACGCTGAAAGCGCTATGGACCGGGCTCGTTCTTGCCGTGCCGGGATTCGCGCTGTATCCGGTCATGCCGTCCGCGGAGCTCGCGATCTGCGCTCTGGTTTTCGCCTTCATCGGCCAGGCCATGGCGGCGGCCGCGGGACCCGCGACACTGACATTGATTGCGCCGGGGCAGATCAAGTCGCAGGCGACTGCGATTTATTACCTGGCCATCGGCATTACCGGCCAGCTGCTGGGTCCCTTGCCGGTCGGTCTGATGACGGATCTGTTCGGTGATCCGGCCGACATCCGTTATGCGATGACCATCCAGGCAGCCACCGTGGGTTCGCTGGGACTGGTACTGGTCGGGGCGGGCCTCGGCAGTTATCGTCGCTGCGTCATCGAGGTCGAAAGCCTGATCCGGCCCGCGCCGCGGCCGGGGGTGAACGATGCCTGAACGCACGGGAACTGCCAGGCGGCTGGATTGCATCCGCGCCGTGACGAGTTGCGTGCCGGATCTGGGGGCGATCGAGGATTCGTATGTCCGGTGGCTCAAGTATCGCGTGCTTGACCGGGGCGTCGTGCCGGACGCGGTCGCCGGCGGGTGGGGCGCCGCAAGCACTGCCGGCGCGAGTTACCTCACGCTGGGGCCCGCGAGCGGAGAACCGGTTTATCTGCGTTTTGTCGAGGATGAGCAATCCGGCGGCTGGCGCGCACTCGCCACGCACGGCTGGAATGTCGCCGAGTTCGTCGTGGAGGATGTCGATGCCCTGGCGGCCTCGTTCGACGGTTCGCCATTCCGGATCATCGGACCGCCGACCCGCCTGCAGCGCTTTCCGATGATCCGGGCGATGCAGGTTCTGGGTCCGGCCGGCGAATGCCTTTACTTCACGCAGGTGGGTTCCGGAAGCGGCCTCGAACTCGCGACGGCCGAGTCCTTCGTCGGCCGCGTCTTCATCGTGGTGGCCGGCGGCCCCGACCTGGGCGCGATGTTCGATGCCTACGGGCGATTCGACAACGCCGTAGACCCTCCCGTGTCAACGCGCGTGCGCGTGATCTCGCTGCTGAACGGATTACCCGACGATACGGAATACGCGCATGGACTGATAAAGCTGGGAAGCGGCACGCTGATCGAACTCGATCAGTACCCCGCCACGACGCGGCCGCGAGCGGTGAATGACGCGCTGGCACCCGGCATGGCGATGGTCAGCTTTGCCGTGTCCGGCGCCGCCAACGACGATGAGCTTGAGTGGACAACGCCGGCCTTGTTTCCAGGCGTCAAGGCATCGGTTGCGACGATGCGCGGCGCCACGGGCGAACTGATCGAACTGGTGGCAAGCTGATGACGCGCTCGATTACCGATCAGGCCCGGCTGGATTTCGCGCTGGCGCTGCGCCGGCGATGGGCCGACGGCGTTTATCCGCGCTTGCGCGCGGAGTACGAGGCAGCCGGTGCCGGCGAGGCGACCGATGCGTCGGCCAGCGACACCGCGGCGATCGTTCACGCCTTGCCGTCCTATGGTTCCTTCGCCTGGCTGGAACGCGGATCGCAGAAACTGCTGTGGCGGGCGGTCAGCGATGCCGTCGACCATCAGGCATCCGCGGACTCCGCGACTGCGGGGAAATCGACACTGGCCCTCGATGCGGATCTCGCGCTGCCCGACTGGTATACGGACTGGGATATTCATCTCCAGCCCGGTGGCGTCTGGTCCAGCGAGCGGGCGGCACGCGTCTATGAGCTCGGCGCGAGACTGGTGATGCTGGGCGAGAACGACGACTATGCGTTTCACCGCCTGTTTACTGACAGCGCCGTGCCCGAACGCGATTATCGGTGCATCGTCGACCTTGGATGCGGTTTCGGAAAATCAACTTTCTCGCTGAAGCAGAAATACCCGCGAGCGGAAGTCATCGGCGTCGATCTGGCGGCTCCCTGCCTTCGGCTTGCGGTGCAGCGAGCCAACGAACGCGGCCTTCAGATCCAGTTCCGCCAGTCGGATGCGACGGCGACGAGCCTCGCTTCCGGAACCGCCGATCTGGTGACATCGACGATGTTGCTGCATGAGCTGCCGTTGAAGGTTTTGCCACGCCTGTTTACAGAGGCCGCGCGCCTGCTGTCGCCTGGCGGATTGCTGCGCTTTCTGGATTTCCAGTACACGGGCGACGAGTTCCGTGACCTGGCGATGACCGAGCATGGCACGCGCAATAACGAGCCATACCTTGCGCCGATGATGAGATCCGATGTTGTCGGCATGGCGCAGGCAGCGGGCCTGGGCAGCGCCCGCTGGCGTGCCTTCGACGAGCGCGGCGGAGGTCTGCTGAACGAACTGAAGTGGCCAGTCAGGCGTGAGTGGCATTTTCCCTGGGCCGTGCTCGAGGCGGAGAAGCCCGCATGAGCGGCACGAATACTGCACCGGATTGCGAACAGCTGACCGGACTCGTGTTCGAACTGGCGTCGCAATTGCACGTCGAGCGCGCGCAAAGGGTCGTATTGCAGGCGGCCCTTGAGAAGGCGGGTGTGTTCGATGCCACGACCCTGCAGGCACTGGCGCTGGATCCTGAGGTGCAACGCCGTAACCACGACTTACTGGAGGAATCCATCGCGAAACTGCTGCGCGTGCTCGCGGAAGACGCCGACGCACGCCGTCCGCTGCGTGACACCGATGGAAACAGGAAGCCAGAAGGAGACGAGCCTTGACCCGTCCATGGATTGAATTCATTCAGTCACAACAGCTCCCTTGGCGAACGGGTGACCTGGGCGGTACTCGGCCGGGAATCCAGTTCAAGCAGCTGAGCGTCGACGAGGACAATGGTGCCTGCAGCCTGCTCGTGCGTTACCCGCCAGGCTGGCAGGGTGCTGGCGGGCCGCTGGCGGTCGACGATGAGTTCCTGGTCCTCGAAGGATCGCTCGAGATCGGGGGCCGCGAGTATGCCGCGTTAACCTATGCGCATCTGCCGGCCGGCTTCGATCCGGGTGCATGGCGAAGCCTGGTTGGCGCGGTGGCGCTGGAGTTTTTTTCCGGCCGGCCGTCGCCCGGAAATCGTCAGTCGGGTTTCGACGAGAAACGTCTCGTGCTGCACCAGGATACGTTCCAGGTTCCGTATACGGGAAATTTTCATCCGGAGTTTCCGGCCGGCGCGGGCCGCAAGATGCTCTACATGGATCCGCTGACACGGGATACGACGTGGATACTCGGCACGCTGCCGATGCGCTGGGCTGAGCGTGCGGAAGTACATCCGACCGTGGAAGAAATGTACCTGATCAGCGGCGAGGTGCATGGCAACCGCGGCGTCATGCGTCCCGGAGCCTATTTCTGGCGTCCGCCCTCGATGCCGCACGGCCCCTATGGCACGAGGACCGGCAATCTCTATCTGTTCCGCACCAAGGGAGGGCTGCTGTCGACAAGCTACGTGGATCCGGAGCGTAAATTCCGCTGGTGGCCGGAATTCGATCCGGTGTTGCCTCCTGAACTGGAAGCCTACCGGAAGGAAGCACCTGCCGGGCCGGCTTGTTGGTGATGTCATGAAGTACGCGATATTCCTGCTGGCCGCATTGCTGATGATTCCGCAGGCATTGGGAGAGACTAGTCCGACCGAGTGCGACCGGATGACGTCCAATCCCGAGGATCCGGATCGTGTCGCGCCGGGCGTCGAACGCATGGAGATCGACCTGCCGAAGGCGATCGCCGTTTGCGAAGCGGAGCTCGCGGCAGATTCAGCCAGCGCGCGAACCCGCTATCAGCTGGCACGCGTGCTCTTTTACGCCGGACAGACGGAGCGAGCCGCCACGGAGATGCGGGCCGCCGCCGATGCGGGCTACCGCCAGGCGCAGTTCGTATTCGGCGCACTGGTCAGCAACAAGCGCAGCCACGCACCCTCCGATATTTGCGTGGCCGAGCACTACTGGCTGCTCGCGGCCCGCAACGGACGACAGGCGGCCAGGGTCAGCTATGTCCGGCATTTTCTGAACGGCCGCTTCGACTCCTGCAAGCCGGGAGCCGACCTGGCGGAGATGAAGCGATTTCTGGCCGATGCCAGGAGCGCCGCCAGCAATTATTACGAGGGGATGCTGATCGAGGACCTGGGCACGAGGCTGGGCGCCGTTCAGCAGCAAGACACGATTAGCAACTAATCACTGCAAGTGACAGGAGACGGAGATGAAAGACAAGACCATTCTTCGGCGATCCATGCAGATCACCATGGCGGTGAACCTGGCGCTGGGATCGACGGCCGCGCTCTCGCAGATAATGGAAGAGGTCATCGTGAGCGCCCGCAAGGTCGACGAGCGGTTATTGGATGTTCCCATCGCCATCTCGGCATTCAGCAGCGAGACCCTGGAGGCGACGAACTCCCACGACGTCTTCGATCTGGCCCGCTTCACGCCGGGTTTTTCGTTCGAGCGTTTGAACCGTTACGGCGTGCAGGGCGGTGTCGGGCGGCCGGTGATCCGTGGCATGTCGAACATCCTCGGTGAAGGCAACGCATCCGTCTTCGTCGACGGCGTGCTGTTCTCCGACTCAATCCTCGCGTTTCCGTTCGACATCGTGGAGCGGATCGAAATCATCAAAGGCCCGCAGGCCGCGCTGCTCGGTCGCGGCACATTTTCCGGCGCGATCAACCTGATCACGAAGAAGGGCTCAAACGTGCCCGAAAACAAACTGAGCGTGCGCGCGGCCGAGTACGATGATTACGAGACCAATCTCCTGTTCCGCGGCCCGATCGTCGACGACAAGCTCTTCTTCATGCTGCACGGACGCTACTATACATTCGGGGGAATGTACTTTAACACGCTGGATGGACGAAGAGTCGGCGACGAGGAGTCGAAAGACGTCAATGCTTCCCTGGAGTATCGTGCCGGCGACATATTCTCCGCGATCGTCAGCGCCGGCTACTCGGACATTGACGACGGCATGGCAGCGGTTGGACTTCAGGATCGTTTCGCCAACAACTGCCACCTGGACGTTGCACGTCAATACTACTGCGGCGAGGTTCGGCAGCTGACTAGCGTCACACTGGACCGGGGCAACCTCGGGGAAGACGAGGGCCTCCGCCGCAATTCGACCCGCCTTTCGGCCCAGCTCGTCTGGGACCTGGATGCCTTCAGGATTGTTTCGAACACAGGCCTGTTCGATAACCGGATCGAGTACGGATATGACTCGACGTATCAGGGCGGTCATGCCATTGCGCCAACGACCGTTCCCGGCGCGCCGGGTTACGTTCGCACGGCATTCGACCCGGTGCGTACCGGCAGCGTCACGCGCAACGAGATGTCCGAACGGACCGAGTGGTCCACCGAACTTCGGATCCAGTCCGATGAAACCAGACGCGTACGCTGGCTGGCTGGCGTGTACTACTACACGAGCCGGCGAGACCTCGAGGAGCGGCATTATCTGCCGACTGCGCCGACGATCCGCTTTGGCGAGACGCGGGTCGATAACCAGGCGGTTTTCGGCTCGGTCGGCTTCGACCTGACTGATCGCTGGGAGGTGACGGGCGAAATACGTTACGCGGAGGATACGATCGGCAATTTCAAGACGGTACCGACCAACGTCCTGATCGAGCAGGAGTTCGATTCCACGACGCCCCGCATCACGACGAGCTTTGCCCTGACCCCGGATTCGATGATCTATGCGAGCTATGCGGAGGGCAACAAGCCGGGTGTTGTCAATGCCGATCCGCGTTTCCCGCCAGAGATCCAGTTCGCCGACGAGGAGGAGAGCAAGAATTACGAAATAGGAATAAAGAATTCACTCATGGACGGAAGGCTGGTGGTGAATGCCGCTGCGTACTACATAGACTGGAAGAAACAGCAATTAACGTCGACGTTCTTTTTCCCGACCGGCGGAACGCAATCCTTCATCCTCAACGCCGGTGAGACCGAGGTCAAGGGCGTCGAGCTGGAGCTGCAGGCGTTGCTGAGCGATACGCTGACGGTCGGGTTTACCTACGCTCATACCGACGCAGAGTTCGTCGAACTGAACGACGCGGAAGCCCTGCAGCTTTTCGGTGACCCGTCCCTCAAGGGCAAGTCACCGGCGGGCGTGCCAAAAGACCAGGCCAGCATATTCGGGCGCGTGGGATTCAATGTCGGATCCAACCTGAGAGGCTATGTCCGGGCGGATGCGTCGTACACGAGCAAAAAGTATGACCAGGTCTTCAACCTGGCACATACCGGCGCGCAGGAACTGGTCAACCTGACCATTGGCGTCGACGGCGAACGCTGGAGTGGCTCCCTGTGGGTCAAGAATCTGACCGACGACCGCACCGTTTCCAGCGTGACCCGGTATGTCGACCAGATGAACCTGAACGTACCCGAGTTCACCAACCCGAATCCGGCGCAGGACAACGTGCCGGGAACGACGACACTCGAGCGCGCCTTCTTCCTGCCGCTGGCACGGAAGCGGCAGGTTGGCGTGAACTTTTCCTACCGGTTCTGACGGGCCAGGCGGCCCGCCGCGCGTGACGGCGGGCCGCTGCGGTACCAGCAGAATTCAGGAGGAAAATTTTTCGCTATGACAACGAGAGTTCGATGCCATGGGTGGGCGCTGATCGCCGGCGTGATCCTGCCATGGTCCGCGATTTCCGAAGGGCTGCCGCTGTCTGCGGCTGTCCGGAGTTACTGGGTCGACTGCGCCGCCAAAATCAATGAACCGGCGGATCGGCCGCTCCGTGCGCGGCGGTTTGGCAGCACTCCGGAAATGAGCGACCTGTTGCTTGGCCTGGTGCTGGCCGGTGAAAAGACGATCACGAGCACGAGCCCGTGGCTCTACGACGGCGATCTTCAGGCGGCTCCGGCTCCCGGGGACTACTGGGTCGTGATGGATGGCGTCGGCGAGCCGAGCGCGGTGTTGCGGACGACCGGCGTCAAGACACTGCCGATGAATGAGGTCACCCAGCAGGACAGTCAGCTGGAAGGTCCGTCGGTGCGGTCCATTGAGGCATGGCGCAAGGTGCACTGGAAATTTTTCACAAGG
>DATKBY010000033.1:0-2519 GCA_035513555.1 Steroidobacteraceae bacterium | reverse complement strand
AGACCGCCTGCCCCGTGCAATGGCGAAGCGCGCTCAACGAGGTACTTGCGGGCCCGCTCGAGCGCGCGATCCCGGGACACGGCGAACCGATGACGCCGAAGCAGATCGGCATTTATCGCGATGCATTCAGCGCCTTCATCGGCTGCGTCAATACGGACGCGGTGGCAAACGCCTGCGCAACGGCCTGGGCGGATGGCATTGCATCGTTCACCGTCGGCGACGGCAGGAAGCGCGATTCGGTGCTGCGCAACGCCGAGTACTATGTCGGCATGCTGCGCGAGAACGGCGGCAAGACCCGATTGCCTGGCGCGCTGAGCGGCGCCGGCCGCCCCGGTCAATCCGTGACCCGCTCCCACCAGTTGCGCAGGCGTTCCGCAAGGGATTCGAAGTAAGTCGGATCGCAGGCGGCGGCATGCTCGAGCAGCGTGCCGCGCGGCACGGCGACCGCAATGATGTCCTCGGCACAGGCCGGATCCGGAACGAGGCCGGTCGCGTAATCGATCCGCGCCTCTTCAAGGCTCGCGGGCATCGGCTTCTGCCAGGCGCTCTGGCTGATTGCGCTCATCGCATTGGCCCAGATCGGCAGCGCGGCCTGCGAGCCGGTGAAACCCGTCGGCGCATTGTCGTCGTGTCCCACCCAGGCGACGATCAGGTGGCTGCCGGAAAATCCGGCGAACCAACTGTCGCGCAGGTCGGATGAAGTGCCGGTCTTGCCGGCCGTCACGAGCCCCGGCGGCAGGCGCGCCGTGCCCGCGCGGCCCGTGCCGCGATTCATTACGTCCACCAGCATGCGATTGAGCTGATACACGGCCGTCGGTTTGGCTGCCGAGCGCGCCTCACGCGGCGGCGCCGGCAATCGCCTGCCGTCGCTCGTCACGACCGCCCGCACGGCGCGCAGCGGCACATGCGCCCCGCCATTGCCGAATGCGTTGTAGATCTGCGCCACTTCAATTGGCGCCAGGTCCACGGCGCCGAGCAGCAACGAAGGCACCTGTCGGGGTTGGTGATCGAGGCCGAGGTCGAGTAACTTTTTGGCAACCGGCGCAAGCCCGATTTCGAGTCCGAGCTGCACGGTCGCGAGATTGCGTGAGTCGGCCAGTGCGCGCACCAGCGGCAGCGGACCCAGCATCTGCCGGTCGAAATTCTGCGGCCGCCAGTTCTGGCCGTCGTGCAGCCGCACTTCGATCGGGCGGTCGTTCAGCATGCTCGCCGCGTGGTACTGCCCGGTCTCCAGCGCCGCCAGGTACACGACTGGCTTCACCAGCGACCCGACGGCGCGCTTCGCGTCGAGTGCGCGATTGAAGCCGGAGGGCAACGACCACCGGCCGCCGACCATCGCGACGACTTCGCTGCTGGCGGGCAAGGTCACGATCAACGCCGTCTCGAGCGGATTGGTTCTTGCCTTGCGCCGTGCGTCGAGTTTCGCAAGCTCCGTCTCGACCGCGCGCTCGGCAGCCGCCTGGGCGCGCGGATCAAGGCTCGTGTAGACCCTGGCGCCAGGCAACTCCAGGTCGCCGGCACCGTAATCCCGGTTCAGCTCGCGCCTGACGTACTCGAGATAGGCGGGGTAGTGATTACGTTCCGGGTGCCCAACGATACCGAGCGGCTGCTTCGCAGCCGCTGCCGCATCTTTGGCACTGACGACTTCGAGTTCCGCCAGCATCGCCAGCACGAAATTCCGCCGCGCCGTCGCGCGCTCCGGCTGGCTGCGCGGATTGTAATAGGACGGTCCGCGCACGATACCGACCAGCAAGGCGATCTCGGCCAGTTCGAGTTCGTCGATCGGCTTGCCGAAATAAAAACGGCTCGCCAGTCCGAATCCGTGAATGGCCCGGTCGCCGTCCTGGCCGAGATAGATCTCGTTGATGTACGCGCTCATGAGCTGCGTCTTGTTGTAGTGGGCTTCGAGCAGCATCGCCATGATGGCTTCGCGCGACTTGCGCCGCAGCGAGCGGGTCTGGTCCAGAAAATAGCTCTTGACGAGCTGTTGCGTCAGCGTGCTGCCGCCTTGTTCCACTTGCCCGGCGCGTAGATTGGCCCAGGCCGCGCGCAGGATGGCTTTCAGGTCGATGCCGCCGTGGGTGTCGAAATTGCGGTCCTCGATTGCCTTCAGCGCCGCCGACAGGAGGGCGGGCACTTCCTCCGGAGCCACGATGATCCGGTCCTCCCCGTGCACGGGGTGCAGGCTGCCGATCAGCAACGGCTCGAGCGGGGCGACCGGCAGGTCGCGACCCTTCGGGTCCTGCAGCGATGTAATCGTGCGTGCGTTCGCGACGACGCGCAGCGGCAGCGGCGCGCGGACCTGGCCCGCGTATTCCGTCTTGCGCAGCTCGATGTCGAAGCGCGATCCGTCGCGGTGATAAGTCCCCGGCCTCGCTGCGCGACTGACTCGGTAGCCCAGCCTCTCGAGTTCCTGTTCCAGGTCCGTGGCGGACAGCGGCATCCCGGCCCGCAACTCCAGCGGTCGGGCATAGACCTGTGTGGGCACGGTCCAGCCACGATCCGTGAACTGCTTCGTG
>DATKBY010000032.1:0-9888 GCA_035513555.1 Steroidobacteraceae bacterium | reverse complement strand
GCGTCGGTCCGCTCGCCGAACCGGCGGCGCGCGAACTCTGCGCGACTCTCAAGTCCCGCGGCGTCGACTGCGTGCCGGTTTCCGGCTGATCAGCCCGTCAGGCGCCGCCACAGCGCGCGACCGACGAGCCGCGCCTGGTCGACCAGCCCGAAACGCTTCAGGTTCGTGCGGATGACGCCGTCGGTGAAGCGCGTGCGTTTCGAGTAGTCGATGCGAACGTCAACGAGTACGGGCTCACCGGCGGCGGCGCAGCCCAGCGCTTCCTGCATCACGCGATCCACATCCCCGTCGTTTCGCATCGCGCGAAAGGCAACCCGGTTTGCGCGCGCAAGCGCCTCGAAGTCGAGCTCGGGCAGGACGGTGCAGGTCTTCCGGTTGTACGGCGTCTCCTGGGCCTGCGCGATCTGCGCGAGCTCGCCGTCGTTGAACACGAACCAGGCGACACCGGCTTTCTGCGCGACCGCCGTCGCCATTTCGAGGCCGGTCATGCGCACCGCGCCGTCGCCGACGATGCCTACGACCGTCCGGTCCGGGCGCGCGAGCTTGGCGCCGATGACGGCCGGGATGCAGTAGCCCATCGAATTGAAATCCGAGGGCGAGAAGAATGCGCGGGGCGCATGGATCGGCATCAGTTCGGCGATCAGGAAGGTGTGATTGCCGTCGTCGGCGACGACGATGCCGTCGTCCGGGAGCTGGCGGCGCAGCGCATCGAAGAAGCGCTGCGGATTTACGCGGCCTTTCGGGTCGTGCGCGAGCCACTGGTCCCGATAGTCGCGCTTGTCCGCGGCGATCTGAGCGGCGACCGCGTCGCGGCGCCCGGTTGCGGCGGGCATCGTGGCGAGCAATGAGTCGAGCGTCACAAGGACGGACCGGGCATCGCCTTCCAGCGCGACCGCCGCCGGGTAATTGGCGCCGAACACACGCGGATTGATGTCGACGTGGATGAGATTCGCGGGCGGCGCATAGCCGTAGCTGCCGGTCGGGATCTCGGCAAAGCGCGTGCCGACGGCCAGCAGGCAGTCGCAATCGCGAAACGCGTTCTCGCAAGCCGGCACCGCCGCAGGGCCGAGTGCAAAACCGGCATGCAGCGGGTGATTCGCGGGAAACGACGACAGGCCCTGCAGGGTCGTCGCGACCGGTGCACCGAGCCGCTCCGCGAGCGCTTTCAGTTCGCGACCGGCATCCACCGCGCCCCAGCCGCAGAAGATTGCCGGGTGCTTTGCGGCGCGCAGCAGTTCCGCCGCGCGTGCGAATGCGGCATCGTCTGCAAGGTGTCCGGCGGCCGGTGGGGGCTGATACTCGGGAATTTCGCCGGCGTCGCCAGGCATGAGCTGCAGGTTGACCGGAATCTCGACGAATACCGGGCCCGGCTCGCCGGAGGTCGCGATCCGGTAGGCCTCGTAGATCACCGGGACGACGTCGGCATGACGCTCCACGCGCCAGCGACCCTTCGTGATGGGTGCGAGCAGCGCGTGCTGGTCCATGTCGTGCAGCTGGTAGGCGCGCCCGAGATCGCGGCGGATCCCGCCTGCGATCACGAGCATCGGGATCCCGTCGAGGAATGCCTCGCCGATCCCGCTCGCCGCGTGCGTGACGCCCGCGGCGGGCACGATCAAGAGCGCGCCGACTCCCGCGCCGGTGCGGCTGACCGCATCGGCCATGAACGCGCCGCCGCCCTCATGCGCGACCAGCACCGGCGTGATCGATTCCGATGCGCCCATCTGGTCGTACAGCTCGGTGTTGTGGACACCCGGAATGCCGAACGTATGGCGGATGCCGAGCCGCTCGAGTGCGTGGCGCGCGAGCGACGCCGCTGTTCTTTTCATGCTGCCTCCCTGGGAGTGCAGCGTAACGGTCCGCGCGGCGGCAATAAAGCCGCCGCGCGGAATGGGGGACGGGGATCAGCTCCTGATCATCTGCCAGTCGCCGTCGCCGGTGCGGCAGGCGCTGCCGTTCTTTTTTATCTGGCGGCCGTCGAAGTCGCGGATCAGCGCGAAGCGCCTGCAGACCTTGCCATTGCGCTCGAAACGGCTGCCGGGCGTCAGGGTATAGAGCATTCCCGACCGCGCACCGTCCCAACGGACCCGACGGTTGTCTTCCAGCAGTTCGAGCGAATGGCCGAAGCAGGCGCGGTCGCTGCGGTCCATGTCGCGGTCGATCTCGCGGCCGACGACCGCGCCGAGCGCCGCACCCAGCATGATCGCGACCAGGCGATTGCCATCATTGCTGACGGCGGCGCCGACGGCGCCTCCCGCAACGGCGCCGAGCACGGTCGCGACATGGTCGCGGTCGCATCGGCCCTTGCGGATTCCGTAGTCATCCTGCCACCGGCGGCCCGTATAGCCGACGTAGTAGGGATCGTTCATCGCCCGCCAGCCGTGCGCCGGCGCGTGCGGCGGCGGATCGGCGAGCGCCGCCGGCGCGACGACGGCAGCGCTCACGAGCAGGCTCATCGTTGCGAGCAGTGTGCGGAGTCGCTTCATGATCACTCCAGGCCGCCTGCAATACCGGGGTTGGGCAGGCTCGCAGGTAGTGTAGGCAAGGTGTCGCTGAACGCGGGCTGAAGCGGCCGCGAACCGATGATTTCTGTGACCGCCCACGCGTTTCTAGAAGGCATTGATCCCGGTCAGCTCGCGGCCGATCGTGAGCTGGTGGATCGTCTCGGTGCCTTCGTACGTGATCACGCTCTCGAGATTCAGGGCGTGCCGGATCGGGACGTACTCGGCGCTTATCCCTGCGCCACCCAGCATGTCGCGCGCATCGCGCGCGACGTCTAGCGCCATGCGGCAGTTGTTCCACTTGGCGAGCGAAACCTGCGACGCGTGCATCCGGCCGGCGTCTTTCAGGCGGCCGAGCTGCAGCGACATCAGCTGCGCGCCGGTGATGCCCCGGGCCATTGCCGCGAGACGGATCTGTATCGCCTGGTTGGCTGCGAGCGGCCGGCCGAACAGCACGCGCGTCTGCGTGTAATCGAGCAACTGCGCGAGGCAGGCCTGCGCCGCACCGATGACGCCCCAGGTGATGCCGAAGCGTGCCTGCGTCAGGCAGGACAGCGGCGCCTTGAGTCCGACCGTGCTGCCGGGCAGCATGTTTTCCTCGGGCACGATCACGTCCTCGAGGTAGAGCGCGCCCGTCGACGAGGCGCGCAGTGAAAACTTGCGCTCGATCTCGGGCGCCGCGAAGCCGCGCATGCCTTTTTCGACGATGAAGCCGCGGATGCCGTCCTCGGTCCGCGCCCAGACGATCGCGAGGTCCGCGATCGGCGCGTTCGTGATCCACATCTTGGCGCCATTCAGCACCCAGTCGCGTCCGCGACGCTTCGCGTGGGTCTTCATGTTCCCGGGATCGGAGCCCCCGTGGGGCTCGGTCAAGCCGAAGCAGCCGATCAGCTCGCCGGTCGCCATGCGCGGCAGGTATTTTTCGCGTTGCGTTTCGCTGCCGAAGGCATGGATCGGGTACATGCAGAGGCTCGACTGGACCGACACGAAGCTGCGGATCCCCGAGTCGCCGCGTTCGAGCTCCTGGCAGATCAGGCCGTACGACACGGCGTTCATGCCGGCGCAGCCATACCCCTGGATGGAACTGCCGAGCAGGCCGAGGGCGGCGACCTCCGGAATGAGATCGCGCGGAAACGTGTGGTCCTCGAAATGCTTCTGGATGACCGGCAGGACCTTGTCGTCGACGAGGCGCGCGACCGCCTCCTGCACCATCCGTTCGTCTTCCGTGAGCGAGGAGCCGATGTCGAACAGATCGAGCTTGTCGAGTCCCGTGCGGGCGGCTTCGCGCGGCATCGGGCGATCGGCTGCGGTTGCCATCCTCGCGACTCCCGGTTTCAGGCGGCCTGCATGCCGAGGCGCGCCACGAGATCCTGCGCGGTTCCCTCGGCATCGCGCCCCCTGGCGACCGCAGTCTCGAGATCCCCGGCGGTGAATGCCGTGCCGGCCTCGTCCCAGGCGGAGCGGGCGCTGGCGTAGGCGGCATTGGCCTCGTCGAGCACCTGCTTGTCCGTGCCGGCGGGCAACCGGCGCATCCCGCCCAGCTCGCTGAGCCGGGCGCCGATATTCGTCAGCAGGCCCGGCAGGCTTTCCGAGAGGCGCGCCCATTCGGCATTCAGCTCAGACAGCTTTTGCTGCTTTGCGGCAACGACCTCTTTCGAGAGCGCTTCCGCATGCGCGGGCACGTCTTTCACGGCAGCGATGGCCTCTGCGTAGCGCTCTTCATCGAATGCCTTGCGGCCCGCTTCGAGCTCGGCCTTCACTTCGGCATAGCGCTCCGGCACGTATTTCTGCGCATCCTCATAGACGGCGGCAAGCGCGCCTTCAGCGGCGGCGATCGCGTCCTGTGCCGGATCCTGCTGGGAACAGGCCACGGCCGCGAGTGCGACCGCGGCCAGTGCGACGTTTCTTGTCAGGGTCTTCATGGGATCCTCCTCACGAGGCCTCGAGTTCGAGCGATTCCATGATGCCCGCGATCGTCACCTTCGCGTCGCGCCCGGCCAGCACCGTCGCCTCGAAGGTTTCCCTCTTCATGCCGGCTGCCGTCGCGCCCCAGGCGTCCCGGGCGGCATCGTAGGAGGCGACGAGCTGCTTCCACGCGTCGTTTTCCATGCCCTTCGGCGGCTTGCGGCCCTGGGCCGAGATCTTCTTGTCGATGGCCGCGATCATCTTCGGCATCGATTCCATGAGTTCATCCCATTCGGCTTCCATCCTGACCTGGTTCTGGGCGCGGGCGACGCGGCTGTCCGCGACCGCGCGCTTGATGTCGGCTTTTGCTTCGGCCGCACCGGTGGCCACGTCGCGGTAGGATTTCTGTTCCATGGACGTGCGCAGCTCGGCGACCTTCGCTTCGATTTCGGCAAAGCGCTCGGGGAGCTGTTTCTGGATCTCGGCGCCGGAGGTTTTCAGCGACTCCTCGAGTTCAGCCATCGCCTGTTCCGCAGGCTCCTTCTGGCTGGCGCAGCCGGCCAGGCCGATCAGGGCTGCGAACGCGAATGCAGCGCCGAGGTTTTTAATGGAGATCATGACGAGTACCCCTCGATTGAACGTGTCGGATGCCGGCGGGGCCGGCTAAACGCGAAGATTATCACCGATCACGCCCGTCCCACGGTGGTTTACCATGCCGCGGTCACGGCCGCGGGCGGCCGGGGGCGCGCGTGAAGATTCCCGAGATCCTGATGATCGAGACGGTGCACCAGCCGGGCAGCCTGGCGAGGGTGCTGCTCGTGATCGCGAAGGCCGGACTCACGATCGATCACCTGCAGGCCATCCGCCGCGAGCAGGGCCGCACGCTCTGGGAAATCACGCTGGAAATGGACGAAGAGGCGGATCGCAGCCTCTACGACCGGATCGACGCGCTGCCCATCGCACACTTCGTCGGCAAGTCGGACCGCGTATTCGACCGGCATCGCGGCGGCAAGATTCGCGTCGTGCCGGCGATGCCGATCAATACGCAGCAGATCCTGCGCGACATCTATACGCCCGGCGTCGCCCGGGTCTGCCTTGCGATCCGCAAGGACCCGGAACAGGCGCGCGCTTACACGGGACTGGGCAGCACGGTTGCGATCGTGACGAATGGCACGGCCGTGCTCGGCCTCGGCAACATCGGGGCGCTCGCAGGCCTGCCGGTCATGGAAGGTAAGGCCGCTCTGTTCGCCACGCTCGTAGACATCAACGCGATGCCGATCCTGCTCGACGAGACGGACCCGGCCAGATGCGTCGATCACATCACCGCGATCGCCTCCGGTTTCGGCGCGATCCAGCTCGAGGATTTCGCGGCGCCTGCCTGCTTCGAAATCGAGGCGGGACTCCGCGCACGCCTCAAGAAGCCGGTGCTGCACGACGACCAGCACGGCACGGCGGTAGTCGTGCTTGCCGCCGCGATCAATGCCGCCCGACGTGCCGGCATGGATCCGGGTACGAGCGTGGTCGGCCAGATCGGGCTCGGCGCTGCGGGGATCGGCATCGTGCGGCTCCTGATGCATGCCGGCGTGAAGTGCGTGCTCGGCGCGGATCTCGACGACGGTGCACAGAGGCGATTTGCCGCGATGGGCGGCGAGCCCGCATCGCTCGACGACATCATGAAGCGCTCGGATATCGTCATCGCGACGACCGGCGTGCGGGGACTGATCAAGCCGTCGATGGTCAGGAAGGGTCAGATCATCCTGGCGCTTTCGAACCCCGATCCGGAAATCGAGCCCGCGCTCGCGCTGCAGCATGGCGCGGCGATTGCCGCCGACGGCAAGGGCATCAACAACGTGCTCGGATTTCCCGGCCTCTTCAAGGGCGCGCTGGCCGCCAATGCGAAAAGCTTCACCGACGCGATGCTCATAGCCGCGGCACGGAGCATCGCGGCCCAGGCCTCCGGCGACGATCTCGTGCCCGATCCGCTGAACCGCAACGTGCACCAGGCAGTGGCCGCGGCCGTGCAGGCCGCCGCCCTTAAAGGGGACGCAACCCTTTAATTCGCTTGCCGCGGTCGGGCTGGCTCGCTCAGAAGATCGGACATTCGTTCGCTCGCCACCCGTCCGCGGCAAGCGAATTAAAGGGTTGCGTCCCCTTTAAGAAGAGGTCATTGCGGCGCGAAGCTTTTTGATGGCCACCGACTCGATCTGGCGGATGCGCTCTGCGGAAACGCCATAGTCGTCGGCCAGGTCCTGCAGTGTGCGTTTTTCCTCGGCGAGCCAGCGTGCCCGGACGACGGCGCGACTGCGTTCGTCGAGCGTGCTGATGGCCGCCGACAACGATTCTGCTACGGCGCCTTCCCACTGTTCCTTTTCGATTGCGGTGGCCGGGTCCACTTCGGCGGATGGCAGGTACAGGGATGGCGAAACGATGCCTTCATCGTCGTCCGTGTTCGGCGCCGGGTCGAACGAGAGGTCACGCGAGGACAGGCGCTGTTCCATCTCGCGCACTTCGCTCGGCTCGACGCCAAGCTCGCCCGCGACCGCGCGCGCCTCGTCGTCGGACAGCCATGCGAGGTTCTTCTTCATGCGGCGCAGGTTGAAAAAGAGCTTACGCTGCGCCTTAGTGGTCGCCACGCGCACGAGGCGCCAGTTGCGGATCACGAATTCGTGAATCTCGGCGCGGATCCAGTGCACGGCAAAACTGACGAGCCGCACGCCCATGTCGGGGTCGAATCGCTTGACTGCCTTCATCAGGCCGACATTTCCTTCCTGGATCAGGTCGCCGACCGGCAGCCCGTAACCGAGATAGCCGCGCGCGATGTGGACGACGAAACGCAGGTGGGAAAGCACGAGATCCCGCGCAGCGTCCAGGTCGTCGTGCTCCCGGTAGCGCCGCGCGAGGGCCAGTTCGTCCTCGCGGCTCAGCATCGGAATCGCGGACACCTGCGCAATGTACGCATCGAGGCTGCCAACCGGGCCGGTCAACACCAGGGATGAATTCGGGAGCGCGAGCGCCGTGCCTGTCATGCCGTTTACCTCCAGGTAGAGATGTTAGCAGTCACGCGTATAGAGTGCTAACAACCCGGCAAGTTCAGCCCAATCCCGCGAGGAAAAAGCAGTAAAAACAGATAATTAAGCGCGTGGCTCGATGCGCCGCAAGTGATAGGCTGCTGCCAGCCAGGCGCCCAGGAGGCCGAGCAGGGCGCCTCCGCCGACCAGGATGAACCACTCGCTGGCCGACAAGCCGGCGAGCACGTATTCCGAGCCGTAAGCTGCCGAAAGGCGGGAAATGGGCGGCGCCAGCAGGTGCATGCCGAGCGCGATCAGGCCGACAGCCAGCACGCCGCCGCCGAGGCCCTGCCAGAACCCCGAATAAAGGAATGGCCGGCGCACGAATGCATTGCTGCCGCCGACGAGCTTCGTCACCTCGATTTCCGCACGCCTGCCGTTGATTTCGAGGCGGATCGTGTTGCCGACGATGGCGAGAACGCCCGCGGCAAGCACCGCGCCCGCGAGCAGGGTGAGCTGGCGCAGCGTGTCCAGGATCGCGTGCAGGCGCCGCACCCAGGCCGTGTCCGCCTCGACGAGTTCCACTTCGTCGATCTTCCGCAGTTCCGCGGCCAGCGCCTCTATCGCGGTCGCCGAATCGTGCGGCGGCGCGGGTTTGAGCGTAACGGCCCACGGCAGGGGGTTCTCGACGAGCGCCTGCAGCGCTTCGCCGATGCCCGACAGTTCGCGGAATTCCGCCAGGCCTTCGTCGGGGCTCACTAGCACGACCGATTCCACCTCGACGCGCGCCTTGATCGCGTCGGCGACCTTACGCGCCTGCTCCGGCGTCGTGGCCTGGCGCAGGAATACGGAAAGCTGGACCGTATCGCCGAGGTCCGCGCTCACGGCGCGCAGGTTCGAGACGACCAGATAGAGTGCCGCAGGCAGGGCGAGGGCGAGGCCGATCACGATCACGGTCAGTGCGGTCGCGAAGGGCTGACGCGCCAGCCGGCCGAGCGAACCGACCAGCGATTGCGCATGTCGCTCGGCCCAGATCGACGCGGCGCCGCCCATGCCGCGCGGGACCACAGGCGGACGGATGGCGCGCAGTTTCTCAGGCAGCGACATAAGGATTGCTCGCGATCCGGCCCTGCTCGATGTGGATGCGCCGGACGCGGAAGCGCTCGAGCAGGTGCACGTCGTGGGTCGCGACCATCACGGTCACGCCGACCGCGTTGAAGCGCTGGAACAGGTTCATGACCTCGAGCGCGAGATCCGGATCGAGATTGCCGGTCGGCTCGTCGGCGATCAGGACCGGCGGTTTCGTGATCACCGCGCGCGCGATGCCGACGCGCTGCTGCTCCCCGGCCGACAGCTCCAGCGGAAACGAGCGCTCCATGCCGAGCAGTCCGACCTGGTCGAGCGCGGCGCGGACGCGCTTGTCCATCTCGCGCCGCGGGACGCCCGCAATCGCGAGCGGCAGCGCGACGTTGTCATAGACGGGCCGGTCGTCCAGCAGGCGATGGTCCTGGAATACGACGCCGACCAGGCGCCGGAACGCCGGAATGGCGCCGCGGCGCAAGGTCCCGGTGTTGCGGCCGTGCACGGTGACCTGGCCGCGGGTCGGCCGCTCGAGCAGCGCGATCAGGCGCAGCACCGTGCTCTTGCCGGCGCCCGAATGACCGGTCAGGAAGGCCATCTCGCCCGTCGCGAGCTCGAACGAAATCTCCGAAAGGGCCTCGCGGCCGTTCGGATAGCGCTTGAAAACCCGGTCGAATCGGATCACGCAGCGTCCCCGGCGGCAGGCCTCAGCAGTCCGTCGACGTAGGCCCGGGCGTTGAAGATACCGAAATCCTCGACCTGTTCGCCAACTCCGACGAAGCGGATCGGCAAGCCGAAGCGGCGTGCGATGGCGACGACGATGCCGCCCTTCGCGGTGCCGTCGAGTTTCGTCACGACGAGCCCGGTGACGCCGATCGCCTTCTGGAACTGCTCGGCCTGCCGGAGCGCGTTCTGGCCGAGGCCGGCGTCCAGCACGAGCAGCACTTCGTGCGGCGCGTCGGGATCCTGCCGCCGGAGCACGCGGGAAATCTTTGCAAGTTCGTCCATCAGGTGGGTCTGCGTGTGCAGCCTGCCGGCGGTGTCGGCGATCAGGACGTCCGTGCCTCGCGCCCTTGCCGACTGCAGCGCATCGAACACGACGGCCGCGGGATCGGCGCCGGCGGCCTGCGAAACCATCGGCACGGAGTTCCGCTTTGCCCAGACGGCGAGCTGTTCGACCGCCGCCGCACGGAACGTGTCTCCGGCCGCGAGCATCACCGAGAGATGCTCACCCTGCAGCCGCCGCGCGAGCTTGCCGATCGTGGTCGTCTTGCCCGAGCCATTGACGCCGACTACGAGGATCACGAACGGCTTGCGTTTGCGATCCACCTCGAGCGGGCGCTCGACAGGCTGCAGGATTGCGAGCAGCGAAGCGTGCAAGGCCGCCAGCAGCGCAT
>DATKBY010000031.1:0-104355 GCA_035513555.1 Steroidobacteraceae bacterium | reverse complement strand
TGGCGCTGACCACGAACGGCGTGCTGTTGGCCCAGCACGCGGCCGAGCTCGCGGCCAACGGACTGAAGCGCGTCACCGTGAGTCTCGACACGCTCGATCCCGCGACGTTCCGACGGATGAGCGGCGGCTTCGACGGGCTCGAACGCGTGCTGGATGGCATCCGCGCGGCGGAAGAAGCGGGGCTTGCGCCGATCAAGATCAATGCGGTGATCCAGCGCGGCGTCAACGACGACCAGGCGCTGGCGATGGCCCGCCACTTCCGCGGCAGCGGCGTCGTGCTGCGGTTCATCGAATACATGGACGTCGGCAATCGCAATGACTGGGAGCGCGCGCTGGTCGTGCCGTCGCGCGAGCTGCGCGATGCGATCGCCGCCCTGCATCCTCTGGTGCCGGTCGCGGGCAGCTATCGCGGCGAGGTGGCCGAACGCTACGCCTATGCGGACGGCGCCGGCGAGATCGGATTCATTTCCTCGGTCAGCCAGCCGTTCTGCGGCGACTGCACGCGCGCGCGCCTGTCCTCGGATGGCGTCTTCTATACTTGCTTGTTCGCAACCCAGGGCACCGACCTGCGCGCGCTGCTGCGCGCCGGCGCCGCAGACGAGGAGTTGTCGCAGCTGATCCGTTCCACGTGGCGGCGGCGCGAAGATCGTTACAGCGAACTGCGCAGTCGGTCGCCGGCGGAGCAGCCATTGCGCAAGATCGAGATGTACTACATTGGCGGATGACGCGAACCAGACGCTGTCCCATGTCGACGACGGCGGCCGGCCGTCGATGGTGGACGTGACGGCGAAGCAGCCGACGCTGCGCGTCGCGACGGCCGAGGCGATCCTGCGTTTCCCGCGCGATGCTTTCGTGGCGCTGCGGTCATCCGGCTTCGAAACGGCTAAAGGGCCGGTGTTCAATACGGCGATCGTCGCCGGCACGCTCGCCGCGAAGCGTACGCATGAACTGATTCCCTTCTGCCATCCGCTCGGGCTCGAGCGCTGCGACATCGCGATCGACGCCCAGGGCGACGACCGGATCGTCGTGCGTTGCACGACCGCGGTGCATCACCGCACCGGCGTCGAGATGGAGGCGCTCACGGGCGCCACGGTCGCTGCGCTCGCGGTCTATGATATGTGCAAGTCGCTCTCGCACGACATCGTGATCGAGGCCACGCGCCTGGTTTCGAAGACCGGCGGCAAGAGCGACTTCGGCATGGCGCCGCCGCCGTGACGTCGCTGTACGGGCTGGTGCTGACGGGCGGCCGGTCGCGGCGCATGCAGGCCGACAAGGCCGCGCTCGCCTATGGATCGCGACCGCAACTCGCCCTGGCATTTGACCTCCTGTCTCCGCGAGTCGACGCCGCGTGGATCTCGGTCCGCGCGGACCAGGCGGCGGATGCGCTCCGCGCCCGGTTTCCACAAATCGTCGACGGCAGCATCGGCGAGGGTCCGATTGCCGGCATCGTCGCCGCGCAGGGGCATGAGCAGACGGCGGCATGGCTAATACTGGCCTGCGATCTGCCATTTCTCGACGGCGCGACGCTCGACCGGTTGATCGCCGACCGGGATCCGGCGCGGCAGGCGACTGCGTTTCGCAGTGTCCACGACGGGCTGCCCGAGCCGCTGTGTGCGATCTACGAGCCCGCGAGCCGCGAGCCGATTCTGCGTTACGTCGCGGCCGGCGGCTCCTGCCCGCGCAGGTTCCTGCTCGCCCAGGACACGCTGCTGCTCGATCCGGTGAATGCGCAGGCGCTCGACAATGCCAATACGCCGCAGGATCTGGCCGCAGTGCGCGCCGCGTTCGCGGCTTCGGGCGCCGGCTGATGCCGCGGCTGCGCCTGCGCTATTTTGCGTTGCTGCGCGAGGAAGCCGGCCGCGCCGCCGAGTCGCTCGAGACCACGGCCGCGACGCCCGCGGCGCTCTACGCCGAACTTGCCCGCCGCCACGGTTTCCGGCTTTCGCAGGCGCAATTGCAGGTTGCCGTGAACTCCGCATTCGCGGACTGGGACCGGGCGCTCGCCGATGACGACGAGGTGGTATTCATTCCGCCGGTGGCCGGCGGATGAAAGACTTCCGGTTCACGCGCGCGCCGATCGATCCGGCCGCCGAGGCCGGCCCGCTCGCCGCTGCCCAGGCCGGGGGTTTCGCGAGCTTCGAGGGCCGCGTGCGCGACCACAATGAGGGCCGCGCGGTTGCCGGGCTCGACTATGAGGCATTCGAGGAGCTCGCGATCGCCGAGGGCGGACGCATCGTCGCGGAAGCGATGCGCCGGCATGGCGCGACCGGCGCCCGCTGCGTTCACCGGCTCGGTGCGCTCGCCATCGGCGACGTGGCCGTCTGGGTCGGCGCCGCGAGCGCGCATCGGGCGGAAGCCTTCGCCGCCTGTCGCGAGATCATCGACGAGATCAAGCACCGGCTGCCGATCTGGAAGCGCGAACAGTACGCCGATGGCAGCCGTCACTGGGTCAATTGCGAGCGCTGCGCCGAGCCCGTCGCGGCCTTCGATTACTCACGCCAGACCGCGCTTCCCGAAATAGGAGAAGAAGGCCAGCGTCGCCTCGCCATGGCCTCGGTCGTCGTGGTTGGCGCCGGAGGCCTCGGATCCGCCGTGCTCGCAGGCCTCGCCGGCGCCGGTGTCGGCACGATCCATGTCATCGATCACGATGTCGTCGAAGCGTCGAACCTGCACCGCCAGCCCTTGTATTCATCGGCTGACATCGGCCAGCCGAAGGCGGAAGCCGCAGCGCGGCGCCTGCGCGCCTACAACCCGTCGATCCGCGTGCTGCCGCATGCCGTGCGGTTCGACGCGGCCAGTGCCGCCGCACTGCTGTCACCCCGCGACGTCATCGTCGATTGCAGCGATAATTTTGCGACGAAATTCCTGATCAACGATGCGGCAGTGCGCGCAGGCCGGCCTGCCGTGATCGCCAGCGTCTATCAGTATGAAGGGCAGCTGCAGGTCGTGCGTGCGGATTCGGGCGGCTCCTGCCTGCGCTGCCAATGGCCGGAGGCGACCAGGGATGGCCTGGTCGGCAACTGCCGGCAGGCCGGCGTGCTCGGTCCCGTGCCGGCCGTGCTCGGCAGCCTGCAGGCGATGGAAGTCCTGAAGCTGCTGCTCGCTCTTCCGGGCCAGATGCGCGACGAGGTGCTGCTGATCGACCTGCTCGACCTGAGCCAGCGACGCATGCGGGCGCCGCGGCATGCGGCCTGCATCGACGTCTGCGTGCGCCTGGTTGCAGGCGAATCGACGGCGGTTGAAGACGTCGACGTCAGCTGGCCGCTGGCGGAGGCCGGCGTCCGCGGCTTCCGGGTCGTGGACATCCGGGAGCAGTACGAAAGCGCGGCGGAGCCGATGCCGATCGCCGGCCATCAATCGGTGCCGATGGGACGATTGCTGACCGGCGGGCTGCCGGACGATGCTTCAGCCCGGTACCTGCTCGTATGCACGCATGGCATCCGGAGCCGGGCGGCGGCGCAGGCGCTGCGCGCCCTGGGACGGAACAATGTGTGGTCCTTGCGCGGCGGACTCGCAGCTGCCGGCGGTCGAGGCGCGTCAGAAAGCGAAGTGCTCGGCCGGCAACGCCATCAGTGAGTCGGCGCCGGCACCGAGGGCATCGAGATGGGCTTCGGCCCGCGGCAACAGCCGCTGGAAGTAGAAACGCGCGGTCGCGAGCTTGGCTTCGTGGAATTCCGCTTCCGCTCCGCCTTTTTTCAGGGCCGCCGTCGAAACGGCCGCCATGCGCGCCCAGCACCAGGCAAGGCACAGATAGCCCGTGAGCTGCAGGTAGTCCGTCGCCGCGGCGCCGGTTTCGTCCGGATCGCGGCCGGCGCGCAGCGCGACGGCTTCGGTCGCTTCGCTCCATTCCTTCAGCAGGCCGGTCAGGCGCGTGATGAACTCCGACAGGTCCTCCGAACTCGCATGGCGCTCGCAGAACCCGCCGATCACGCCGCCGAGCGCCCGCGCCAGCGCGCCGCCGGAGCCGAGCACCTTGCGGCCGAGCAGGTCCTGGGCCTGCACGCCATTCGTGCCTTCGTAGATCGCCGTGATGCGCGCGTCGCGGAAGAACTGCTCGACGCCGGTTTCCCGGACATAGCCGTGACCACCGTGAACCTGCAGGGCGTGGCTCGTGCATTCGAGCGACATGTCGGTCAGGAAGCCCTTGACGACCGGCGTCAGGATCGCGAGCAGCCCGTCGGCGTGTTCGCGCTCGGCTGCATCCGGGTGATGCAGCGCGCTGTCCATCTGCAGGCCGGCGTAATAGTTCAGGACGCGAGCGCCTTCGATCAGCGCCTTCTGCGTCAACAGCATGCGTCGCACATCCGGATGGCCGATGATCGGGTCGGCGCCGGCGCTGCCGCCGCCGTCCGACGTGCGGCCCTGGCGGCGCTCCCGCGCGTAGGCGAGCGACACCTGATACGCCCCCTCGCACTGCGCGAGTCCCTGCAGGCCGACCCAGAGCCGTGCATGGTTCATCATCGTGAACATGCACCGGAGACCGCCATTGATCTCGCCGATCAGCCAGCCGCGCGAATCGTCGAAGTTCATCACGCAGGTGGCCGAGCCGTGGATGCCGAGCTTGTGCTCGATGCTCGCGCAAGTGACGCCGTTCGGTTCGCCAGGCCCGCCCGCCGCATCGGGCAGCAACTTCGGCACCAGGAACATACTGATGCCGCGCGAGCCCGCCGGCGCGTCCGGCAGCTTCGCAAGCACCATGTGAACGATGTTCTCGGTCAGGTCGTGTTCACCGCTGGTGATGAAGATCTTCGTGCCGCTGACGCGATAGCTGCCCTCGCCGTCCGGCACTGCGCGCGTGCGCATCAGTCCGAGATCCGTGCCTGCATGGGGTTCGGTCAGCACCATCGTGCCGCTCCAGGCACCACTCACGAGCTTTGGTAAATAAGTTCGCTTGAGTTCGTCGGTCCCGTGCCGGTCGAGGCAGAGCACCGCACTGTCGGTGAGGCCGCTGTAGAGCTTCCAGGACATGTTGGCCGAGACCAGCATCTCGCCGACCGGTCCGCCAAGGCTCTCCGGCAAGCCCTGGCCGCCCGCTTCCGCCGGGCCGCACAATGCGGCCCAGCCGTCGGCAACGTACTGGCGATAGGCATCGGCGAAGCCCGGAGGCGTGATGACGCGTCCGTCCGGCTCGCGCCGGACGCCGATGCGATCGCCCGCCTCGTTGGTCGGCGCGATCACGTTCTCGGCAAAGCGCGCGCATTCGTCGAGCACGCTGTCGATGAGTTCCAGGTTGACGTCCTCGCGCCCGAGTTCACGATAGTGCCGGGCGGCGTCGAGTACCTCGTGAAGGACGTAGCGGAATTCGCGCAGCGGAGCCCGGTATAGCGGCATGCGGGACGGCGGGCTCAGCCGGTTTTTTCGGCGCAGGTAATGCAGCGATCGGAATAGGGCAGCGCCTGCAGGCGGCGGATGTCGATTGGCTTGCCGCACTGGCTGCAGAGGCCGTACGTGCCCTGGTCGAGCTGCGCGAGCGCGCGGTTGATCTGCGCGAGCTCGGCCGCCGTCGCTTCACCGATTCCGGCTAATACGGCGTCATTCTCCATCTGGACGACCTGCTCGGCGAAATCCTTGTCGAGCGGCCCCGAAGAGCGCGTGATGTCGGCGTGCACCTTGGCCGCGCGCGCCAGCAGCTCCTGTTTCTGGGCCAGCAGTTTCGTCCGGACCACGTCCAATTCCGTCGCCATGGGACCTCCCTGTGCTGACGGACGGGCGGCGGCCGACACCGGCCACCGTCCGCGGTCCTTCAGTTTACCTGTACTTCGACGGTCCTTGCGCGGCTTACGGGCTGTTTCGGCACCCTGACCGTCAGGATGCCGTTTTTGCTCTCGGCCCGGACGGCATCGGCGTCCGCATCTTCCGGCAGCCGGAAACTACGCGAGAAGTTGCCGTAGAAGCTCTCGACGCGATGGACTTTTTCATCTTTGTGCTCGAACTCGTTGCGGCGTTCTCCGCTGATCGTGATCACGCCTTCTTCGATCGTGACCTTGACGTCTTCCTTGCTGACCTCCGGCAATTCCGCCTTGATCAGGTATTCGGTCTCGGTCTCCGAGATATTCGCGGCCGGCGTCCAGGCCCGTGCTTCGGGCTCGGCGCCGGTCGCGGACCGGGCTGCCGGCATGCGGCCGAGGAACGGCGTGTAACGGGCAAAAATGTCGTCCAGTTCCCTGAACGGTTCCCAGCGAATCAATGTCATGGTCCTGCTCCTTGCGGCGGTTTGTGGGCCTGGTCGCCAGCATTGGGGCGGCATTCCCCTCATACAAGGCCGCGCTGCGCCGTTGCCACTGATCGCCCCGCGCCCGTAATATCAGGCTCGATTCAGGGCGAGGGAGCCGCATGGGCCGCGATCACAACCCGGTACCCGGACAGTGGTATGAAAGCCTCGAGGATGAGGAAACCTTTCAGGTCCTCTCGATCGACGAGGATTCGGAGCTGATCGAGCTGCAGTACGAGGACGGCGACGTCGAGGAAATCGACTATGAAACGTGGCAGGAGCTCGACCTTGACCTGACCGAGGAGCCGGAAGGCTGGTCCGGTACCGACGACGACGATGAGGACGACGAAGAAGAAGACGATGACGACGATGATGATGATGATGACGACTGGGATGATGACGACGAAGACGAAGACGAAGACGACGAGGAATACGGAAAGCGCGACGATTACTAAGCGTCCACGGCACCCGAGGAGAACGAGCATGAAAGCCCTGCTGGCGGCATTGACGTTCCTGGCGCTCGCAGCCTGCGCCACGACCGCGCCCGATACGGAGTCAGGCGCGAAACGGAAACCGGACCAGAACCGCAAGATGGTGCGCACGACCGACTGCGTGTTCCAGTCATCCATCACGGGATTCAACGCGCTGGACAACCGCTATGTCGTGCTCTACGGCGGCGGCAGCCGCACCGCGTACCTGGTCGAGGTCGCGGGAGGCTGCTTCGACGTGAAGAACCAGCCGACACTCGCTGCGGTCGACGGCGACGGCAATGGCCAGATCTGTGGATTCGGCCGCGACTCGATCGCTTATCGCGAATTCGGGCGACTCGAGCAATGCCGCATCCTGTCGATCGAGAAGCTCTCCGACTTGCGCCGCTACGAGGTGCTGGGCGAATCGCCGCCGACGCGCCGGGACCGGAAGGCGGACGACAAGGACGAAGAAGACGCTGACGATCCCGGCAGCCCTTGAAATGAACCCTGGCCGCACCCATCCGGATCGCCCATGAAACGCGTACTCCTGTTCGTCGTGACCAACTTCGCGATCCTGATCGTCGCGAGCGTGACATTGCGCCTGCTGGGCGTCGAGCCCTGGCTCGATGCACAGGGCATCAACTTCAATTCGCTGCTGATCTTCGGCGCCGTGCTGGGCTTCGGCGGCGCCTTCCTGTCGCTCGCCATTTCGAAGTGGATGGCGAAGCGCATGATGGGCGTCAAGGTCATCGCCCAGCCGCAGAACGAACACGAGGTGTGGCTCGTCGAAACGGTGCGCCGGCAGGCGCAGCAGGCCGGGATTGGCATGCCGGAGGTAGGCTGCTTCGATTCGCCCACGCCCAATGCATTCGCGACTGGCGCGCGGCGCAATAGCGCCCTCGTCGCGGTCAGCACCGGCCTGCTTCGCCAGATGGACCGCAGCGAAGTCGAGGCCGTGCTCGGGCATGAAGTGAGCCACGTGGCGAACGGCGACATGGTCACGCTGACCCTGATCCAGGGCGTCGTCAATACCTTCGTGTTCGTCGCCTCGCGCCTGATCGGCAACATCGTCGACAAGGTCGTGTTCCGCAACGAGCGCGGGCACGGACCGGCGTTCTGGATCACGACGATCGTCGCCGAGCTGGTGCTCGCTTTCCTCGCGACAATGATCGTGATGTGGTTTTCGCGCCGTCGCGAGTTTCGCGCCGACAGCGGCGGCGCCCGCCTCGCAGGCCGCATGAACATGATCGGCGCACTCGAGGCGTTGCGGCGCGGCCATACCCAGCCGCTGCCGGACAAGATGGCCGCCTTCGGCATCGCGGGCGGGGTCGGTCAGGGGTTGAAGAAGCTTTTCATGAGTCACCCGCCGATCGAGCAGCGCATCGCCGCCCTGCAGGCCGCCCCGCTGGCTTAGTAAGATGGCGGGCATGACCCGCCCGCCGTCGCGCGAAAGCCTCGATGCGATCCGGAACCTGCTTGGGCCCGGCGGCTGGCTCGACGCTCCCGGCGATTGCGCGCCATTCGAGACCGATTTCCGCCGCATCCATCGCGGCAGCACGCCCCTCGTCGCCCTGCCGGGCTCCACCGCGAAAGTCGCGGAGCTCGTGCGGCTGTGCGCCACGCACGCCATCGGCATGGTCCCGCAGGGCGGCAATACCAGTTACTGCGGCGGTGCAACGCCGCGCGCCATCGGCACCGACATCGTGATTTCACTACGGCGCATGCGGCGCATCCGCGCCGTGGACGCGGACAATGATTCGATGACCGCCGAGGCCGGCTGCGTGCTCGCCGAGCTGCAGGATGCCGCCGCCGCGGCGAACCGCCTGCTGCCGATGTCATTGGGCTCCGAAGGCTCCTGCACGCTGGGCGGGATCATTTCCACCAATGCGGGCGGCACGGCTGTGCTGCGATACGGAATGATGCGCGCACTCGTGCTGGGACTCGAGGCCGTGCTTCCGGACGGTACGGTGCTGGATCAGCTCACGGCGCTGCGCAAGGACAACACCGGCTACGACGTCAAGCAGCTCTTCATCGGCGCCGAAGGCACGCTCGGCATCGTGACCGCCGCGAGCCTCCGACTGTGGCCGCGGCCGGCAGCATTCGCGACTGCGCTCGCTGCCGTCGGTTCGCCCGCGGACGCCGTGCGGCTCCTCGGCCGGCTGCGCGAAGCGCTGGGCGATGCGGTGACGGCCTTCGAGCTGATGCCGCGCATCGCGCTCGAGTTCGTCTGCCGCCATGTGCCCTCGACCCGTGATCCCTTCGAACACCCGCACGAGTGGTACGTGCTGACGGAGATCTCGCTGCCGCAGGCCGATTCCGACCTGGACGGACGTTTCGAGGCGGTGCTCGCATCCGCAATCGCGGACGGCGTCGCAAACGACGCGGCGACTGCGACATCGGAAGCCCAGCGTGTGGCGTTCTGGCGCCTGCGCGAGACGATTCCGGAAGGCCAGCGGCTCGAAGGACCGGGCCTCAAGCACGACGTGTCGGTCGGGACGGCGCAACTGCCGCAGTTCATCGACGAGGGCCGTGCGCTGATCGAGCGCCTCGCACCGGGCGCCCGGCTGGTGGCGTACGGCCACCTGGGCGACGGCAACCTGCATTTCAACGTTAGTGCGCCCGACGGAAGCGAAGGCAGCTACCTCGGGCAAATGGCGGATGCGATCCGCCGCGGCGTGCACGACCTGGTCGCGCGCTATCGCGGCAGCATCAGCGCCGAGCATGGCATCGGGCAACTCAAGGTCGCCGAGCTCGCGCGCTACGAGGATCCGGCGGCGCTCGCGCTGATGCATCGCATCAAGCAGGCGATCGACCCCCAGGGAATCATGAATCCGGGGAAGGTCCTCGGCGATCGCGTCTGATCGGGCCTACTTCTGCTGGCCGGCCGGGCTGGTCCAGCGGCTCTGCGGGCGTATCAGCCCTTCCTGGGCGACACTCGCGACCAGCATACCCGAACGCGAATAGATCGCGCCCCGGCTGAAGCCGCGCGCACCCGAAGTACTCGGGCTTTCCGTCGCATAGAGCAGCCATTCGTCGATCCGCAGGTCGCGATGGAACCAGATCGCGTGGTCGATGGAGGCCATCTGCAGCTGCATGAACGACACGCCGTGCGGCAGGGTCGCCGTGTCGAGCAGGTGGTAGTCGGACACGTAGGTCAGCAGGCAGCGATGCAGCGTCTGGTCGTCCGGCAGTGCGCCGATCACGCGGAACCACACCCGCTTCTCCGCGGGCCGCTTGACCGGGTTGAGGAAGTCCGGCGGATTCACGGCGCGGAATTCGAACGGCCGTTGCTGCCGGAAAAAACACTGGACCTTTTCGGGCACGCGATCGAGCAGCGCCGCGTTCAACTCTCCGAGGTCCTGCAGCTCCTCCGGCGGCGGCGCCGGCGGCATCGGCGACTGGTGGTCGAGGCCCGGCTCGGTGATCTGGAACGACGCCGACATCGTCAGGATCGGCTGGCCGTGCTGGATCGCGACGACGCGGCGGCTCGTGAAACTGCCGCCGTCCCGGCTGCGGTCCACTTCGAAGATGATCGGCGCATTGACGTCGCCGCGGCGCAGGAAATACGCATGCAGCGAATGCACCTGCCGGCCGTCGACCGAACGGGAGGCCGCGACCAGCGCCTGGCCGAGCACCTGGCCGCCGAATACCTGCGGCGCGCCGATGTCGCGGCTCTGGCCGCGGAACAGGTTGTCCTCCAGGCGCTCGAGATCGAGGAGCCTCAGCAGGTCCGCCAGTCGCTGGTCCATTGCGGTCAGCCTAGCGTCAAGCCGCAGGCGGCTCCAGCCCCGGCGATCGCGGCGCCACTTGACTGGCTACGCGCCGATGCTCAACCTAGGTCTGATTCTCGAGCGATACTGGTCCTTGGTGCTACGAGGTGGGCGCGTGGGGCAGATCGATCCAACTGGCTGGTCCACGGCCAGCTATTGTCCGTCCGACCGGTTTGAGGCCTGGGCCGCGCAGCTTGGACGGGTGTACTGCGACTTTGCGATCGACCGGCCGATCGAGCCGGCATTCGAAGCGGCCATGCGATACCGGGTGGCGGACGGTCTCGAAGTCGTCGAATGCATCTGCGACCCCTGCGGCGCCGTGCGGCGTGGCAGGGAGATATCCAGAGACGAGCGCCAGATCCTGGGCATCCAGCTCGTGCTGGCGGGACGCGAGCAGGTTACGTTTGATGGCCAGGAGATCGCCCTGGGCAAGGGCGACATACTCGTCTGGGACAGCACCCGGCCGATGCAGTTTGCCGTCCAGGAGCGGCTACACAAGATCTCCGTGGTATTGCCGCTGGCCCGATTCCAGCACTGGCGACCCGGCGCCTGGCGCTCGATCCGACATCACCTCGACGGCAGCAGTGGCGCCGGCAACCTGCTTGCCCACTTTGTTGCGGACCTGCCGGGTCATTTCATCGGCGACGAGGCAAGCCAGGGCGACGCGCTGACGGAGGCCACGCTCGCACTCCTGACGCACGCGATCGGACGCGACGTGGAACTCGACACCAGTACGCTGCGCGGCGCCCAGCTCTTCCGGATTCGCCAGTTCATCGACAAGAACCTGTTCCACGCGGAGCTTGCGCCGCCGCTCATCGCTGAAGCCAATCGCATCTCGATCCGTTACCTGCACTGGCTGTTCGAGGAGACCGGCCATACGGTGCTGCAGTACATCATCAGGGAGCGCCTGCAACGCTGCCGCCGCGAGCTGTCCATACCCGCCATGCAGAATCGGACGATTACCGACATCGCCCTGTCATGGGGCTTTCACGACCTGACGCATTTCAGCCGCAGGTTCCGCCAGGAGTTCGGACAGTCGCCGCAGGAGTTCCGCCGGCTTGCGCTGCGGGATGGCCCGCACAGCGGCTGACAGGCGTTATCCCGCAGCCATCGTCGCCAGCGCATCTGCGGCAAGGATCTCGATCCAGTAACCATCCGGATCCTTTATGAATGCCAGGCCCTTCATCTTGCCGTCATCCGGCCGCTTGACGAATTCGACGCCGAGGCGCGCGAATCGCTCACAGGCTGCGTGGACATCCGGGACGGTAATGCCGATGTGGCCGAATCCACGCGGCTCGCGGTTGCCGTCGTGATAACCGCCGAATGCCGGATCGAACTCCGTGCCCCAGTTGTGCGTGAGTTCCAGCGTCGCCTTTTGCCGGAACGTGTAGGCGGCGCGCTCGACCGGTGCATCCGGGACCGGGCCGTCCTCCGCACGCAGGTAGGCCATGAAGTACAGCGAAAACTTCATCTCCGGAAAGTCGAAGCGCTTCAATAGCTGCATGCCAAGCACGTCGCTGTAGAACGCGACTGAACTTGCCGGATCGCGGACCCGTAGCATCGTCTGGTTGAACAGATACCGGCTGGTAGCCGGGTCCGGCTGCGATTGCAGCTCTTTGAGCTGCCCGTACACCGATTCGAGCGACATGCGACCCTCCGGTCTGGAATCCGAGAAGGACCCGATCATAGCCGGCCGGAACGGGCATCCATCGCCCCTGTTCGCGCACAGTCGGGTGACCTTGCATCCAGAGTAAAGCCCGCGCCATGCCCGGCCTCTATCCTATGGGCGTAGCGCCGCGACGCGGCGCGCCGCTGCCAACCCGCTTCGCAGGAGACGTATCATGACCGCTGCCGCCAAGACAGCTCGCAAAGGCAAGATCCCGACGGCTCCCACCTTCTTCAAGAAGCGGGAAGTCGAGGGCGAGTTCATCCATATTGACGCCATCGACTGGCAGGTGATGCCGGAACCGTTCTGCATCAATGGCATCCGTTACAAGCTGCTGCATGTATCGCCCGAACTCGGCGCCTGGACCGCGATCTACGACTGCCCCGCCGGTTCCTATTTCAATGCGCACATCCACCTGGGCCCCGGCGAGTACCTGCTGACCAAGGGCCGGATGGACGTGCGCGGCGGCTCGCACACGGGCGGCGCCACGGCCTATGCGCTCGGCTACGGCTACGAACCCGCCAATGCCCGCCACGACAGGACTTTCTTCCCGATTGCCAGCGAGTTCTACATGACCTTCATCGGGCCGCTGCATTTCCTCGACGATAATGACAAGACGATCGCCGTCATCGGCTGGAAGGAAGTTCAGGAGATGTGGCTGCAACAGACGGGCGGCGGCTGAACCGACAGACCGACCGGCTGGCCGAACTCCTCGGCCCCGGCGGCCTGCTGACCGGGGCCGATGTGGTCCTGCGCGCCGAGGGCTGGGGCGCGCCGACGCCCTGCCAGGCGCTGGCGATCGCCCGCCCGGCGACGACCGCCCAGGTCTCGGCGGTGCTCTCGTTCTGCCAGACCGAGAACATCGCCGTCGTTCCCTACGGCGGAGGCACCGGCCTCGTGCAGGGTGCGGTCGCCGGGCCCGATGAACTCCTGCTGTCGCTCGAGCGCATGCGTCGGACGCCGGAGATCGATCCCGTTGCGCGCATCGCCACGGTTGACGCAGGCGTCACTCTGCAGGATCTGCAGCAGACCGCCGACGCCGATGACCTGCTGTTTCCCCTCGATCTCGGCGCTCGCGGCAGCGCAACCATCGGCGGCAACGTCTCGACCAATGCGGGAGGCAATCGGGTGATCCGGTTCGGCATGATGCGCGAGATGGTGTTGGGTCTCGAAGCGGTCCTCGCGGATGGTACGGTCGTCTCGTCGATGAATCGCATGCTGAAGAACAATGCAGGCTACGACCTGAAACAGCTGTTCATCGGCTCGGAGGGCACGCTGGGCGTGGTCACACGGATCATCCTGCGGTTGCGTGAAAAACCGGTCAGCCAGAACCTGGCGCTGGTCGCCGCGCCCGGCTTTCCGGCGATCCTCAGGATGCTGAAGCTCGCCGACCGGGCCCTTGGCGGCCAATTGAGCGCCTTCGAAGTCATGTGGCGCGAATTCTATGAGATCGTGACGACACCCCCGGCGCGCAACGCGCCGCCGCTGGCACACGGCGCGCCCTGCTACGTGCTGATCGAATCACTCGGCGGCAACGAGAGCGCCGACCGGCAGCGATTCGAGGAGATGCTCGGCGTCCTGTTTGACGAAAGAACTGTCACCGATGCGGTGATCGCGGACTCGCGGAACCGCATTGACGCCCTGTGGGCGATCCGTGATTCCGTCGAGGAGCTGCTTCACCTCGGGCCGACGCTGATGTTCGACGTCAGTCTGCCGATCACGGCGATGGAATCCTACGTGCACGATGTCCGTGCGCAGCTGGACGGCCGGCTTGCCGGCAGCCGCTGCGTCGTCTGGGGACACGTCGGCGATTCGAATCTGCACCTGTGGATCTCGCACACGGTTGTCAACGCGGAGATCCGCGATTGCGTTGAAAGCATCGTCTACGGTCCGCTGCGCGATATCGGCGGGTCGATCTCGGCCGAACACGGCATCGGCGTCGAGAAAAGGCGTTACCTGGGCCTGAGCCGTTCTGGTGTCGAGATCGCCATGATGCGAGCGCTGAAGTCGACGCTCGACCCGCGCGGCATCCTCAATCCAGGCAAGGTCCTGGACTGAGGCGCGCCTCCGATCAGAATCTCACGCTCGCGCTGACGGTCACCAGGCGCGGTTGCCCCAGCGTGCCGATGATCAGGGAGGGCTGGGCAATCAGCGGATTGAAGTTCGGGAACAGGGTCGTATCCGAGTAGTACTCCTCGTCGAACAGGTTCTCGACGTTGACCGCGATCTCCCAGTTCTCGCGCGCGATACCGGCGCGCAGGCCAACCAGCGTATAACTCGGATTCTGGAAATTGTTGCCCAGGTCCGTCTCGAATTCGCCGATGTGCGTCAGCTGGACACGGCCCACAAAGGACCAGTCGTCGACGATGGTCCGCTCGTAGTCCGCCGCAAGCGTCATGCTGTTTTCGGTCATGAATGGCGGAGTGAGCCCGCTGAGATCCGTGCCATCATCGAGAATCGTGCCGCTGTCCCACTCCGCATCGACGAAACCGGCGCCGAGCGAAAGCGTCAGGTTCGGGGTGGCCTGGAGCGTCAGATCGATCTCCGCGCCGTACTGCGTGGAATCCCCCGCATTCAGGATGCCCTCGATGATGTTGCCGGTGTCCGGATCCGTCGTCTGCAACTCGAATTGCCGGTCGCGATAATCCACGGCAAACGCGGCGACCGACAGCATCAGCCGGCCATCCATCAGCCTGCCCTTGAAGCCGGCCTCATAGCTAGTCGCCTTTTCCGGGCCGAATCCGAACAGCACGTTGGAGCCCTCGAAGTTCGCCAGATTGAAGCCGCCGGGCTCGAAACCCTCGGCCACATTGACATACACGTTTGAACCGGACTCGCCGAGGAAGTACGTCAATGACGCGCGCGGCAGGAACTCGGTCTTTTCCTCCTCGCCGGTCAGGCCGGTCTGGCGGTTCCTGACGAATGCGCGCCACCGATCGACGCGGGCGCCGCCGCCGAATTCCCAGTTGCCAGTCCGGTAGCTCGCCGTCGCAAAGGCCGCAAGCTGCTCGCGATCGCGTTGCCGATCCTCGAATGGTACGGTATCGATGATCAGCGGTTCCTCGGCCGCCGTCGGAATGACGCCGTCGAACAGCGACGCACCGCCCCTGAACAGCAGGACCGAATCCATCTCCTCCTGGTACTCCACGTAGTAGAGGCCGCCCAGCCACTCGAACGGCCCTGATCCGGTCGACGTCAACCGGATCTCCTGGGTCAGGATCCTGAACAGCTCCGGACGGAACAGGTCGAGTATGTACTCCTCTGAAATGTCCAGGTCGATGTTCTGGTCGAGCGTGTTGTCCGTGTATGACGTGACGGACTTGACCGCGAACGCGCCCGCGTCGTACTCGAACTCCAGCGTGCCTGCGACTGTCGTGCGGTCGAGCCGCGGATTGTAGGTTCGCCCGAGCACGCTCGGAAACTCATAGTCATTGTCGAGTTCCGTGGTCCATACGTTGTTCGGCGCATCGAGTTCGTTCCAGCGCACCGTCGCATACATCGACAGGCGATCGGAAAGCGGGCCGGCGAACGACGCGCGCGCACCGTTCTCGACGACGCGACCGATGTCCGGATCGCTGGATCCGACCCCGCCGTTGGCGCGCATCAGGTTGCCATTGACCAGGAAACCATCGTCCGAATGCGAGTAGCCGAACAGCCGCATTGCCCAGCCGTCGTCGCCGACCGGCATGTTCAGCAATCCCTCGATGTCGCGCAGGTTCTGCCCGCCGACGGTCGCCTTGACGCGACCCGAGAATCCGGACGGATCGGGTCGCGACGTGACGAATCGCACGGCGCCGCCGATATTGCTGCCGCCATACAGGGTACCTTGGGGTCCCTTCAGGACCTCGATGCGCTCGATGTCGCCGACGCGGGCCGATGCATCGGTGAAGTTCTGCACGTCGTCGATGTAGAAGCCGACGCCCTGGGTATTGCCGAATGACCCGAGTCCCCTGATCGACACGTTCGGGAAGCCATCGGCGCGCTGGGACAGAGAAAGGTTCGAGACCGCAAAGCCGATGTCCTCGAGTCCCGCGATGTTGGCGCGGTCGATGGTCGTCGCCGAGATCGTACTGATCGATTCGGGTATCTCGAGCACCGTCTCCTCGCGCTTGCGCGCCGTGACGGTGACCGCCTGCAGCACGACTTCATCCGCGGCTGGAACCGCGATCGGCCAGCAGGCGGCGGTTGCGGCGCAGCTCAAAGCGACGCGCTTAGCGACCCCGGCGACGATGGTATTGCGCATGGATGGTTCCCCCCAGGCCCGCTGCATGTTTATCCCAACGGCTTGAGTGCCGCTTGGCGCTGGGTGCAAGCGAGGTCATCGGAAAGGGCAAGCGCCCCGTAGCCGCCGTGGGAACGGTCGGCGCGGGATTCTCAGTCCGGCGGCGCGACGCCAAGCCGCTCGCGCATCACGGGGCTCGTCGTCGTGTACTGCAGGAACTGGCGCTTGTCCGGATACACGTAATGCTGGACGCCGAAAGCTGCGAGCGCCGCCTCGTGGAACCCGGACAGGATCAGCTTCTTCTTGCCGGGATAGGTGTTGATGTCGCCGATCGCGAAGATTCCCGGCACGCTGGTCTGGAATTTCTCGGTATCCACCGCGAGCGCTTTCTTCTCGAGCGCGAGTCCCCAGTTCGCGGCCGGACCGAGTTTGGGGTGCAGGCCGAAACACGCGATCACCTGCTGGCAGTCGACGTCCGTCGTCGACTTGTCCCGGCTAACCACGGTTGCTCCGACCAGCCGCCCCCCGTCCGTCCTAAGCGCCTGGATCGTGCCTTCGAGATGGCGGAGCTTGCCGGCCTGCGCGAAGGCTTTCATGCGCGCGACTGAAGCCGGTGCGGCGCGGAATTCTGCGCGGCGATGCACGAGCGTCACCGACCGCGCCTTGCCGCAGAGCTCCAGTGTCCAGTCGAGCGCGCTGTCGCCGCCGCCCGCGATCAGCAGATCCTGGCCGTGGAATTCGCCGGCACGCTTCACACGATAGTGGATCTGGGTGCCTTCGTAGGCTTCTGCGTTCGGCACCATCAGCCGGCGCGGCTGGAATGAGCCGAGGCCCGCCGCGATGATCACGCTGCCGGCATCGAAGCGCGTTCCGGCGGATGTCGCGACCGCGAAGCGCCCGTCCGGCTGCCGCTCGAGCGACACGACTTCCTGTCCGAGATGCATGCCGGCATGGAATGGCCTGATCTGCTGCAGCAGGCGATCGACCAGTTCCTGCGCGCCGCAGACCGGCAATGCGGGAATATCGTAAATCGGCTTGTCCGGATAGAGTTCCGTGCACTGCCCGCCGGGATGCGGGAGGGAGTCCACGACTTCAGAGCGCATGCCGAGCAGGCCGAGCTCAAAAACCGCGAACAATCCGACGGGACCGGCGCCGATGATCACGCATTCCGTCTGGATGGCTGGCACGGAAGGCATTCTATCCGATGATAGGCTTACGCCCCATGTCCCATGCGCTGGAAGCACCGCTCGCGCCCTTGGTGCGCGATTTCCGCGAACTGCGCTCGCATGGCGACGCATTCGTGCTCGCGACCGTCGTCTCCACCACGGGCTCGACCTATCGCAAGAGCGGCACGCAGATGTTGATCACGGCACGTTCGCAATTGCGCGGCCTGCTGTCCGGCGGCTGCCTCGAAGTCGACCTCGTGCTGCACGCGCACGATGTGCTGGCGACCGGAACGGCGCGCGTGGCGAGCTACGACATGCGCGGTGAAGAGGACCTGCTGTTCGGCATCGGCAGCGGATGTGAGGGCGCGATGCAGGTGCTTCTGCAGCGCGTCGGGCCGGCCGAAGCCTGGCAGCCGCTGGCGGCTGTCGCCGATTGCGTCCGCGAACGGCGCGCCGGTTCGCTGGGACTCGTCGTCAGCGGGCCTGCCGCGGGCCGCGGCTGGTGGGATGGCGGCGGCGATGCGCCGTGGCCCGAACCGGAACCGGTGCGCGATGCGCGCGCCCTGCTCGCTTCGGCGGCCGAGGCCGGCCTCGTCGAATGCAGTGCCGGCGGTAGGCCCATCGACGTGCTGGTCCTGCCATTGCGACCGCCGCCCGAACTGATGCTCTGCGGCGCCGGCGCCGATGCCGTGCCACTGGCGCGCCACGCGGTCGCGCTCGGCTTCGCGGTGACCGTCTGCGACCACCGGCCCGCGCTCGCCGTGCCCGAACGCTTTCCGCATTGCGAACTGCGCTGCCAGCCGCCTGGAAAATTTGCCGAGCTTCCGGAACTCACGCGCTGCGATGCGGCCATCGTCATGAGCCATCACCTGCAGGCGGACCTGGCTTACCTCGCAGCGATCGCGTCGCAGACCGGCATTGCCTATGTCGGCCTGCTCGGTCCGCCCGCGCGGCGCGAGCGACTGCTCGGCGAACTTGGCCCGCAGGCCGCGGCCCTGCGCGGCCGGCTGCGCGCGCCGCTCGGCCTCGATATCGGCGCGCGCACGCCCGAGGCCATCGCGCTGGCCGCAGCCGGCGAACTGCATGCCTGGATAGCTGGCCGCGGCGGCGGTCCCTGGCGCGGAACGCTGCCGGCAACACCGCGATGACATCCGCCGCTCCGCTCGCCAGGCGCGCCAGCGCCCTGCCCGCCGTGCGCATGGATGCGGCCGGCCGACGCCATATCGACATGCGGGCGGTTGCGGTGCTGGCGCTGCCGCTCGTGCTGAACAGCACCGTGCAGGCCGCGCTCAATCTCACCGACACCTGGTTCCTCGGGCGCCTGTCAACGGCCGCGACCGCGGCGATGGCCGCGGTTCACTGGCTCGCGTTGCTGGCGATCTTCCTGATCGGCGGCGTCGCGATGGGCGTCCAGACGCTCGTGGCCCAGGCGTACGGTGCCGGGCGTTACCGCCGCACCAGCCAGATGGCGTGGTCGGGATTGTGGGCTGCGGTCGTTACGATACCCGCCTTCGCGCTGACGATCGTGATCGCGCCGGCAATGTTCCGGGCCTTCGGACTGCCGCCGGAAGTCGAGGCGCTGTCACTGGAATTCTGGGGGCCGCGGATGATCGGCGGACCGCTGGCCGCCGCGCTCTGGGCCGCCGTCGCTTACTTCAACGGCGTCGGTCGCACGCGCATTCCGCTCGCGATCGGGCTCGTCGTCATGCTCTCCAACGTCGTGCTGAACGAAATTCTGATTTTCCGGCTCGGCTGGGGCATGGCGGGCGCGGCCTGGGCGACGACCGCCGCGGAACTGGTGGGCATCGTGATCGCGATCCGCATGATCCTGCGTCTCGAGCCGGGGCGCTTCAAACCGCATCTGACCTGGCGGCCGCGGACGCGGCGCATCATCGCTCTGGTCGCGCTGGGGCTGCCGATGGCGATGACGGCTTCCGCGGATCTCGGCGCGGCGGCGATCTTCCAGCTCATGCAGGTGCGCGTCGGCATCGTGGACGGGGCGGCGACCCAGATCGTCACGATTTTCACGGCGGTCGCCTTCATGCCGGGCATCGGACTCGCGCTTGCCGGCACGACGCTGGTCGGACAGGCAATCGGCGCGGGCGACCGCGACTGGGCTGAACGCCTGGGCAACCGGATCATTGCGATTGTCGCGTGCTTCATGGGCGGCATCGGCATCGTGATCGCGCTCGTCGGCGACTGGGTCGTGCCGCTGTTCGTCAATGCCGGCGACCCGCACGCCGCCGAAGTCATTGCGCTCTGCTCGACGCTGTTGTGGATTGCGGCCGCCTACCAGTTCTTCGACGGCGTCAATTTCGCGAGCGCGTACTGCCTGCGAGGCGCGGGCGACGCGCGCGTGCCGGCGCTGATCGTGCTCGCCTGCGGCATGCTGCTCTTCCTGCCGCTCACGCACATGCTGACATTCGCGCCGAACCAGGGCTGGATCGACGGCTTGCCCGCCTACGGCCTGGGCGCGGTCGGCGGCTGGAGCGCCATCCTCGTCTATGTCGTGGCGATCGGAGCCGCGCTCTGGCTGCGCTGGCGAAGCGGCGCCTGGCGCCGGTTCCGCCTGTAATTATTCGTAGTCGCGTGCGACGCGGAAGCCGAGATCCGACTGCCGCAGCCCGGTGAGCTCGGCCGAGCGCGCGGGCGCGCGAGCGTCGCGCGGCCGGCTCGCCCAGGAGCCGCCGCGCACCGATTTGCGCTCGCACCCGCCCTGCCAGGTCCAGGCTCGCAGGTCGTCCGGACGGCCGAGATAGCTCGCGGTAAAGCAGTCCATGACCCATTCGCGCGCGTTGCCGATCACGTCGTGGACGCCGAAGGCATTCGGTTTGTACTGCCCGACGGGCGCCAGCGCCGGCGCGCGGTCGTCGCAGCGCGCGTTGGGCCACGGGAGATTCAGCGTATCGACGGCGGACCGGTCATAGACGTTCGCGTAATCGCAGGCCAGCGAGAGCGCGAGGTCTTCGCGCGAATCCTGCTCGCCCCAGAATCGCGGAAACGACGTGCCGCCGCGGGCGACGTACTCCCATTCCGCTTCGGACGGCAGCCGGTAGCGCTTGCCGCTCTGTTGCGACAGCCATTCCGCATAGGCGCGCGCGTCGTCCCAGCTGACGCAGACGACGGGGTCATCATTCCGCGGCGGCTGCGCGAATCCCGGATCGCGCCAGCTGCGGTCGCGCTCGGTCACCCACTGGCCGCCCAGCCAGATTCGGCAGCCCGGTGCCGGCTCGGCGCCGGTCGCCTCCACGAAGCGCCGGAATTCGCGGACCGTAATCTCGCGCTTCGAAACCAGGAAGGGCCGGGTGAACGCCAGCGCCACCGCGGGCGACTCGCCGGTCTGCGGGTCGAGTTCCACCGCATCCGGCGCCGATCCCATCTGGAACTGTCCGGGCGGGACCTGCGCGAGTTCGGGGCAGGCTTCACAATCGGGCCGGTCCGCAGGCGGCGCGGTCGATTGCGCGCCCGCCTGCATCGAAATCATCAGCGGCAGCATCAGCCATCGGCGCAGGCGCATCAGCGATCCCTCGACGTCCCGATGTCCATCGCAACGCGAAAGCCCGCGTCGTCCGCGCGATCTTCCGCGTCGGCTGCGAAGCGCGCGGCGCTTCGGGCCTCGTCAGGCGGCGACAACCAGCTGCCGCCGCGCTGCACGCGCTGCCGGCAGCCGCCCAGCCATTCCCAGGCGCGCGCATCGCGCGGCCGGCCGACATAGCTCCCTGTCGCACAGTCCTGCACCCATTCGCGGACATTGCCGATCAGGTCATGCAGCCCGAAGGCATTCGCGGCGAACTGGCCGACGGGGGCCACGTCGGCATGGCCGTCGCGGCAACCGGCATTCGCCCATCCCAGACGCAGGGCGGCGGCCGCCGTCAGGTCGTAGCTGTTCGCCTGCTCGCAGCCCGCATCGGCATCGTCGCCCCACGCACGTAACGACGTGGAGCCGGCGCGGGCAGCGTATTCCCACTCCGCCTCCGACGGCAGCCGGTAGCGCGCGCCCGTCTCCCGTGACAGCCACTGCACGTACGCCTGCGCGTCGATGAAGGATACGCAGGTCACCGGGTACTCGTCGGCCGGCGCCGCCGGAGTCGCCGGATCGCGCCAGCTTCTGCGCGGATTCTCGCTGAAGCGGCCCAGCGCCGGATCCCATGTCCGGCAGCCCGAGCGCGGCTCGTACCCGCTCTTCGCGATGAACGCGGCATACTGCCGGCGCGTCACCTCGTGGCGACCGAGCGCGAATGCGCGCGGCAATTCGATCACGATCGCATCGGACTCCGCCGCCGCAATACCTGGGCGGCGAATCGCAGACGGTGTGCCCATCACGAATCCGCCAGCCGGCACGACGACCATCTCCGGGCAATCATTGCAGTCGCGAAAGACGCTACCCGGGTTGCGTGCATCCGCCGCCCAGCCGGGAGCAAGCGGCAGCAGCCACAGCGCCCATGTCGCGAGCCGCAGTGACTGCATCAGGAATCGATCCGGACCGGCACGAAGATCTGCGCATTGCCGCGCTGGATCAGGAGCGCAACCGTCGTTCCCGAATCCTCCACGGCCTTGCGGAACTCGGCAACGGTGCCGACCTGGACGCCATTGACGGCAATCAGCACGTCGCCCGCCGCCACGCCCGCCAGCGCCGCGGGACCGTCCGCCTGCGCGATGACCAGCCGGCCGATCGTGCGCAGCCGCTGCCGCTCGTTGCCGGACAACGGCCGCACGGCGAGCCCTAGCTTGCCGCTCTCTGATTTGCCGGCGGGACCGAGCGCCGCAACGGCAGGCTCGTCCTCGAGTTCACCCACAGTCACCTTTGCCTTGCGCTCGGATTTTCCGCGCCAGAGCGTGAGCGTCGCCTGCGACCCCGGCTTGATTGCGGCGATGGCCGGCGGCAGCTCGCTCGAGCGCTCGATGTCGTAGCCGTTCACTGCCAGGATCACGTCACCCGGCTTGAGACCGGCTTTGTCCGCCGGCCCGTCTTCCTCGACCTGGCTCACGAGCGCACCGCGCGGCCGCGGCAGCCTGAACGAATCCGCGAGCGCCTGGTTGACGTCCTGGATCGTCACGCCGATGCGCCCGCGCTCGACGCGGCCGCTCGCGACGAGCTGGTCCTTGACATTGATCGCGACGTCGATCGGTATCGCAAACGACACGCCCTGGTAGCCGCCTGTGCGGCTGTAGATCTGCGAATTGATGCCGATCACTTCCCCGCGCAGGTTGAACAGCGGGCCGCCGGAATTGCCCGGATTCACCGCGACGTCGGTCTGGATGAACGGCGTGTACGCGTCGCCCGGCAGGGAGCGGGCGGTTGCGCTCACGATGCCGGCGGTGACCGAGTTCTCGAATCCGAAGGGCGAGCCAATCGCGATAACCCATTCGCCGGCCTTCAGGCTTTCCGGGTTGCCGAGCCGCACGTGCGGCAGGTTGGCGCCCTCGATCTTGAGCACGGCCACGTCGGTGCGGGAATCCGCGCCGATCACCTTTGCGCTGTATTCGCGGCGGTCGGTCGTGCGGACCGTGACCTCGCGGGCGTGCTCCACGACGTGCGCATTGGTCAGCACATAACCGTCGGCGCTGATCAGGAACCCCGAGCCCTCGCCGCGCGCAGGCGGAAGTGCGCGTGGATTCTGCCCGTGCGGCAGGCCGAAGCCGAAACGCTCGAAGAACTCGTACAACGGGTCTTCCGGCGACAAGCCCTGCTCGCGAACCACGGGCTGGCGCGCCGTCACCATCGTTACATTGACCACCGCGCGGCCGTAGGCCTCGACGAGCGGCGCGAAATCGGGCAGGCCGCCCACCATGGCGGGCGCGACCGCCTGCGTATTCGCCGGCGTCGAGGATTCCCGCGGCGCCGCATCGGCCCGCGATTCCGCCGCGGGCGGCGATTGCGATCCGCAGCCTGCGAACAGGGCCGTCATTGCAATCGCCAGGGTGCAGCGCATCAGGTACTTCATCAGTGCTCCGGATTCGTCACAGTTTCAGCGCTCAGACTGCGACGACCCCTGCAAGTTGCAGCCATGCACATTAGTATTGCATCAAATGACGCTGAATATCCGGGGCATCCTGATCGGCGCAGCACTCGCCGTGTCGCCGTGCATTTCTGCGGACCTGCCGGAGCGTCCGCGCGCCGTGCTCAACCAGCACCTGGTGCCGGAAAGCGACGTCACGGTCGTCGTGCGCGACATCGCGACCGGAGAGAATCTCGTCGCAGTGAACGCGGCTACGGCCCGCCCGCCGGCATCGACGATGAAGCTGCTGCCGACCTGGGCGGCGCTCGACCTGCTCGGCCCCGCGTACACGTGGAAGACGCGCGCCTGGGCCGACGCGCCGGTCGTCAAGGGCGTGCTGAAGGGCAATCTGTACCTGCAGGGCGGCGGCGATCCGCTGTTGACGATCGAGCGCTGGTGGCGCTTCGTGTCCGACCTCCGGCAGACGGGCCTGCGCGTGATCGAAGGCGACATCGTGATCGACCAGACGCGCTTCGCGCCCCAGGACGAGCGCCCGGAGGATTTCGACGGCAGGTTCTGGCGCACCTACAACGTGCTGCCGGACGCCATGCTCGTGAACTGGCAGTCATCGGACTTCACGATACGTCCCGCGGACGACGGCGAGGGCATCGAGATCGGCATCCGGCCGTTTCCGGAGGGCCTGAAGATCGACAACCGGGTCACGCTGACCAGCGGACGCTGCGTCGGCAGCAATCGCCGCGTCGGCTATTCCATCGAACCGACCAATCCGGGACGCGTCGTCGTGACCGGGCGCATGGCTCAGAGCTGCGCGCCGCAGACCCAGCGGCTCGCGATCATGGAACCCGCGCAGTACGCCTGGGGCACGTTCGTTACGCTTTGGCGGCAGCAGGGCGGCGAATTCAAGGGCGGCATGCTGCGCGCGCCAACGCCGCCCTCCGCGCGCATGCTGCTGACGCACGAGTCGCAGCCGCTCGGCGACGTCGTCCGGGTTACCAACAAGTACTCGAGCAACATGATGGCGCGCGCACTGGTGCTCGCGATCGCGGCGGAGAAAGCCGGCACGCCGGCGACGACCAGCGCGGGCGAGAATGCCATCCTCGCCTGGCTCGGGCAGCGCGGACTCATTTTCCCGGAACTCGTGATCGGCAACGGCTCGGGCCTGTCGCGCGAAGCGCGCATCTCGGGCGACAGCATGGCGCGCATGCTGGCCGGCGCATGGCGAAGCCGCTTCGCGCCGGAGTTCCTGGCGTCGCTTGCGCTCGGCGGGCTCGACGGCACGCTGCAGAAGCGATTTTCGAATGTCAGCGACCCCAGCCGCATCCGCATGAAGACCGGTTCGCTGAGGGACGTCAGCGCGATTGCGGGCTACGTCCAGGGCGACTCCGGCAAGTCGTATGCAGTCGTCATTTTTGTGAACCATGCCGGCGTGCAGAACGGTCCGGGCGAAACGATTCAGGCCGCGGTCATCGACTGGGTGCTGAAACAGTAACGGGTTCGCGGCTTGCGAAATCGGCAAACTGCTGCTCGAACACGAGACGCCATCCCGGTAAGTATTCCTGTCGCAGCAGCGGACCGATCTCGCCGAGCGCATCCCAGCCGCCATGAGTCAGGGTCACGCGGCTGCCGCCGTCGACAGCCACGAACGTCACTTCGATCCACTGCGCGGACGCCGGCTCGCGTCCCGGATGCCAGCTGAAACGGATGCGACGCCCGGGCTCGACCGCGAGCACCTCACCCCAGACATGCAGCGATCCGTCCGGCGCGCGCTCGTCCACGGATCCGCCCGGCCGCGGTTCGAGGCGGCAGCGGGCAGCCGGCTGGCGCGAAAGCGAATGCGTTGCCGCGGGCCACCAGTCGCCGAAATGCCGGGTAAACGCCTCGAAGGCGGCCGCGGGCGGCACGCAGAGGTCGATGGCGACGACGATGGGTTCCGGTGCGTTCACGGCGATTGCAGGACCCGCGCTAGGTCCGGCCCAGGATGCGCTCGAGCCGGTCGCGGTAACTGCGGCTGAGTTTCAGTTCGTGGCCGCCGTCGAGGGTCAGGAAGTACTCGCCATTGGTGTGCGGCTTGAGCTTGCGGATACGGCGGATGTTGACGATGGTCGAGCGGTGGATGCGCTGGAACTGCGAAGGGTCCAGTCGTTCCTCGAACTCCTTCATGGTGGCCCGCACGACGTGCGTTCGCCCTTCCGCATGCACGCACATGTAGTCGCCCGCCGCGTCGACCCATTCGATGGCCGTCACCGGCAGTCGCACGGTCTCCCTGCCCAGCCGGATCGGCAGGATCTCCGGGAAGCGCCGGATGTCCTCCGCTCCCCTGGTAAGGAGTTCCTCGGCGTCGAGCTGGCCGGCGCCGGTGACGCTCGCGAGCAGCGCCACGAGCTGCTCCCGGTGGCGGACCGAGCGACGCTGGGCAAATTGCTCGCGCACGTGCGCCATCGTGCGCTCGAAGCGCTCGTCCACCAGCGGCTTCAGCAGGTAGTCGAGCGCGTACGCGTCGAAGGCGTCGATCGCGTAGCGGTCGAATGCGGTGACAAATACCACCATCGGCATGCTGGTCTGCGGGGTTCGCCGCAGCACCTCGAATCCATCCACGCCGGGCATCTCGATATCGAGGAACATGAGATCGGGGGAATGGGCCGCAATCGCCTCCAGTGCTTCGCGGCCGTTGCTGCAGAGCGCGACGACCTCAATGCCCGGATACGCGGCAAGGCGGAGCTCCAGCCCGCGCCGGGCCAGCGGCTCGTCATCGACGATGATTGCGCGAATCGGTCCGGTCATCGGCGTCAGATTTCCAGCGGCAGGCGCATTTCGACGCGCAGCCCCGGCCCCACGTCGACGACATCGATGCGATGCCTGTCGCCGTACAGCACCGCGAGCCGTTCGCGCGTGTTGCGCAAGCCGATACCCCGCCCGTTGGCGGCCGCCGCAATCGGCGGCAGGCCCGGGCCGTCGTCCTGCACGGCAAGGCGCAGTCCGCCGCTCTCGATTCCCGCGAGGATCGTCACCGAACCGCCCTCTTCCCGCGGCGAGATCGCGTACTTCATCGCGTTCTCGACCAGCGGCTGCAGCAGCAGCGACGGCACCAGCGCCAACTCCGCGCGCTCGTCGACGTCGAACTCGAGCCGCAGCCGGTCGCCAAAGCGCAGCTTTTCGATGCCGAGGTAAAGATTCAGCGCGTCGAGTTCCTGGCGCAGCGTCACTTTCTTCATCGGGTCCTGGTCGAGCGTGTAGCGCAGGAACTCCGACAGGCGCGAGACGGCAAGGTTCGCCGTGCGATTCTGGCCGTCGAGCACGAGCGTCGAGATCGCGTTAAGCGTATTGAACAGGAAATGCGGATTGAGCTGGTAACGCAGCATCTTGAGCTGCGCTTCCTGGGCGAGCGCGGATTGCCGGAGCGTTGCCTCGCGCTCGAGCTGCAGGCGCTCGTAGAACTTCACGCCGTAGTACAGGCCGGTCCAGCACAGCAGCAGTGCCATCGAGGACAGCGTGCCGACGAAGATCTCGAGCGGTTTCGGCGCATGCTCCATCGCCCATTCGGGCTTCACGATGTCCATGTAGGCCGTATTGATGATGGAGCGCCACGCGAGCGCGACCAGCCAGCAGACCAGCGGCGAACCGATCAGCATGGCGCGCGGACCGCTGGCCCACAGCCGGCGGTACACGAGCCTGAGCGGCGCCGAGAGCAGAAATCCGGCAGCCGCGGCGATCGCGATCACCTGGACGTAGCCGGGCTCCTTGCCATAGACCGCGGAGCCGACGTACTGCGCGAGCCCGTACGCGCTCCAGCCGAGCGTATGCAGCGCCCAGAAAAGCAGGTTGCGATTCCCGCGCAGGAGATCGAGATTCATCCGGACACCTTAGACAGACAGTCCGGGCCGGCGCAACGGCCCGGCGCGGCCGCAGAACGTCCGGTCGCAGGCGTGCTCAGGATGGCGGGAGATTCGCCCGCAACTCGACCGCGAGCCGGACGCCTGGCGGCAATCGTGTCCCTTCACTCGTACTGGCGGGCTGCTTCGGCGAGTTGGGCCGCTACGCGCGCGCGCAACGCCGGCGGCGCGAGCACTTCGACACCGGCGCCGTGACGCAGCAGGTCCATCACCAGTTCCGGCTCGCGGCTGTAAGGCAGTTCAAGCACGTAGCTGCCGTCCGCGTCGATGCGCCCGACCTGACGCGAATGCCAGACTTCGTCCGCCACCCAGCGGGCGGCGGCGGCCGTGAAGCGCAGCACCGCGGTTTCGGTCCTGGCGCCCGAGAAGATACCGTAGCCGGCGCCGAGCACGCGATCCAGTTCGTCGTCCGCGACTTTGCGAGCGGCTTTATCTTCGACCCGTGCGTGGCTGATCGCGTCCACCGCGAAAGTGCGCAGGTCCTGGCGGACATGGCACCAGGCGTCGAGATACCAGTTGTAACGGTAGTGCACGAGCCGCTGCGGCGATACGGTGCGCTCGGTGATGCCGCCGTCGCCGCGCTTGCGGTGGCGGATGAATACCTGCTTGCGGCCGAGCAGCGCGAGCGACAGCGCCTCGAATACTTCATGGTCGACGCGCCGCGTGCCGAGCGTCAGCACGCGGATGCGATTGCGGATTTCGCCATGCCCGTGGTCGCCGCTGTCGAGCAGCGAGCGCAGCCGCGCGCGCAGCGGCCCGAGCTGACGGCCGATCAGGCCGCCGCCGAGACTGCCCAGCAGGTGGTCGATCTCGAGCAGCGCATAGATCTCGGAAGGGCTGAACCAGACTCCCGGAAGCTCCGCGAGTTCCGCGTCCGGGTCGAGCACGTACGCCTGCCGCTCGCGCGACCAGATGATCGGCACGTTCAGCCGGTCGCGCAGGTACTCGATGTCCCGCTTGAATGTCGCGTGCGAGATCTCGAGCTCTTCCTCGATCTCGCGGCGCGTCAGCGCTTTCTTCTCGATCAGCCGGCGCCGGATCCGGTAGAAACGCTCGGTCCGGTCCACGCCGTCACTTCGCCGGCACGACGCGCAGCACCTGTCCCGCTTCCTCGTCGGTGACGAGATAGAGCGCGCCGTCCGGCCCTTCGCGAACGTCGCGCACGCGCGAGCCGATGGCAATGCGCTCTTCGCGCTTCACCCGGCCATCGTCGCCGATCTCGAGCCTCACGAGCTGTTTCGCCGGCAGCGCGCCGACGAACAGCTGACCCTTCCAGCCCGGATGGCCGCCGCCGCTGTGAAACGCCATGCCCGAAGGCCCGATCGACGGCACCCAGTAATGCAGCGGATTTTCCATGCCGGCCTTTTTCGCGCCCTCGCCGATCGCGGGGCCGTGGTACTCGCGTCCATAGGTGATGACCGGCCAGCCGTAGTTGCGGCCGCGTTCCGCCACGTTGATCTCGTCGCCGCCGCGCGGACCGTGTTCGTGCGTCCAGAGCCTGCCCGTTTCGGGGTGCAGCGCAGCGCCCTGCAAGTTGCGATGGCCATACGACCAGACCTCGGGCAGCGCGCCCTCGCGGCCGATGAAGGGATTGTCCCCGGGCGCCTCGCCGTCTTTCGTGATGCGCACGATCTTGCCGATGTGCGTGCCGAGATCCTGGGCGAGGTCGCGCTCCGAGTTGCGCTCGCCGAGCGTCACGAACAGCTTGCCGTCCCGAGCAAACACGAGGCGCGAGCCGAAATGGTGCCGGCCCGAAAACTTCGGCTGTTGCCTGAAGATCACCTTGACGTCGTCGAGCTGCTGGCCATCGAGCCGTGCGCGCGCGACTGCCGTCCCGTTGGTTCCGTCGGCCGCGGGTTCCGCGTACGACAGATAGATCGTCGAGTTCCCGGCGAAATCCGGGTCGAGCACGACGTCGAGCAGGCCGCCCTGTCCCTCCGCGAAAACGGCCGGAACGCCGGCAACCGGCTCCGACACGCTGCCATCTTTCGTCACGTAGCGCAGGCGCCCCGGACGTTCCGTAACGAGCATGCGCCCGTCCGGCAGGAACGCGAGGCTCCACGGATGCTCCAGGCCCTCGGCGACCGTGGTGACCTCGACCTCGGTCTCGCCGCTCGGTTTTACGGGTCCTGCCTCCTGACAGGCGCCCGCGCCCGCAAACAGCAGCGACAGCAGCAACGCCCCGCGCGCAATCGACTCACTGGTTTTCATGTCGTCACCATGACTTTGCCTTCCTTGATTCTGAGCGGATACGTGCGCAACGGCTTCGCGCTACGAAGTCCATCGAGCAGCTGGATGCCAACGGGAAAGTTCGCCCATTCGACGACCTCGCCGGTCGCGATGTCAAAGCGCGCCCGATGCAGCGGGCACCGGACCTGGCAGCCGTCCTGGATCGTGCCCCGTGCCAGCGGCGCAAAGGTGTGGGTGCACTGCGCCTGCGTGGCAAACCAGCCATTCGCCAGGTGATAAACGACGACCCGCGCACTGCCGGCACGAAACGCCTTCATTTTGCCGATCGGCAGATCGCCAACATCGCAGACCGCGTGGGCGGCCATCTCAGCTTGCCGCGATGCGCGTAATGATGTAGCCGCCGGACTTTGCATCGAACTCGAGGTCGATCAGCTTGCGGTCGCGCGCCTCTTCGAGCAGCTTGCCGAAGGTCTTGAAACCATAGTAGCTCTCGTTGAAACCGGGCTTCCGGCGCTTGATCGCCTGCTTGACCATGGAACCCCAGACCTTTTCCTCGGCGTCCCGTTCCGCAAACAGGTCTTCGGCGGTTTCCATCAACAGCTCGATGCCTTCCTGGCGGCGGTCCTCGGCGGCGCCCGCGGCCGCACCCGGCGCCCGGGTCGCGGCCTTTGCGACCTTGTCCTTGCGGGCGACACGGGCGCGGCCCTCGCCGCGCACGAGGTCGTCGTAATAAATGAACTCGTCGCAGCCGCTGATCAGCAGGTCCGAGGTCGAGTTCTTGACCCCGCAGCCGATGACGATCTTGTTGTTCTCGCGCAGCTTCGCGACCAGCGGCGAGAAATCCGAGTCGCCGCTGATGACCACGAAGGTATCGACGTGCGATTTCGTGTAGCAGAGATCGAGCGCGTCCACGACCATGCGGATATCGGCGGAGTTCTTGCCGGACTGCCGCACGTGCGGGATCTCGATCAGTTCGAACGCGGCCTCGTGCATCGCGCGCTTGAAATCGTGGTAGCGCTCCCAGTTGCAATAGGCCTTCTTGACGACGATGTTGCCCTTCAGCAGCAGCCGTTCGAGCACCTTGCGGATGTCGAAAGTCGGGATCTTCGCGTCACGTACGCCGAGCGCGACATTCTCGAAGTCGCAGAACACGGCCATGATGCGGGTGACGGCCCTTGCCGGCGCGTTCATTCCTCGCCCGCCGCGGGCTTCCAGGCCGAAACCAGCTCCTGCTGCTTGCGCGGCGGCACCGGGTCGTAATGGCTCAGCTGCAACGTGAAACTCCCTTCGCCGCCGGTGAGGGCCTTCAACCGGTTCTGGTAGTCGGTCACCTCGGCCAGCGGAACGTAGGCCGACACGACGATGCGGCCACGCGCGCGCGCCTCGTTGCCGTCGATCCGGGCACGGCGCGTCGCGAGATCGGCGGTGATGTCGCCCATCACCGTGCCCGGCGCGTTGATCTCGACGTGCACAATCGGCTCGAGCACGGCGGGCGCGGCCTTCTGCACGGCGTCGAGAAAGGCCTTGCGGCCGGCGGATACGAAGGCGACTTCCTTCGAATCCACGGAATGATACTTGCCGTCATAGACGGAAACGCGGATGTCCTGCAGCGGGAATCCGGCGACGGCGCCTTCGGCCAGCGCATGGCGGATGCCCTTCTCGACGGCCGGGATGAACTGGTTCGGGATCGCGCCGCCGACGACGTCATCGACGAACTCGAACCCTGCGCCTCGCACCAGCGGTTCGACCCGGAGATAGACCTCGCCGAACTGGCCCGCCCCGCCCGTCTGCTTCTTGTGGCGGTGGTGGCCTTCGGCCGGGCGCGTGATGGTCTCGCGGTAGGGGATGCTGGGCGGGCGGGTGCGGACGGCGACACCGTACCGCTCGCCCATCCGTTCGGTCATGACGCGCAAATGCAGATCGCCCATGCCGTAGAGTACGGTTTCATTGACCGACGTGTTGTGCTCGATGCGCACGCAGGGATCCTCCGCGGAGAGCTTGTGCAGCGCCTCCGCGAGCTTGTGCTCGTCCCCCCGGCGCTCCGGCTCGATCGCGACGCCGAGCATCGCCGGCGGGAACGAGATGGACTTCAGGTGAAAAGCGTCCTCGTCGTGGGAGTCGTGCAGCACGGCGTCGAAGTGCAGCTCGTCCACCTTGGCGACCGCGCAGATATCGCCGGGCAGGGCCTGCGGAATCTCGCTGTGCTCCTTGCCCTGCATCCGGAACAGGTGCGCGATGCGCACCGGCTTGCGCCCGTCCCCGACGAACAGCTGGGAACCGGTTCGGATCGTGCCCTGGTGCATCCGGAAGAGGCCGAGCTTGCCGATGAACGGATCCATGGTGACCTTGAAGACGTGGGCGATGGCGTGCTGCGAGGGTTCCGGCACGACGTCGACGCGTTCGGCGGCGTCGCCCTCGCCCTTCAGGAACGGCGGCGGGTTGCCTTCCGCCGGATTGGGCATCAGGCGCGACAGCACTTCCAGCAGTTCCGGGATGCCGGCGCCCGTTTCGGCCGATACGAAGCAGACGGGAACGAGGTGGCCCTCGCGCAGGGCCTTCTCGAAGGGATCGTGCAGCTGCTCGGGCTCCAGTTCCTCGCCCTGCTCGAGATAGAGCGCCATCAGGTCGTCATCAACTTCGACGACCTGGTCAACGATCTCGGTATGCGCCTGTCCAACCGATGAAAAATCGGTCGGCTCGCCGTCACTGTGGAAAAAGCAGTCGACGACTTTCGCGCCGCGCCCGGCCGGCAGGTTGACCGGCAGGCATTCGCGGCCGAACTGTTCGCGGATCTCCTCGAGCGTCGCGTCCGGGTTGGCATCGCGCGCGTCGATCTTGTTGACGATCACGATGCGGCACAGGCCGCGCTCGCGCGCAAAATCCATCATGCGCTGCGCCATCGGTTCCACGCCGGCCGCCGCGTTCACGACCACGGCTGCCGTTTCAACCGCCTCCAGCACCGGCAGCGTGCGGCCGATGAAGTCGGGGAATCCGGGCGTATCGATCAGGTTGACGTGCGCATTGCCGCTTTCGAACCAGCACAGGGTCGCATCCACCGAATGGAGCAGGCGGCGCGCCTGGGGATCGTGATCGCAGACCGTCGTGCCGCGGGCCAGGCTGCCCTTGGCGCGGATGCTGCCGGCGCCGAACAGCAGTGCCTCCGCCAGCAGGGTCTTGCCGGATCCGGCGTGGCCAACCAGGGCTATATTGCGTATGTCGGCGGTCGCTTTGCTCATCCGGTTTCCCCGCCATGCCGCCCCGAAGGCGGGTTTTTCAAAAAGGATAGCACCGAAGCCCTCGGCTTGCGCCATGGCGGGATGACGGGCAAACTCGGATTCCTCCAATACAAGGTCCGGAAGTACCGGGCCGGCGGGGAACGTTCATGGCAGTTTCGGTCAAGGGCGACAGCTCGGATCCGATGGTGGAGCCCAACGTCATCCCGTTGGTGGACATCATGCTGGTGCTGCTGATCATTTTCATCATCACGATCCCCGTGATGACCCATGCCGTCAAGATCGACCTGCCGCGCGACAACCCGAACCCGCCGACCACGGAACCGACCGTCGTCCGGATTTTCGTCGAGGGCACCGGTACGATCCTCTGGAATGGCTCGCCGATCGACCACCAGACGCTGCGCGACTACGTAGCGATCGAAAACGCGAGAGCCGATGAATACAAGCCCGAGGTCCATGTGGACGCCGAGCGCCGCACGCCCTATGTCTACGTCGCCAACGTGCTTTTCACGCTGCAGCGCGGCGGCCTGCAGAAAGTCGGCTTCGTTTCCGGCGGCGGACCGAACGACGCAACCGCGGCTCCACCGGCGCCCTGACGCGCAAGCGACTGTAAGCGGGCCATGCGCCGGTCCGTAATTCCCGCCCTGCTGGCCGGCTCCGCACTGCTCGCGACTGCTTTCGCCTGCGCTGATGATTCCCGGCTGCGCCGTTACGAGTTGCCGAACCTCGACACGCTCGAACTGACGCTGCCGCCGGCCTGGGTCGACAATGTCGACGTCCCCCCGGGCGGCGCCCCGCTGACGATTCAGCTGACGCCGGCGGACGGTGCGCCCTTCGCGGTACACCTGACACCGCAGGCGCCGGACCCGACGGCGGCCCGGGTCATGGACGTGGCGGCGCTTTACGAGGCCGTGCGCGAATCGGCTGAACGGATCAGACCCCAGACCATCGAAGAAACCATCGAGATTGAGCGGCTGCGGGGTACGCGCGGGGCGGGTTACTTCTTCTCCGTGACCGACCGCGAACCGCCACCAGGAGAGTTCCGTTACATGACCCAGGGTGCACTGCAGGCCGGCGAGCTTGTTGTCTGGTTTACGATCCTGACCAATGACGGCCAGGAGGCGGAAGTCGCCAGGGCGCTTTCGATGCTGCAATCGCTCGACCATCGCGGCACCGGCCAGGACCTGCGCTGAACCATGGTCAACCGCCGGCAATGGCTGGAACTCGCTGCCGGCGCGGGCCTCGCGCTCGCGCTGCCGCCTGGCCTCGCGCTCGCGGCGGGCAGCCGGGCGTTGATGCACCGCCCGATCCCGTCCAGCGGCGAACTGATCCCGGTCGTCGGCCTCGGCAGTGCGGCGACATTTCGCGAGGTCGCGCAGGGCGAGGACTTCACGGCGCTCAGCGAAGTGCTGGCGGCGATGGTGGACCAGGGGGCGACCGTCTTTGACACGGCCCCGGGCTACGGTGCGTCGGAAGCGGTCGCCGGAAAGATTGCCCGGGACCTCGGCATCACCGAGAAGATTTTCTGGGCGACCAAGGTCAACGTGGCGCCGCGTGGCGGCGGTTCCGCCGATCCCGGCGCCGCGCGGGCCCAGATCGACGAATCGTTCCGCCGCTTCGGCGTCGAGACCATGGACCTCATCCAGGTGCACAACCTGGGCGACATCCCGATGCAGCTTGGCATCCTGCAGCAACTCAAGAAGGCCAGGCGCATCCGCTACGCCGGCGTCACGTCGACCAGCAAACGCCAGTATCCGCAACTCGAGCGCGTCATGCGCGAGGAGCCGCTCGATTTCATCGGCGTCGATTATGCCGTCGACAACCGGGACGTCGAAGAAAGTATCCTGCCGCTTGCCGAGGAGCGGAAGATCGCCGTGATGGTCTACGTGCCGTTCGGCAGGACGCGGCTTTTCCAGCGGGTCGGCGATCGCGCGCTGCCCGACTGGGCCGCGGAATTCGATGCCGTGAGCTGGGCCCAGTTCTTCATCAAGTACGTCCTCGCCCACCCGGCCGTCACCGTCGTGACGCCGGCCACCGCCAGGGTCAGGCACATGATCGACAACATCGGTGGCGGCATCGGTCGCCTGCCGGATGCGGCGACGCGCCGGCGCATGGTTGCGTTCATCGACGCACTGCCCCCCGCAGGTTGAGGCCCTTCAGGGCACCTGGCGCGCCGCGAACCATTGCGGCAGCGCGAGCGTCAGCTGCGGAAACATCGTGATCAGCGCGACACCCACCGCGAGCACGAACAGCATCGGCGCGGTGGCACGGGCAACCTCGAGCATCGGCCGACGAAAACGCGTCGCCGACATCAGCAGGTTGAGGCCGATCGGCGGCATCAGGTAGCCGAGTTCGAGGCTCGCCAGCATGATCACCCCGAGGTGCACGGGATCGACGCCGAAGGCCACGGCAACCGGCACGATCAGCGGCGCGACCACGATGATCGCCGAGAAGATCTCGATGACGCAGCCGAGCACGACCATCAGCAGCGTCAGCAGCAGCAGGAATACCGCGCGCGACTCGATCGCCTCGCCGAGCCAGAGCGTCAGCCGGTCCGGGACGTGCTCCGTGATCAGCAGGTTGGTGAGGCCCATCGCGGTGCCGAGTATCAGCAGGACGCCGCCGACCAGCAGGCCGCATTCGCTCATCACCTCGATGAGCCTCCGGCCGCGCGGCAGGTCCCGATTGATGAATGCCGCGACCGCCAGCGCATAGGCCGCCGTCAGGGCGGCGGCGGGCACTGGCAGCACGAATCCCCCGAAGATCAGCACGATCGGCACGACCGGCAACAGCAAGTCCCATTTCGCACGCCAGGTGGTGACGGCCACCCGTTTCCAGCTGAAGCGGGGCCGTGTCTCGAGGCGCGGCGAAATGGCAATGCCCCAGGCGCAGGCGACTAGCACCAGCAGCAATCCGGGCACGGCGCCGCCCAGGAACATCTCCTCGATCGATACCTGCGCCACGATCGAGTAAAGGATGAGCGGCAGGCAGGGTGCGAACAGCACGCCGAGCGACCCCGCGCCGGTGACGAGACCGAGCGCCGCGCGGTCCTGATAACGCGACGACAGCAGGATGGGCATCAGCAGCCCGCCAAGCGCGAGGATCGTGATGCCCGAACCGCCGGTAAACGCCGTGAAGAATGCGCAGGCGAGCACCGTGACGACCGCCGGCCCGCCGCGCAGCTGGCCGGTCCAGGCCCGCAACAGGCGAACCAGCCGTTCCGCCGCCCCGGTCGCCGTCACGATGAAGCCGGCGAGCGTGAACAGCGGAAGCGTCGCCAGCATCGGATTCGTGACCTGGTCGTAATGGTCAAGTGGCACCGAGGCGATCGGATCGCCGGCCGCAACGAAGTAAATCAGCGCGATGCCGGCAAGGCCGACGAAAAGCGGAGCGCCGCCGAGCACGGCAACGGCGAGCAAGATGAGCAGCGGCGTGCGGATGGCCGGCAGTCCGCCCTCGAGCCCGGCGACGGCGGCCGCAACGGCGACCGCCGCGATCAGCACGGCCAGGCGCACCGGAAGCGACCTGCCGGAGCGATGCGATAGCCGCCAGGCGATGACGGCGAAGCCGAATGGCATCGCCGCCTGCAGCGCGATACGCGGCACGCCGAACGCGAGCCGGCTCGACATGGCGGCCTCCTCGCGGACGAACTGCCAGGCCGCAAGCGCCAGGAGCGCAGCCACGGTCGCGCCGACGAGACCGGTGAAGACCTCGATGACCGGCCGCGCGCGTGCGGGCATGGCCTCTGCAATCGTGCCGATGGCCAGCAGCCGGCCTTCGCGCGCCGCCATCATGCCGCCCAGCATGCCGACCAGCAGCGTCAAGTGGCGAATCAGCTCGTCGGTATTGGCGAAACCGCGCGAGGCGCTTGCTACGCCGAGCAGCAGCAGGGCGGCGAGTGCCGCGGCCAGCAGCGCGTCCTCCGCGCGGTGGACGAAACGCATCACTTCGCGGAATCGTCGCCCGACTTGAGCGTTTCGACGGTCATGTCGAAGATTGGTGCGGGCACGAGCGTGCCGCGTATGCGCGGATAAATGCGCGCGACTTCCTCGCGGAATTCCTGCTCGGCCGCCGCGCTCAGTGTCACGACCTTGAGGCCCTGCTTATCGACCATCGCCCGGATCGTGGCCTCGTCCTCCGCACGGCTCGCGGCACGCATCGTGTGGCCGGCGCGTTCGGAAGTCTCGATCAGCCACTGCTGCGTCGGCCGGTCGAGTTGACTCCAGGCCTTCTCGGTCAGGACCAGTGCGCCGGTCACGGGTGCCCATTTCAGGTCCAGCATGTACGGCGCGTAAGTCGCGACCTGGTTGAAGTTCGCAAGGAACGCCGGTACCGGCAGCGCGTCGATCATGCCGTTGCGCAGCCCGAGCAGGATCTGGTCCGGCTCAAGCAGGACCGGCGTGTAATAGGCTTTCATCATCTCGATGCTGGCCGGGTCCCCGGATGTCGCGAAGACCCGCATCGGCTTCAGGTCCTTGACGCTGCGAATTGGCGTCTTCGAGAAATAGTGCACCCAGCCGGCGTCGCCCCAGAACAGGACCACGAAGCCCGCGGCACGCAGGCGGCGCTCGAGTTCGGGCCGCAGGCGCTCGCGCACGCGATCGACGTCGTTCCAGTCCCTGAACATCAGCGGCATGAACTGCAGCGCCGTCACCGCACGGTCGAGCTGGCCGAGGCCGACCGAACTCAGCATCGCGCCCTGGATCTGCCCGATCCGCATGCGCCGGACGATCTGCAGTTCGCCGCCCTGCGTGCCCGGATAGATGTTGATGGTCACGCCGCCCGGCCCACGTGACCACTCGGCCCCGAGCGCCTGCAGGCGCTTGTGGAAAGCGGAGCCTGCGGGTGCGACCGTCGCGATGCGAAGTTCCCTGCCGTCCGCGGCGTCGGTGCCCGCCGCGCTGAACAGCAGAAAGAACACACACAGGAGACCGGCGAACCGGCCGCCGTTGATCCGGTGATTCATTTTTTCGATGCCTCCGTAGCCGGCTCCTCGGGGAGCGGCGGCAGAATCCAGCGATCGGCATTGGCCAGCAGCCATCGGGCGCGACGCTGCATGATCAGGTTCGCGAGGCGCGATGCCGGGTTGATGTCGGTATCGATTCGAAGCGCCGACGCCAGCGCTTCCTCGAAGCACTCCCGGTCCTCCGCGGCGACGCACACGGACTCTGCCCTGGCCACGTGCGGCGCAGCGGCCCTGCCCTGCGTCAGCTCGATGGCTCGATCGAAGTGACGCTTTGCATCTGCGCCGCGATCGCCGCCGGCATCAGGCCGCGACATTTCATAAGTGATTAGAAAGGCATGAATGGCGCCGCGGTCCCAGTCTTCGTCGACGGCCAGGGCGCGATCGATCAGCGCCGAGACGATCGGCAGTTCCGCGACCAGGGCGGGGTCGTCCTTGCCGAGCGACACCGCTGCGGCCCAGGACACCGCCGTCCAGTACAGCAGGTCGACTTCCGGCGGTCCTGCCTTCGCCACCGCTTCGGCATGGGAGTTCCGCAGTGCCTCGCCGAATCCCGGCAGCGCGACCTCGAGACCTCGCAGGCCGTAGTCACGTGCACGCAGATACAACCGGCGCGCCCGGTCGAGTGCAGCCCAGGCGCGATCGCTGTCCTCCAGGCCGAGCTCGTCCCCTTCCTGATGCACGTAGGCGTAGGCGTACTGCGTGAATCCTGCGCTCGTCGCCGCGAGCAGCGCGCGATGATCCGGCGCCGCAGCGAGCGCGCTCTCCATCAGCTTCAGGCTGAATGGCAGCGCAGCGCCGACCAGTTCGGGGTCGTCATCCGATGCATAGGTCGTACCCGAGGCGGCGAGCGTGTCGGCCAGCCGGTTGGCGGCGAAACGCTGCACGGAGCAAGCCGACGACAGGCTGACCATCATCAGCAAGGCGATGCCGGCCGTCGCTCGCGCGCTCACGGTCAAGGATTACCCCGATTCACGCCGTCACCGAGAAATTCCGCAACGCTTTCAAGGTACTGCGGGCGGCCATCGATGTCATTGTGCCCCACGTCCTCGAGCACCGTCACCCGGGCGCGGGCAGGCCCGAAGGCCGCCGCCAGCGCGTCGCTGCGGGCGCGCGGGATGATCTCATCGTTGGCCGCAATGATGATCAGTACCGGTGCGCGGATGGATGGCACGAGGCGTCCGGCATCGTAGCGGTCGCGCATCAGCAGCGAGACCGGAAAGTAGCGGAAGTGCGCGCCCGCGACATTCACGAGACTGTCGAACGGCGTCACCAGCACGAGCCGGTGGACATCGCGCACGCTCGCGAGATGAGCCGCGACGCCGCTGCCGAGGCTGCGACCGATCACCGAGATCACGGAATGCTGCTCGGTCACCTCGTCGAATACCGCGACCGCATCCGACGTCAATCCCGATTCCGTCGGTTCGCCGCTGCTGCCGCCATAGCCGCGATAGTTGACGAGATAAAGCGAGTGTCCCGGGAAGGCGGCAGCGAACCCCCCAAGGTTGTAGGCGACGTCTTCCGCGTTGCCACCGAAGTAGATGATTGCGCGCGGCCCCGGACGCCGGACGACCCAGACCTTGAGATCGGCGCCGGCGCCCTGCATCCGGATGTACTGGGCGCCCTCGGGATTCGATTCCCGCACCGGATAGTAGATGTGCGAGCGCTGCCCGGCGAACAGCAGCAGGCAGATTACGACATAGGCGCCAACCGGCAGCAGCAGCAGGTAGACGAGATTCCGCACGGCCGCCGGTCAGTCGCCGTCGTGCAGCTCGACTGTCGCCTCGATCTCGACCGCGATGTTGGATGGCAGGGATTGCATGCCGACCGCGGAACGCGCGCCCTTGCCCGATTCGCCGAAAGCCACGACCATCAGGTCCGAGAAGCCATTCATGACTTTCGGGTGATCGCGGAAATCCTCGGTGGACTGCACCATGCCGAGGATTCGCACGAATCGTTTGACCTTCGACAGGTCGCCGACCGCGGACTTGATCGTCGCCAGCATGCACAGGCCGACTTTCTCGGCGGACAGCCGCCCCTGTTCCACCGTCAGGTCGCCGCCGACCTTGCCGGCCGTGAACTCGGCGCCGCATTCGCCGTGACCGGACAGGAACAGCAGGTTGCCGGTGCGCACTGACGTCACGTACGTCGCCACCGGCCTGGGCGGTGACGGCAACGTGTACCCGGCCGCTGCGAGCCGCGCTTCGGGTGTTTCGGCGGCGGCGTTCGCGATCGCCATTGCCGGAATCATACTCAATGTCATCAACAGCACGCGAGTCATGCCCGCAGACTACTCCCGATTGCCATGCGTCGCCAGCATGGCATCATGTGTGCATGACGAGCGAACGGCTGCCATCGCACCGCGCAATCGTCGGCGATTCGTTCGAGATTCGCCGCGCGCTGCCAAACCGCCACCGCCGTACCGTCGGTGCATGGTGTTTCCTCGATCACGCCGGGCCTGCGGACTATCCGGCGGGCCAGGGACTCAACATCGGTCCGCACCCGCATATCGGCCTGCAGACCTTCAGCTGGATGATCGAAGGAAGAATCCTGCATCGCGACAGCCTCGGCTACGAGCAGTGGATCCGTCCGGGCCAGGTAAACCTTATGACGGCCGGCCGCGGCATCTCGCATGCCGAAGAATCCCCGGCCGATGAGCCGGGGCGGTTCCAGCTTGCGCAGTTGTGGATTGCGCTGCCCAGGGCGGAATCGGAACGCGAGCCGGCCTTCGAACATTACCCGGAACTGCCGATCGTCGAACGCGGCGGATTCCGCGTCACGGTGCTTGCGGGCACATTTTGGGGCGAACGCTCGCCGGCCCGCGTGTATTCGCCGCTGATCGGCGTCGACCTCGCGACGCCGGGTCCGGCGCGCGTCGAGTTTCCGCTCGAGCCCGCGTTCGAGTACGCGGCGGTCACGCTCGAGGGCCGGCCCGAAGTCGACGGCGCGGCGCTCGATTCCGGCATCCTCTTCTATCTCGGCAAGGGACGCGACACGCTCGCCGTCGCATCCGAAGAGTTTGCGCGGATACTGTTGATCGGCGGGGAACCGTTCGGGGAAGACATCATCCTGTGGTGGAACTTCGTCGCGCGCACTACGGCTGAGATGGAAACCGCCACGCGTGACTGGAACGAAGGCCGTCGATTCGGCGCCGTGCGCGGCGCCCGTTCGGCGCCGCTCGTGGCGCCCGATTTCGGCGGCCTCCGGCTGCTCGCGGGCCGCCCGTGAAGCGCATCGCCACGGCGGTCGTGACGCGCATCGGTCCGGACTACGCACAGTCGATCGCAACGGGCGGCTTCGAACTCCTGTCCGACGAGCCCGCGGCGGGCGGGGGCAATGCCGGGCCGGCGCCTTACGGTCTCGTCCTTGCCGGCCTCGGATCCTGCACGGCGATCACGCTCAAGATGTATGCGGACCGTAAGGGTTGGAACATCGGCACGTTGAAGGTGAGCCTGGTACTCGAGAAGGACACGGATGGAAAGAACCTTATCACCCGCACGCTCTTGGCGGACGCGTTACTGGACGACGCGCAATGGGACAAGCTGATCGAGATCGCCGGCAAGACACCGGTGACGAAGGCGTTGCAGGCGGGCGCCACGATCACGGCCGCCCGCGCCAGCCCATGAGACCGGCCAGGCGCGACGTCCTGGCCGTGCATGAGGCCGCGGAGCCGCACTGGGTCGGCGACGGGTTCCCGGTGCGCTCGATCTTTTCCTATGACGGTCTCGGACGCGAGGTGCTAAGCCCCTTCCTGCTGCTCGATTACGCCGCGCCGCGGCATTTCGTCCCGGCCACCCGCCGGCGCGGCGTTGGCGTCCACCCGCATCGCGGCTTCGAAACTGTAACGGTCGTCTATGACGGCGAACTGGAGCACCGCGACTCTGCGGGGAACGGCGGGCGCATCGGCCCGGGCGACGTCCAGTGGATGACGGCCGCCGCCGGCATCCTGCACGAGGAATTCCATTCCGAACGCTTCACGCAGTCCGGCGGCACGCTCGAGATGATGCAGCTCTGGGTCAATCTGCCGGCAAAGGACAAGCTGTCGTCGCCGCGCTACCAGACGCTGCTCGATGCCGATATCCCGCGCGTGCCGCTTGCGGACGGCGCGGGCACGCTGCGCATTATCGCCGGCAGTCATGGCGGCAGCCAGGGCCCGGCCCGGACCTTCACGCCAATTGAAGTCTGGGACCTGCGTCTTGCCGATGGGAAATCGGTGACGCTCGCGCTGCCGGATGGCCACACGGCGGCGCTCGTTCCCATGCAGGGGCGGGCCACCGTGAACGGCTCGGATGGCGCGTCGCCCGCGCAACTCGTGCAGCTATCGCGCGACGGGACGGAATTCACCATAGCCGCCGATGGCGATCTGAAGATACTGATCCTCGGCGGCGAGCCGATCGCGGAGCCCGTAGTAGGCTACGGACCGTTCGTCATGAACACCGAGCGCGAGATCGCCCAGGCCTTCGCCGACTTTCAGGGCGGCCGTTTCGGACGGCTGTAGCCGACGCGCGGTCAGACCGCCGGTTCACGCCCCAGGTAATCCATCTTGCCGAGCTCGACGCCGTTGTGGCGCAGGATGCCGTAAGCCGTCGTGCAGTGAAAATGCAGATTCGGCAGCATCTGGTGAAGGGCGTACGGTAATCCGCGCATCTGCCGCTCGGTGCTCCGCGTTTTCCATTGCACTGTCCGGTCTTCGGCGCCTTCGAACTGGGCGGGCGTCAGCGTTTCCAGCCAGGCGGCGGTCCTCCTGGCCCGTTCGGCGAGTTCGCCGATGGTATTCTCATTGTCTTCGAATGCCGGCGGCGACACGCCCGCGAGCCGGGCCGCGCCCAGCTTCGCGGCATCGGACGCGATCTGCACCTGTCTCGATAACTGAAACATGTCGGGCGCGAGCCGCGCATTGACCAGCACGTCCGGATCGATCTTCTTCGCCGCGGCATGCTGGGCCGCCTTCTCGAGCACCGCTGCGAGGTTGCTCATCATGCGGATGCCGGGCGGCACGCAGGCGTCGTACATGGAAATCGTCATCGTCGCCTCCGGAGTGATTGCAATAGAATGTGCGCATTATGGGGCAGACCGGAATCGTCTGGGACAATCACGCCTGCCTTCCTTTCGCGGACACGGAGCGCTGGCTCCCGGGCATTTCGCGCTACCGCCAGGCCGGCGCCGATGCGGTGACGATCAACATCGGCGACAGCCATGTTCCACTCGATGTGCTGACTCGCATGGCCGCGAGCATCCGCCACTTCGTGCAGCAGCATCCGGACAAGTACGTGCTCGCCCTCTCGGCGGCGGATATCCGCGCCGCAAAGTCTGCGGGCAGGCTCGCCGTCTGCCTCGACATCGAAGGCGTATTCGCGCTCGGCGAGCAACTGTCGCTGATCGAGTTCTTCTACCAGATCGGCGTGCGCTGGATGTTGCTCGTCTACAACCGGCGCAATCTCGCGGGCAGCGGCTGCCATGACGCGGAAGACGACGGCCTGACTGCCCACGGCCGCGCGATCCTCGCGGAGATGGACCGCGTCGGCATGATCAAGTGCTGCTCTCACAGCGGATACCGCACGGCACGCGAGATCCTCGATGCGACGGACGTCCCGGCGATCTTCTCCCACTCCAATCCGCGCAGCCTGCACGACCATCCACGCAACATTCCGGACGAGCTGATCCGCGCGTGCGCCGCGACCGGCGGCGTGATCGGCATCAACGGCATCGGCCTCTTTCTTGGCAGCCCGGTGCCGGGCGCGGCGCATGTCGTTCGCTGCGTAGACCATGTGGTGCAGCTCGTCGGCCCCGAACATGCGGCGCTCGGTCTCGACTACATGTTCAAGAGCGGCGAACTCATGGATCCGGGCCGCGCGAACGCCGACCTGTGGCCGCGCGAATGGGGTTACGGCTCCGGATCGAAGAACCTGCCACCCGAGGTGATTCCCGAGATCGAGGACGGACTCTTGCGGCTCGGTTACCCCGCCGTGGCCGTGCAGGGAATCATGGGCGAGAACCTGATGCGGGTCGCCGAGGCCGTCTGGAAGTAGCATTTCCCGGCCGTGCGCCCGTTGTGTGGATCGCGTCACGCCCCCCCTCCGGTTTCCCGACCCGCATCACAGTTAGCTTCCGACCCGCTGAGGCTACATATGTCGAGTCGACGTCCTGCCTCCGGGGCAGGGCTGCGCCTGGGAGTACCCGAGCTGGACAACATGTCTCCAAATCCGGAGTCCGCCAAAGGAGTGCCGCCGCGCGAGCCGTTTGCCGCCGGGTGGACGGGCATGCTCACGATCGGGTTGATCGTCTACATCGTGCTCGCGCTCGGCGCGATGTTCGCCAAAGGCGAACAGCTTCCCGAGATTTTCACGCTCTTCAGCGACTCGCCGGCCAGCATCATCGCCGCCGTGCTGGCCGCGCTCGCGGCTCGCAAGGCCCAGGATCCTGCCGCGCGCCGCGCCTGGCAGTTCCTCGCCGCTTCGATCGCCGTGTACAGCGTCGGCAATCTGTTGAACTCGGTGTACTGGCTGTTCGGCGTCGACCCGTTCCCGTCCGTCGGCGACGTGTTCTTCCTCGGTTTTTATCCGCTGTTGTTCGCCGGCGTTCTGTCCGTAGTGCGCGCCGCGGCGCTGCGCGTGCAGTGGGGCCGCCTCGCGCTCGATGCCACGATCCTGATGCTCGGATTCGGCGCATTTTTCTGGTTCTTCGTGATCGCGCCGACGGCGGCGGCGGACCGCGATCCGGACATCATCAAGTACGTGCTGACGCAGAGCTATATCGCGCTGAACTGCCTGATGCTGCTGGCATTCGGCGTGCTGCTCATGCACGCCGGCTCCAGTCCGATCGGGCGCCGCACGCTGATCCTGCTGGCGATCGGCTTCTCTTCCATGTTCCTCGCGGACATCGTCTGGGCGATGTCGAAGGTGACCGGATCCTACCTGCCGGGCGGCGTTTCCGATGCGATCTACCTGTCCTGCTATGCGTGGCTGGCGGCAGCGGCGCGCGAACAGATCCGCGGCGCTCCGATATCGCGCGAATCAGCGAGCGCGCTCGGCGACGCGCTGCTCCAGGGCTTGCCCTACGTGGCAATGCTCGTGTCGTTCCTGGTTCTCGTCTACGTCGAGAGCGACAACACGGCGAGCCCCGCCACCGTGATGACGGTCATCATCTTCGTGCTGACGTTGCTGGTCATGCTGCGCCAGGGCGTGCTGTCGCGGGACGATGCGCTGGTGCGCGAACGGCGCGCCGCCAATATCGTCGAGGCCCGCTACGCTTCGCTGATCAAGAATGCGTCCGACGTCTTCATGATCGCGGATGTCGACGGGCGTTTGCGCTTCGCCTCGCCCGCCGCCGAACGCACATTCGGCATGAACCCCGACGACCTGGTCGGGCGCAACCTGCTGGAATTCTGGGGCGACTCCGATCGCGAACGGCTGACCGCATTCCTCTCCGAGGTGACGGCGACGCGCGGACGGTCGATCGGGCCGGTCGAAGTGTCGGTTGGCAACGGGTCGCGCCGCACCACGCTGGAAAGCGTCGGCAGCAACCTGCTGGACGACCCGGCGATCGCGGGCCTGGCGCTCAACTTCCGCGACGTCAGCGAACGTAAGGCGCTCGAGGAACAGTTGCGCCAGCTCGCCTTCCACGATCCGCTGACGCTGCTGGCAAACCGCAGCCTGTTCCGCAACCGCGTCGAGCACGCGCTCGCACTGACCCAGCGCTCCGGCCAGCGCATCGCGGTGATGTTTCTCGACCTGGACAATTTCAAGAATGTCAACGACTCGCTGGGCCACGATGCGGGCGACCGGCTGCTGCAGGCGGTCTCGCAGCGCCTGATCAAGGCGACCCGGCCTTCCGACACGGTTGCGCGGCTCGGCGGCGACGAGTTCGCGATCCTGCTCGAAGGCATAAACGAAGGGGTCGATGTCGAGCGTATCGCGGCGACGGTGGCGACCTCGTTCCAGGAACCGTTCGTCCTCGACGGCAGCAATACGCAGATTGCCGCGAGCATCGGCATCGCCTACTCGCTGCCGGGCGACGATACCGAGCAGCTCCTGCGCAATGCCGACATCGCGATGTACAGCGCGAAGTCCGCCGGCAAGGCGCGATACGTCGTGTTCCAGCCGCACATGCAGGAGCAGCTGCGCGAGCGGCTGCGCCTCGAGGAGGACCTGGGCGGCGCGCTGGAGCGAGGGGAATTTTATCTCGAGTTCCAGCCGGTCATCGACTTGACGCACCGCGAACTGCTCGGAGTCGAGGCGCTGGTGCGCTGGAATCACCCGCAGCAGGGTCTCATCATGCCGACGTCCTTCATCCCCGCGGCCGAGGAGTCCGGAAGGATCATCGAACTCGGCCGCTGGGTGCTGATCGAGGCCTGCCGCAGCGTCCGTGCCTGGCGGGATTCCATCGTCGCGGGCGAAGGACTGCGGGTGGCCGTCAACATCTCGGGCCGCCACCTGCAGCACGCGGACCTCGTCGCCGACGTCCGCCACGCGCTCGAGACGTCCGGCCTCGAACCGGAGAATCTCGTGATCGAGCTGACCGAGAGCACGATCATGCACAACACCGAAGTCAATCTCGAGCGCTTCCGCGAACTAAAGGCGCTCGGCGTGCGGCTCGCAATCGACGATTTCGGCATGGGCTATTCGTCGTTGTCCTATCTGCACCGCTTCCCGATCGACATCCTCAAGATCGACCGCTCTTTCGTCGGGCGGCTGACGGAACAGGACGACGGGCCGGAGCTCGCGCGCGCGGTGGTCATGCTCGGCGAGACGCTCGGACTCGAGACCGTCGCCGAAGGCATCGAGCAGGAAGACCAGGTAGCGAAACTGCTGGAACTCGGCTGCGTGGCCGGTCAGGGGTTCCTGTTCGCGCCGTCGTCGTCGCTGCAGGCCGTTGCCGCAATGACATACGCGGCAAAACGTGCGGAACGGCGTCGCGCGCAATCGCTGCAGGAAAGGCTCACCGCGACCGGCCGGTTCCGCGTCGCGGTCAATCGCTCGCGTTCGGTGGCGTGAGCGCGGCGGCCTCGTAGACGACGACACCGCCGATCACCGTCATCAGCGCCCGTACCCGGGGTATTTCGTCCTCGGGAATCGCCATTACATCCTCGGGGAATACGCTGAAATCGGCGAGCTTGCCGACGGCGATCGTGCCGCGTTCTTTTTCCTCGAATGCGGCATAGGCCGCATTCGACGTCAGGAGCGCGAGCGCCTCGCCGCGCGCCATGCGCTGATCCAGTCCCCAGTCGGGGCCGGCGAATCCGTCGAGCGTGCGGCGCGCGACCGCGGCATAGAACTCGACCAGCGGATCGCCCTGCTCGACCGGCGCGTCGCTGCCGCCGGCAATGGTCGCGCCAGCGTCCAGCAGCGAGCGCCATGCGTAAGCACCGGCGACGCGGCTCGGCCCCAGACGGGCCGGCGCGAACAGCATGTCGCTGATCGCGTGTGACGTCTGCATAGAAGCGATCACGTCCAGCGCGGCGAAGCGCGGTATGTCCGCCGGGTCCACGACCTGCGCGTGCTCGATCCGGTAACGCGGAACCGCGATCGCGCGCTTCTCCGGCGGCACGGCTGCGAATGCGCGCTCGTACTGGTCGAGCACCAGGCGGTTGGCGCGATCGCCGATCGCGTGCGTCTGGATCTGGATGCCGCTCGTGAGGCCCGCAATCGCGATCCGCAGGATGTCGCCGGGTGGATTGACCAGCAGGCCGGCGTTCGCCGGCGCATCGCTGTACGGCGCGAGCAATGCGGCGCCGCGCGAACCGAGGGCGCCGTCCATGTAGAGCTTGATCGCCCGCACGGTGAGCCGCGCATCGCAGCTCTTCCAGCCCCGGCCGACCGCGAGCAGCCGGTCGGCATCGGCGCCGGGGCCGCCGATTGCCGCATACAGGCGCAGCTTGATGCGACCCGCGGCGTACAGCCGGCAGATCTGCTCGATTTCCTTCCAGGTGGTGCCCGCGATCTGCAGCTGGGTCCAGCCGAGGGCGATGCTGCGCGCGGCGCCTGCTTCGAGTGCGCGCGCCAGGTCTTCGGGTGACGCGGCCGGCACGTGCCGCTGCACCAGCTCCTTTGCAGCGTCGATCAGCATGCCGGTCGGCTGGCCCGTCTCCGGATCGCGCAGGATCTGCCCGCCTTCCGGATCCGGCGTATCGCCGTCAATTCCGGCGATCTTCAGTGCCAGGCTGTTGACGATGACGGCATGGCCGTCAGCCCGTTCGAGGACGACCGGACGGCTGGTCACAGCCTCGTCGAGGTCCTCGCGGCTCGGAAAGACCGCCGGCGTCCAGCGCGACTCGATCCAGCCGGACGCGGTGATCCAGGGCGAACTATCCGTCGCGGCCCGCTCGCGCAGCCGCGCCTGCAGCGCGGCCAGGCTTTCGACGCCCGTCAGATCGAAGCTGATTTCCCGCCAGCCGATGCCGGCGAGGTGTGCGTGCGAATCCGACAGGCCGGGCAGCACGGTCGCGCCTTGCAGGTCGACGATGCGCGTGCCGGATGGCGCAAGCCGCCGCGCCTCTGCGGATGAGCCGACATGGCGGATGCGCCCCCCGAGGGCCAGCACGGCTTCCGCCGGCGGACCGCTGGATACGCCCGTGTATATGCGGCCATTGACGAGCGCGATCGATCCGGTGGCCGGCGCTTCCGCGCTGAAACCGGCGAGCAGCGCGACGGCAAGGAGCACTCTGGCGTTTTTCATGCCCAAGACTAGCCTCAGCTCCCCGTTGCCCTCAAGTTGCCGAATGGTATGCGGCTCGTCTGCTTCGCCCTGAACTCGGTCTTGCGCGACGGATCGAGCAGGACATTGAAGTCGCTGCCGGACAGCACGCTCGGGACTCTGAGGCCGACCGGACGGCTGCCGGCCGGGCGGGCTGCAAGCACATCGAGGAAACTGCGCGCGATCTTCCGGCCGTCGTCGGCTGCCGGCCGCACGTCCCAGTCGGCTGGGAGCCTGAGGCCGAGCTCGTCCAGGCTCGCAATCGCGCCGTCGGGCACTTCGATTGTCGCGATCAGGATCTCGGCGATGGTCTCGAATCCCGGACGGACCGCGACCTCCAGGATCGCGAGCGCCTCGACCTCGGCCGTGTAGAGGATTTCGGTCGCAAGATCGTTGAAGCGCCAGCCGCGGGGCCCGGCGACCGAACCGGAGGAATCCAGCGGGTCGAACTTTCGCGTCGTGGAATGCCGCCGCGCGCGGGCGCGGAACAGCTTCACACCGGCCCGCCTTCCGCCTGGGCCTGGATCTCCCCGAGCACGATCTGCTCGCCCTCCGCAGTCCGCAGCAGATCCCGCGGCGCGGCGCCCCCGAGCGCGAAATTGGGCGTGCGCAGGTACTGCCGGGCCGCATCGAACGAGCCGAGGGCGTCGGCGGCGATGGTCAGCACGCGGCCGATCCGGAGCGCGATCTCTCCCTCGTTCGGCGCGAGTGTCTGCCACATGCGCTGCTTGGCGGTCTTCGCGCTCAGGTCGAAGAGCGGCAGCGCCTCCTGCATCGAGTCATAGGCCATCGCGGAAGCGATGACGAGCGCAATGCCGGGCAGGCCGTTGACGATCCGGCGGTGCACGTCGAGCGGCCCCGGCGCCGGCCCGCGCACGCTGCAGCGCGACGCGCTCAGTTCCTTCGACGCGCATTGCCAGACCGTTTCGAGATTGGTCTTGCCCTGGTCGCGCAGCGCCCGTTCCAGCGCGCGACTGGCGAACAGGTCGAGCACGCGGCGGTCGGATGCCGAGCGCAGGTCGGGAAAAGCCGGGGCCGCGGCGGGCGTCGGCGCACGGCGGGCGCGCTTCATGTAAAACTCCTTTTCACCTATGGCAATAATACCATAGCCGTATCCGCCGCGCGCGGGTCAGGCGGCCTGGTCGGACGCGATCAGCCCTTCCGCCCTCATCGCCGCCCGCACCGCCGGTCGCGCGGCGATGCGCTTCTGGAATGCCAGCAGGTACGCGAATTCCGACAGGTCCACATTCGTGGATCTCGCCCAGTTCGTCACGACGAACAGGTAGGCATCGGCCGCGGTGAACCGGTCGCCGACCAGATAGTCGTGTTGCGCGAGGTGCCGGTCGATGAACGCATAGCGCTTCTTCAGATACTCGATGCGCTCCGCGCGGACTTCCGCCGGGACCTTCGGGTTGAACAGCGGGCTGTAGGTCTTGTGGATCTCGGAGGTGACGTAGCTCAGCATTTCCTGCAGGCGGTAACGCGCGGGCGTGCCATTCGCGGGCGCGAGACCGGCGTCCGGCTTCCGGTCGGCGAGGTACTGCACGATCGCCGGGCCTTCGGTCAGGATCTCGCCATTGTCGAGCTCGAGTGCGGGCACGTAGCCCTTCGGGTTGATCGCCCAGAAATCGCCTTCCTTTTCGACCGTCTTGGTCTTCGTGTCGACGCGGACGAGCTCGAGGCCGATGCCTGCCTCGTTTGCGACGATGTGCGGCGACAGGGAACAGGCGCCAGGCGCGTAATAAAGTCTCATGTTCGTCTCCAGATGTTTTCAGTGAGTACGAAACAAGGCTAGCAGCGGAAGTTACTTTTGTATAGTAGATAGCTTTGCGTTAGTAACAAAAATCCACTATCCTCCGGGTAAGTCATCCGGAGTCCCCGTGGCCCTGAAACTGCGCAAGAGCAAAGCGCTCCCCCCGCCGCCAGGATGCCCGATGGCGGCGTGCATGGCCGTGCTCGGCGGTGCCTGGACCACGAGCGTCATCTGGAAGCTGTCCGGCGATCCGCGCCGGTTCGGCGAGATCTTCCGCGACATCCCGGGCATCTCGCCCAAGATGCTGACGACGCGGCTGCGCGAACTCGAGGAGAAGGGCGTCGTCCGGCGCGAAGTCGTGCCGACCTCGCCGCCCTCCGTCGAATACTCGCTGTCGACGCTCGGGCGCGAACTCATACCCGTGATCGATGCGATCGTCAGGGTCGGCACGCAGCTGCGGGAAGGATCGGCCGCCGTTCACAAGCCGGCGCGTGCAATACGGCGGTCGGCGCGCCGGATCTGACTCGCAGCCCCGCGTCGTTCTTTCGCGACCGATAAAACGGCCGTCTCAGTTTCGCCGGGAACTGAGCTCGGGGGCCCGCAGAAATTGCACCTGGCACACACTTCCAGCACAAAAACCCTTTGTAATTCATGGGATAGCGTAAAGTTTCGCCGGTCAAAAGCCGCGGCAGAAGAATGTCGCACCGTCACAACACTGGAGATTCCATGATGAAAACCATTGCGGCACTCGCGATCGCAGTCGTCGGTCTGTCGCCATTCGCCGCATCCGCGGACGGCCCCTGGTACGTGGGCGCAGGCGGCGGCCAGTCGGAATTCGACATTGGCGGTTTCGACGACACGGGAACCAGCTGGAAAGTATTCGGCGGCTATCAATTCCATGACAGCTTCGCCGTCGAGATCGGCTATCTCGATACGGGCGAAGCCAAGGAGTCGTTCGCAGGAGAATCGCTGACGATCAGCGCGGACGGCGCGACCGCATCGCTGGTCGGCATGCTGCCGATCGGCGAGCAATTCTCCCTGCATGCGCGCCTCGGCATGTTCTTTTGGGACGTCGAAGCGAAGTTCGACGATGGCTTCACCACGTTCACCGCCAGCGACAGCGGCGAAGACCTGTATTACGGCGTCGGCGCCGGCATGAAACTGGGCGAGAATGCCGGCCTGCGACTCGAGTACGAGATCGCGGATGTCGATGACGTCGACATCAGCATGATCTCGCTGTCGGTGCTCTTCCGGTTCTGACCCGGGCCTGTCGGTCGTCTGACCTTCGACCCCGGCTGCCCTAGGGCCGGGGTCGAATTGTTTCTGGCACCATGCGGCATGCAGCTTGCCCTGCCGGCCCTACTCCTCGTCATTGCGTCGATAACGGCCGCGGCGGAGCCGGCACCCCCGCCGAAATACAAGAAGTACCTGGTCGGCAACGCCGCCGATGTCGTGACGCCGACGCGCGGGCTCTGGGTACTTCAGGGCGGCGGCGGCGATTTTGTCGTGCTGCGCGCATCCGGAGAAGATTCGAGTACAACGACTACGTCTTTGCACTCTGTCGCTGCGACTCGGTCGAGACGATCGTCTTCTCGAATCGCGAGGCGGCACATGATCCGGATGTCGTCGCCACGATCCGGAATGCCGAGGCGGTTTTCATCGCCGGGGGCGACCAGTCCAACTACGTCCGGTACTGGAAAGGCTCGCCGGTCGAGGATGCGATTCACCACGTTGCGGCCAAGCTTCGCCCCGCTCAGCTATCGTCGTGGACGTCAACGAAGCCTGGTCGCTCGAGGAACTGAACGACGCCGCGCGCGCGCTGGAGCACCTGGGTGCGCCTGATGGAGCAGCCACTCGCGGCCGCCGATGACGCGGCACGCGACGGTTATACCGGCGCCCTGCCTCTGTGCGCTGACGAGAGTTTCTCGGACCACTCGTCATTTGCCGCACTTCATTCCCGCTCTCACGTGATCAACATACAGCTGGACAAGACGGGCGGTCTCACTGAAGCCCTGCGCTGCGCCGCGACTGCGCAGGCGCGCGGGCTCGCGAGGCAGCGATTCGCTTTGACGGATCCATGATGCAGCCATTCGGCGCCGAGGTCCGGGGCTGAGCCTCATTCACGCTCGAGCGTTTCCGCCGTGACAAACCGCGGACGGATATCCACCGGCACATTGTCCAGCCGGTCGAGAACCGCCTGCACTTCCGGGCGCACGACCACCAGGCGGTCGAACAGTTTTTTGGTCCCCGCGTAGTCGCCCGTCGCCTGCAGGGTCAGAAGCTCCCGCGTCAGTGCCGTGACGGCCTTCTTTACCTTCTTCATGTTCACTCTGAAAGTGCCGTCCTGCTTCACGGTGAAAGCGCCCGCATCCAGCAGGTAATTGATCTGGAGCGCCATCCCCTTGGCGTGCGATGCGGTCATGCCGAAGCGCAGTGTGCGGAACGACGACGCGAGAAACGTCGTGTACATCGCGCGCTCGTGCGTCCTGTCGAGCACGCCATTGTCCATCAGCTGTTGCAGGGCCCAGAGGCCGGAAACGTCGGCCTTCGCCTCCTCAAGAACGCTGTAGTGCTCCTTGATCGCCTGGCGTACGCCGCCGCCGCTGCCTCCCGGGCCAATGTTCGTCGGCCCGAGGCCGTGCATGATCTCATGCATCAGGATGTGCGTAAAAAACGCATCGAAATTCACGAAGGGCTGGTCCGCGGAGGCCAGTGCAACCTTCGAAATTGGCGCCAGCACGTGGCGGAACTTCGCTTCCTGATAGTTCTTCAGCATGGTCCGCTTCGAGCCCATCTCCGCGACGATGCGTTCGTCGTTCGGCAGGTTGAACGCAGCGGTCTGTACGCCCTGGTTGCCTTCGCCCGCGCCGAACACGACGTTCACGACCCGCATCGGTGCGAGGCCGCCGAGCTGCCTGCGCCGGTAACGCGGATCGAATGGCAAACGGTCCTCCAGCCACTGCAGTTCCTTGCCGAAACGCTCGAGCTTCATGGTCTCGGCGTCGTCACGCACGGTGATGTAGGCCTCGAACGCGGCCTTGTAGTTGAACCATTCGTCGGCATAGACCTCGTAGGGCCCGATCGTCGGCTCGATGCTGGAATCGAGCTTCATCCAGGCGACGTCGCTCGCGTAATAGTCGTTCGAGAGAAACGCGTCCGCGCGCGATTCGAGGAAAGCCTTGAGCGTCGGCTGCGTGGTCGATGCGGCGGCCATGCGCAGCTGCGCGGCCATCTCGGCGAGTTCGCCCTGGTACTCGACGCTGTAGGGCACGGCGCGGAACTGGCCTGCCGGGTCGCGCCGGATGGTCGTGAAGAAACCGGTCGCCGCGGTTTTCTCCGCCTCGCCAAGCCCCGCGATCCAGGCCTCGACCTCTTCCCGGGTGGCGCCGGCCGCATAGTAATTGGCGCTCTTCGGTTTGTCCGGCGCGCCCGGGACGAACGCGGCATCCTGATCGAGCGCGGACCAGGGTCCCTTGTTGACCATGAAGTAGTCGAGTCGCGCTTCGCCCAGCAGGGTCCGGTCCTCCAGCAGTTTCAGCAGGAGCGCCTCGTTGCCGGCCCAGACCTGGCGCAGGTGCAGCGCGTCGACGATGCGCGCGGCGCGGATCAAACTGGCGAGCGCCCGCCGCTCATGCGAAGGCATACCCGTCAGGTCCACCTCGACCGGGACCGTGGCGAGCCGCGCGGCCTGGGCGCGCAACTTCTGCACTTCCGGCTGGATGCGCATGGATTCCTGCGCAAACACGATGAACGGGAGCAAGGACAATGCGGCAATGAGGTGTTTCATGACCGCATGATGAACCGTGACGCCCGCATTCAGCAATCGGCGGCCAGTGCCTCCGCCTTATCGGTGCGTTCCCAGGTGAATTCCGGCTGTTCGCGGCCAAAATGGCCGTATGCGGCTGTCTTCCTGTAGATCGGCCGCAGCAGATCGAGCATCTGGACGATTCCCTTCGGCCGCAGGTCGAAGTGCCGGCGCACCAGCACTTCGAGCTTGTCGTCGGCGATTTTGCCCGTTCCAAAGGTCGAGAGCATCACGCTCGTGGGTCGCGCGACGCCGATGGCGTATGAAACCTGCACCAGACAACGGCGCGCAAGACCGGCCGCAACGACATTCTTCGCGACATAGCGCGCCGCGTAAGCAGCCGAGCGGTCCACCTTGGACGGATCCTTGCCTGAAAACGCCCCGCCGCCATGCGGCGCCGCGCCGCCGTAAGTGTCCACGATGATCTTGCGGCCGGTCAGTCCGCAGTCGCCCTTCGGCCCGCCAACGACGAACCTGCCGGTCGGGTTGACGAGATAACGAATGCCGAAAGCGACGAGATTCTCCGGCAGGACCGGCTTGATGATCTCCTCGATCACGGCCTCGGAAAGCGCGGCATGGCCGATATCCGGCGCATGCTGGGTCGACACCACCACCGTGTCGATCGTCTCCGGCTTGCCGTCTGCGTAACGGACCGTGACCTGTGACTTCGCGTCGGGACGCAGCCAGGCCAGTTTTCCGTCGCGGCGCAACTGCGCCTGTCGTTCGACCAGCCGGTGCGCGAGGTGTATCGGCAGCGGCATCAGCTGCGGCGTCTCCATGCAGGCATATCCGAACATCAGCCCCTGATCACCCGCTCCCTGTTCGAGGTCAAGGCCGGTGCCTTCATTAACGCCCTGCGCGATATCCGGCGACTGCTCGTCATACGCAACGAGCACCGCGCACCCGCGGTGGTCGATACCGTACTCGGCATCGTCATAGCCGATGTCCTGCAGCACGCCGCGGGCGACGCCCTGAAAATCGACCACGGCCTCCGAGGTAATTTCGCCGGCGAGCACGACCAGGCCGGTGTTGCAGAGTGTCTCCGCGGCGACGCGCGCGCGGGGGTCACGGGTCAGCACCGCATCCAGCACGGCATCCGATATCTGGTCGGCGACCTTGTCCGGGTGGCCCTCGCTGACCGACTCGGACGTGAAGAAAAAGCTATCGCTCATGAGTTTCCGATGATTACGCGGGAGGTATTCGAAACCAGATGGAAATTGCCGCCGGCGACCGCATGCAGCCAGTCGGCGGTTGCGGCAACGCCGCCGAACGAGAAGAAATGTGGCTTGACGACGCGACGCGCGAAGTTGCCCTCCCACGCCCGCGCGAGCTGACAGATCATCTCGTCGACGCTAGTCACGAGCTGGCGCACATTGGTCAGCGCGCTCAGGCTCGCCATCAGGGAATTCAGCGACGCGCCGATTCCGCAGAGCATCGCAAACCGGATCAGCGTGCGCAGGCTGGCCGGTCCCGCGATGCCGACGTGCACTGGAAGCGTGATGCCATGCTCATCCAGCTGGCGAACCCACGTCCCAATTGCCAGTGGATCGAAACCGAACTGGCTGACGATGTGTATGTGCGAACCCGTCGATTCCGCGTACTCCTGCTTCTCGCGCAGCGCGGCCCAGAGCGACATCGAGCCGATGCGCTTGTGGCCTTCGGGATGACCGGCGACGCCGAGCGTCGTGAACCCCGCGCGGGCGAGCGCGCCGGTCGCCAGGATGTCGAGCGAGCTGGCGAAGTCGCCGGCAGGCGATGACAGGTCGCCGGCGACCAGCATCGCCCGCGCGATGCCGCATTCCTTCATGGTCGCGAGCGCCGCGTTGAGCGAACGCTCGTTCGGAATGCGCCGCGCGACGATGTGCGGACAGGCCCGGAAACCCCGGCTCTCGATCTCGCAGGCAGCCGCGGCAACGTCGCCGACCGAAGCGTTCGGCGTATGCGTGACGTAAATCGACGTTCCGGCGGGCAGGCGGCCGGCCAGTGCTTGCCCGATGCCGCGGTCGTGAGGGGTCATTTCGAGCGACGCGAGGCGCACGAAGGCGACGATCCGGTCCTTGAGTTCCTCCGGGGCCAGGCCGGGCCCGTATGGGGCCAGCGCGCCGGAATGCCCGCTCTCAATCATTTTTTTCGCCGGACGACGACAAAGGTCTCGTCGTTGAACCACAGCCCGCCGTGCTTCTGCAGCACGGACTTCGTGACGTCCAGGTAGGCGCCATTGCTGACGACGCTGTCCAGGCGCTCGTCCTCGATCTGATTGACGTAGATCGCGGCGTTCCATGCCGCGAACAGCGTGGACGTGCCCACGCGGTCGCCGATCTCGTTCGGGAGCGTGTGCATCTCGTAGCGAAAGATGGCCTTCTCATCGGGCTGCGCGGTGAGCGTGAACTCGCGCGCATCGCGTCCCAGATCCGCCTTCAGCGCCGCGAGGAGTTCGTGGCGGTCGACACGGAAGGGCTCTTCGTCAGGCCACAGGCCACGAATGATCTCGAGTGCCGGATCGCGGCCGTACGACTGGATGACCAGCAGACGGCCATTCGGCGCGAGACTCCGCGCCAGCGGAGCGAGAATGCGGCTCGCCTTGAATTCCGCCGACATGCGCGCCCGCCAGGGTTGCGAAGCGACGATCAGGTCGTAGTTCTCGAATGTCTGGCCGGGCTTCGGTATTACGCGGTCGAGCAGGAACTGCTGATCCGCGCGGTACAGCACGAGTACGGACGGCCTGACAATGACGGGATTGCCGCTTTTCGGGCTTGGCCGGGTCTGCCACCCGAACTCGAGCGTCGCAGCGAGTTCCTCGATCTGTTCCGCGTACTCATGCGATGTCTGGCCGGTCAGGCGGACTTCGTTCCAGTTGAGCGCCGCGGCCGATTTCATGTCGCGCGGCATCAGCCGCGGTGCTTCCGAATAATTCAGGTTGGTGATCACCAGCACCGTCGCGGGATGTTCGAGAAACCGCTCCGGCATCTTGTCGAGGCCGAGCCGGACATCCTCGAGGCTGATTTCCTTTGCGACCACCAGAAACGGCACCGTCGGAGCCTGCCGGTGGGCACTGCGCATCAGACGGGCCAGCACCGTCGCGTCGCCCATGCCGGCATCGAAGATCCTGAGGGCGGGCGGCGTCGCCTGGATGTGTTTCAGCTCGATGGCAGCCCGGTGCGCGACCGCGGATTTCTCGTTGCAGGTGTTGACGAACGCGAGATACTTCTGGCGATTATCATAGAAGCGGAATGGCGTCGGCTGCTCTCCCGGCGCGCGCGCGACTTCCGCTGACCGGATGCCCGTCGTCATGGCCGGTCGCCCGCGCGACCGGTCATCAGTTCCCTCGTGATCCTTGCGACGTGCTCGCCCTGGAAGCGCGCCATGCCCAGTTCAAGTGCGCTCGGCATCCGCAATTCCTTCCCCGCGCCGGTCACGCAGCTCGCCCCATAAGGCGTGCCGCCGGTCACTTCCGAAAGCGTCGCGATGCCGGGGGCGGTATAGGGCAGCCCGACAATCACCATGCCGTGGTGCAGCAGCGTCGAGTGAAACGACGTGATCGTCGTTTCCTGGCCCCCGTGCTGGCTGGCCGTGCTCGTGAATACGCTGCCGACCTTGCCGACCAGCGCATTCCGCATCCATTGCGGGCCGGTCTGATCGAGGAAATTCCGCATCTGCGCGCACATGTTGCCGAACCGCGTCGGCGTTCCGAACAGGATGCCGTCGTACTGCTCCAGTTCCGCCGGCGAAGCGACCGGTGCGGGCTGATCCAGCTTGAAGCCGGAGGACTTCGCAATCGCCTCAGGCACCAGCTCCGGCACGCGCTTGACCGTGGCCTCGACAGCGGTCACCTGCCGTGCTCCCTCCGCTTCCGCCAGCGCCATCTGCTCGACGTGGCCGTAGCTGCTGTAATACAGAACCAGGATGCGGGTCATGTCGCCTCCATCCGTCAGGCCGCGACACGCGACTGGTGTCGCAGGAACCGATGCAGGACTTTGGCATACGCGCCCGGATTGTCCAGATTCGGAAGATGGCCGGCATTGGCCACCTGCGCGCGCTCGGCCTGCGGCAGCACGCGGCACAGCCAGTCGGCTGCAGCCTGCCGGGCCAGCGAGTCGCGCTCGCCGGCGATGACCAGCACCGGCAGTTGCAGCCGGCCGATCGCCCGCTCATCCATGGCAGGGATCGCGGGCGCGGCCGCATCGAGCAGGTCGAGTCCCGGATAGCGCGCGAGTGTGCGCGCGACGAGTTCCGTCGCGGCGCGGTCGCCGGTGTGCAGCCGCATGAGCGGATGATCCCGCCAGGCAGCCCGAAACGCCTCCAGACCGCCGGTTCGCGCCAGTTCACGAAAGCGGATGATCGGGAGTTCCGGGTCGCGCCCGGTCCCGGCCGCAAAGGCCGGGGGCCCGTCGAGCACCAGGCTCGAAACGCGCTCTGGCAGTCGAAGCGCGAAGGCCATCGCCGTGCGCGCGCCCTGGGACATGCCCACGACGGTCGTGCGCGGAACGCGCAGGTGATCGAGCAACGCTTCGAGATCGCGCTGGTCCGATTCGTAGCCAGGGTGGCCGCCGGATAATCCGTGCCCGCGCCGGTCGAAGCGGATGACGCGCATGGAACGGCTGAACTCGGCTGCCTGCGCATCCCACATTTCGAGATCCAGGGTCCACCCGTGGATGAACACCACGGCTTCGCCCTCGCCCTCGTCGCGAAAGCGCAGGCGCGCGCCGCCCGATTCAAGGTAGCTGTCCGGTGCCTGCATTGTTCCCGTATGTTTCGTATATCGAAAAAAAGTTCGCAAACAGGCTACGGGCGGACGATGACAGCGTCAAGCGGCGTCCGCTGGCCTCAGACTTCAGCGCTCAGCGACAACCCCGGAACCCGGGCGAGTTCGGCAGATATCTCGCGGCTCGCCCGGCGCAGCATGGACAGCCGGTCGCGTACGAGTTTTGCCTTCGTGGTCCGCCGCGAATGGCTCGATGAATTGAGTGCTGCCACAACTCTTCCCCGCTGGTCGAATACCGGAACGGCAACCGCGACCACGCCGTAGGCGAGTTCGTCCTCCACCGCGGAGAAACCCGCTCTCCTGCAGTCGGCGATGAGCTGGCGGACTTTCTTCGGGTCGGTCACGGTGCGGTCGGTCAACGCCACGAACTTCTGCTGGCGGAAGTAGGCCTCGAGTCGCTCGGGAACGAGACCGGCGAGCAATACCCGGCCCATCGACGTGACATGCGCGGGAAAACGGCTGCCGACATGCGCCTCGAGCCTCACCAGCGTGCGCACCGACGTGCGTGCGACGTACACGATGTCGTTGCCATCCAGCACCGACAACGCGGCAGAGTCACCGGTCTGCCGCGCCAGTTCTTCGAGATGAGTCTTGGTCAGGTGCTCGATGTCCATCGACTCGAGATACGCGGCGCCCAATTCCAGGACTTTCGGTCGCAGCAGGAACGACCGGCCACGACGCATCACGTAACCGAGTTCCTCCAGCGTCAGCAGGCAGCGGCGCGCGGTCGCCGCAGGCATCCCTGCGATGGCCGCTACCTCCGACAGCGACAGTGACGAGTGGTCGCGCGTGAACGCACGGATCACCTGGAGACCTTTTGCGAGGCCACCCATGGCTTCTCGGCGCGGCACGGCGGGCGGACGACGGGACACGTCCCAGTTTATTTCGATATCCGAAAGAAGGGAAAGAGCGCGGGGCGCGGTCCGGTCTTGACGCCGGCCCATCCGACCGGTCAGCATGTTCGGCAGCCGAACCAGTTTTCGATATGCGAAATAAACAGGAATTGGAAACGGCATGAAGATCGGAACGCAGGCGATTCGCACCACGGCGGTCTCAGCCTCGAACGCCGCAACCATCGTCGTCCGCGGATTCGACCTGTGCCGCGACCTGATCGGCCAGGTCACATTCACCGATCACGCATGGCTCCTGGTGTGCGGCAGCCTGCCGGACCCTGCCCAGCGGCGCGTCCTCGACTCCACTCTGGTCGCGATCGCCGAGCACGGCATCGTGCCAAGCGTCGCGGCCGCCCGTATGACGCTTGCGGCGGCGCCGGAAGCCATGCAAGGCGCGGTCGCTGCCGGAATCCTCGGTTGCGGATCCGTGATTCTCGGGTCTGCGGAAGCCGCCGCGCGCCTGTTTGCCGACGTCCACGCCCGCGCCTCGTCCGCCGGCGTCGAGGACGCGGCGCGTGCGGCGATTGCGGAAACTCGCAGCGCCCGCCGCGCCATTGCAGGCTACGGACATCCCCTGCACAAGCGATCGGATCCCCGGGTCGCGCGATTGCTCGGCGTCGCGTCCGAGGCCGGCCTGTCCGGGCCGCATGTCGAGATCGCCCGCGAGATCGAGCGCCTGCTGCCCGGCGTCACCGGCAAGCCGCTCGCGATGAACGTCTCCGGCGCCATCGCCGCCGTGCTGCTCGATGCCGGCTATCCGCTGCTGGCGGTCAAAGGCATCCCGATACTCGCGCGCACCGCGGGCCTGCTCGCCCACCTGCTCGAGGAACAGCAGCGCCCGATCGGCTTCGTCGTCGCCGACACCGGTGCCTCCGGCATCACGTACGACGGACCGGCGCCGGCCGGTTTCGTGCCGGGCGACTGATGTTTCATTCCGTGCTTCGCGGCGTCCGAATCGTGGAACAGGGAACGTTCATCACGGGACCCTGCGCCGGAATGATGCTGGCCGATCTCGGCGCTGACGTCATCAAGATCGAAAGTCCGGAAGGCGATCCGTATCGAAGTTACCAGCACGGCCATTACTCGCCGCATTTCCAGGCGTACAACCGCAACAAGCGCAGTCTGGTCTGCGACCTGAAGCTGCCCGCGGATCGCGATGTGTTCGACCGGCTGGTCGCGACGTCGGATGTCTATCTGCAGAATTTCCGCCCGGGCACCGCGGACCGTCTCGGTGCAGGCTCGCGCCGGCTGCGCGCCCTGAATCCACGGCTCATCTATTGCTCGATCAGCGGCTTCGGCGCGGACGGTCCGTACGCCGAGCGGCCGAGCTACGATTCGGTTGCGCAGGCGCTCAGCGGTTTTCTGAGCGTGGTCGTCGACGAAGAGCGTCCGCGTTTCCTCGGGCCGGCGCTCGCCGATGCGATCACCGGAATCTACGCGGCGTTCGGCATCCTGGGCGCCCTGCTCGAACGCGCGCGCAGCGGACAGGGCCGGCTGGTCGAGGTATCAATGTTCGAAGCGATGGCGCATTTCGCCGTCGAGCCGTTTGCCGCGTACTTCGCGCTGGGCGCCGTACCGAGATCGAGCGACCGGCCGCGGCTCGCCCAGGCTTACATACTTCGCACCGCCGATCACCGGCTGCTGGCGATTCACCTGTCGTCGCTCGACAAGTTCTGGCGCGGACTGACGACGGCGCTGGATGCCGCTGACCTGAACAGCGACGCCCGGTTCAATGCGCGGCTCTTGCGCATCGAGCATTACGAAGCGCTCGGCGAAGAGCTGGACCGCCGCTTCCGCCAGCGCCCGCTGGCCGAATGGATCACGCGGCTCTCCGCCCACGACGTGCCCTTCGCGCCGATCAATAGCATCGACGCCGTTGTCGAAGACCCGCAGGCGCGGCACCTCGGACTGATCGTGCCGGTCGAAGCAGCCAGCGAGGGCGGACGCCAGGCCGTCCGACCCGCCCTGCAATTCGATGGCGCACGTGCGACCGCGGTTTCGGCAGCGCCGCTCCTGAACGAACATGGGGATGCAATTCGCGCGGCACTAATGCGCGACAGCGGATGGCCTGCGGTATCGTCAGGTCCCACGGCCCGGCGGGCCACCGCATGATCGCCGCGCAGCGCTCGATTCCGACGCTGTTCCCGACCAGCCTGGTCGGCAGCATGCCGCAGCCCGACTGGCTGATCGACCGCCAGAAGCTGGCGACCCGCCTTCCGCCGCGGATACGCGCGCGCGAGCTCTGGCGCATACCGGAGCCATGGCTGGCCCAGGCGCAGGACGACGCGACCATCGTTGCGATACGCGCGCAGGAAGAGGCCGGCATAGATATCGTCACGGACGGCGAGATCCGCCGCGAAAGCTACTCGAACCTGTTTTCCACGGCGCTCGATGGCGTCGATCTCGAGAATCACGGCACGGCGCTCGACCGCAGCGGTCACCCGAACCCGGTTCCGCGGGTGATCGGTCCGATCCGTCGCCGCCACGCGGTCGGCGTCCGCGACCTGGATTTCCTGCGCCGCCACACGAAGCGGCGCGTGAAAGTCACCGTGCCCGGGCCTTTCACGATGTCGCAGCAGGCCCAGATCGATCACTATGGCGGCAGCCGTGAACTGGCGGCAATGGACTATGCCAGCGCGCTCAACGCCGAGATCCGGGATCTCTTTGCCGCCGGCGCCGACATCGTCCAGATCGACGAGCCCTACATGCAGGCGCGCCCCGACGAAGCGCGGATTTTCGGCCTCGCGGCGCTGAATCGCGCGCTGGAAGGCGTGCAGGGAACGACCGCGGTGCACATCTGCTTCGGATATGCGGCCATCATCCACGAGCGGCACTCGGCATATTCGTTCCTGCCGGAGCTTGCGGACTGCCGCTGTCAGCAGGTTTCCCTGGAAGCGGCGCAGCCGGATCTCGACTGCTCGATCCTGGCAAAGCTGCCGGGCAAGAAGATCATTCTCGGCGTCATCGATCTCGGCTCGCCCGCGGTCGAGACGCCGGAGACGGTGGCCGCCAGGATCCGCCGCGCACTTCGATTCGTCAGTGCCGACAACATCATCGTCGCGCCGGACTGCGGGATGAAATACCTGCCGCACGACGTCGCGACTGGAAAGCTGAAATCGATGGTTGCCGGTGCCTGCATCCTGCGCAAGGAGCTCACCGGCGGCATCGGAACCTTGAGAGTGCACTCGAAATCATGACGGGGAGACCCACGTGAATACATGCCAGGGAAGATTCATTTCGCTGCTGATTGCCTGCGGCGCCGCGATCCCGATCGCGATGCCGGTGCTGGCACAGACTTCGGAAATGGAAGAGGTCGTCGTCACCGCCCGCAAGCGTGACGAGTCGTTCCAGGACGTGCCGGTCACGATCAGCGTGTTCACGGAGGCGACCATCGAAAACGCGGGCATTCAACGCCCTGGCGATTTCATCGCCCTGGTGCCGAACATGACGCTGGTCGAGACCCAGAACGCCGGCAATGCCTTCGTCGTGGTGCGCGGCATCTCGCAGGCGCGGAACAGCGAGCCGAGTGTCGCCGTGCTGGTGGACGGCGTGCTGGAGACCAATCCCGCCGAGTTCAACCAGGAACTCTTCGACATCCAGCAGATCGAGGTGCTGAAAGGGCCGCAGGGCGCCCTGTACGGCCGCAATGCGATCGGCGGCGCGATCATCATCCGCACCAAGGATCCCTCCGACGAGTTCGAGGGCAGGATCAAGGCCGGCTTCGGCAACGGCTCGTCGCTACGCGCTCAGGCTGGGATCAGCGGGCCGGTCGGCGGTTCGGATGCGCACAGCTTCCGCGCCTCCGTCAATTACTACGAGACGGACGGCTACATTCCAAGCACGTTCCTCGGCGGCAAGGTGGACCCGGTCGAGGACCTGTCGGCCCGGCTGCGCTTCCTGTGGAAGCCGAGCGACGCATTCACCGGCGACCTGCGCCTGGGCATGAGTGAACTGTCCACGAGAGCCCTCTACTTCGTCATCCCGCGCGACGACGAGCTGAATCCGTTCAGCACGTTCTTCACGCCACCCGATGCCAACGACGTCACCTCGCCGATTCAGATCGACGACGAGGGCATCAACGATCGCGACATGTTCAATGCAGCCCTCAAGCTAGATTTCAGCGCCGGCGACGGCACGGTGACTTCGGTGTCCGCCTTCAACACGACGGAGGAAATCCTGACCGGCGATGCCTACGACTTCCGGCCCGCCGCCAATTCGATATTCATGGCGCTGCTTGGTTTCGACATGAACCAAAGCCAGTATCTCGACCTCGAGACCTACAGCCAGGAGATCCGCTACACCTCCCCGACCGAGGGCCGCGTCCGCTGGATCGCCGGCGGCTATTTCGTGCACACGGATCGTTTCATCTCCACCGGCAACATGGTGAATGACGGCACTGGCGTGTTCCCCGTCTACCGCGAGCCGCGCCTGACCGGCAACAACCCGAGCGCGACCTTCCTGGCGGACACGCAGGATAACGACGCCTGGGCGGTGTTCGCCAACGCAACCTTCGTGGTCAGCGACCAGTTCGAGGTTGACACGGCGGTGCGCTACGACGAGGACAAGCGGAGCAACACGACCAATACGCCGGAGGCCTTCCTGCCAATCGGCACGCCCCCGGGCTCGAGCGGCCAGGTCCGCAGCCACACCTGGAGCGAGACCCAGCCGAAGGTCACGCTGCGCTGGCAGCCCTCGGATGCGGTCACGATATTCGGCGGCTGGAGCCGCGGATTCAGGAGCGGTGGCTTCAATCAGACCGGCGTCGGCGCGGTCGCGGATGCCAACGGCATTGCCGGCGTCAACGACCTGTTCGAGGCCGAGGTCGCGGATACGACCGAGGTCGGGGTGAAGGCCCAGTTCCTCGACGGGGGACTGAACACGTCGCTCGCCGTCTTCCAGACGGAATCTGAGAACGGCTACTTCTTCGTGTTTCTGGCCGCGAACTCGACGCAGAATCTCGGCAATCTGGATGCCGACTACGAAGGCGTCGAGCTCGAACTGAGCGCGCGGGTCACCGACAATCTCGACCTGTTCGCGAGCTACGGCTATACGGACAGCAAAATCACGGGCATGGAGGACCCGAGCGTGATCGGCAACGAGGCGCCGCTGGTATCGCGCAATACGGCCAATTTCGGACTGCAATATCGGTATCCGATCGGAAGCTCGCTGCATGGCACGTTCCGCGCCGACTACCGCCACATCGGCCGCACCTGGTGGGAGCCCTACAACACGACCTCGCGCGATCCGGTCGATCTTGTGGACGCCCGCATCGGCATCGAAGGCGAGCGCTGGTCCGCCACCGCCTGGGGCCGGAACCTGACGGACGAGGAATACAATGCGGAATTCTCGCCGGGCGGCTTCCTGTTCAGGGCGCTGCCGCGCCGGTACGGCATTGAATTCGGTTACCGGTTCTGAGCGGAGGCAAGCATGGCGACAGCAAAATTACCGACCCGGCTCCACCACACGGCTTACGTGTCGCGCGATCTCGAGGCGACCCGCAAGTTCTATGAGGACGTGATCGGCCTGCCGCTGCTCGCGACCTGGTGCGAGAAGGACCTTCTGTTCGGCGCCGAGCGCACGTACTGCCACCTGTTCTTCGGCCTGGCGGACGGCGGCGCCCTCGCCTTCTTCCAGTTCGCGGACCCGGCCGACCAGGAGCAGTTCGGGCCGAAGATGCCGTTCACGCCATTCCACCACATCGCGCTGCACGTGGACAAGGAGACGCAGGACGGGATCGAGAAGCGCCTCGCCGCCGCGGGCTTCAAGGAGCCGCAATCGTTCGTGCTCGAGCACGGCTACTGCCGCTCGGTTTACGCGACCGACCCGAACGGCATGATCGTCGAGTTCACGCACGACCATCCTGACGTCGAGAAGATCAACGCGGCACGGCGCAAGGACGCGCATTCGGCGCTCAAGCGCTGGCTGGCGGGGGATCACACGTCCAACAACACCTATCGATGAGGCAGAGCACCGAGCGCATCCTGATAACCCACGTCGGCAGCCTGCCGCGTTCGCAGGCCGTGACCGACGTGCTGTTCGCGCGCGAGAAAGGCGAGATCCGGGACCCGGAAAGCGCAGCGCAGGTCATCGCCGATGCGGTTCACGATGTCGTACACCGCCAGGTCGAGACCGGCGTCGATGTCGTCAGCGACGGCGAAATGAGCAAGATCAGCTACGCCACCTACATCGCCGATCGCTTCGAGGGCTTCGGCGGCGACACGCCTCGCGAGCCCGGGCAGGATCTGGTCGAATTCCCGCGGCTGTTGGCGAGGCTGGCGGAACGCGGATCGACGGCGAAGTATCGTCGCCCGCGCTGCATCGGCCAGATCCGCCCGAAGGACACCAGGCCGCTGCAGCACGACCTCGCGAACTTCCGGCAGGCAGTCGACGCTGCGAAGCCCGTCGAGGCATTCCTGAATGCGGCATCGGCCGGCGTCATCGCGCTGTTCCAGCCGAACGATTTCTACCCGACCCAGGACGCCTATCTCGAAGCGGTCGCCGAGGCGATGCGCACCGAGTACGAGTCGATCTCGGCGGCCGGGTTCCTGCTGCAGATCGACGCGCCTGACTTCGGAATGGGCCGGCATACGATGTACCGGAATGTCGGCGTCGAAGAATATCTCGCGAGCGCGGCACGGCATATCGAGGTCCTGAACCACGCGCTGCGCAACATTCCGGCGGATCGCATTCGCATGCACATTTGCTGGGGCAACTACGAGGGCCCGCATCATCATGACGTGCCGCTCGCCCGATTGCTGCCGGTCGTGATCCGCGCGCGGCCGCAGGCGCTGCTATTCGAATCGGCGAATCCGCGTCACGCGCACGAGTGGCAGGTGTTCCGCGACCAGGAAGTGCCCGAAGACAAGATCCTGGTGCCGGGGGTGCTGAGCTCCACCACAAATTACGTCGAGCACCCCGAACTAGTCGCCGAGCGCATCCAGCGCTTTGCCGACATCGTCGGACGTGAGCGGGTGATCGCCGGCTCGGATTGCGGGTTCAGTACCTTTGCCGGCTTCGGCCCGATCGATCCCGACATCGTCTATCTCAAGCTGGCGTCGCTCGCCGAAGGCGCTCGCATTGCGAGCGCGAGGCTCTGGCCATGACGGCGCAATCGGCGGATGTCACCCTGGCGGAATTCGATGCGTGGCTCCGCGGATATCAGCGCGCCTGGGAAGGCCGCGATCCCGCGGGTGCAGCGCTGCTCTTCACGGAAGACGCCGAGTACTACTGGACGCCGCTGGATCCGCCCCAGCGCGGGCGCGCGGGAGTTGCCGCGGCGTGGGAAGGAGCCGTTTCCCAGCAGCGCGACATCCGTTTCACTTTCGACATTCTCGCCGTCACCGGCAACAAGGGGATAGCCGCCTGGCGTGCAGATTTCACGCGCCTGCCGGCCGAGACCGCGGTGCGGATCGAGGGCGTGCTGACGGCGGACTTTGCCGAACCCGGACAGTGCCGGATATTTCGCGAGTGGTGGCACAGCGCCGAGACGGCCTGAGAGCCCGTCATGCCGGGAATCCGCGCGCGGGCAGCGTTGGTCGCTGCAGCCAGTTGTCCTCCGGATAATGCGCGCAGCCATCGACGGCATGCAGCGTGTAAGCATGCCGCGGCTTGTCGCTCAGATTCGGACCGGAGCGGTGCGGCAATGCGCCGTTCAGCAGCACCATCGTTCCGCGCTCCGCCTCCAGCGGCACGAGCCCTTCAGTCGGGTACGGCTCCGGGTCCAGCAACTCGAGCACCGTCGCCGTGCGCGCGTCATTGAGTCGCGAGCGCGCCCTGACCGGCAGGCGGTGACCGCCCGGCAACGCCCACATGCAGCCATTCTCCGTCGTCGCATCGTCGATCGCGAACCAGAAGCCGACCACGCTCATCGGTTCGGTCCAGAGATACGTGTGATCGGTATGACAGGCGACTTCGCCGCCGATGCGTGCCTGCTTGAAGATGTACATCGACTGCAGCAGCAACGGCTTCTGCAAGCCGATGTCGTGCGCCAGCGCCGCCAGTTCGGGCGTTCGGCTGAATGCGTCGAAAACCGGATCGAGTTCGTGCATCGCGTGGCCCAGCTTGTTGAGGCAAAGGTGCGCCTCCGCCCGGAGCACACCATTGCCGTCAAACGCATCCTTCTCGAAAAAACACCGGATCGCCTCGCCGCTTGTCAGGAAGTAATCGGCGCTGGCATGGAGTGCGTTGCCATCCGCCGTGAAGATCGTCGCTTCCCGCGGCGCCGGCACGTGGTGCAACGCCAGCGCCAGAGCGCGCTCACGGAGTTGCAGGCAATGTTCGTCATCAACGAAGCGCGGCAACGCGAGAAAACCGTCGCTCGCGTAACGCGAGAGCTGTGTCGGTGAAAGGAGACGATTCATCAAGCCGCACTATGCCATCTGCCGGCGGCTCCGGAACTAGCGGCATGCTCAGGGGGTCAACAGAAAGCACCCTAAAAACATCCCAGGAGGGACCCGCCATGTTTCAAGGACTGAAGACCGGCCACGCCATGACGCTGGCCGCGACAATCGCAGTGCTGCTTTCGGCCCCGGCTTTTGCCGGCAATCCGGATCGCACCAAGCTCGATACCAACGGCGACGGCAAAGTCGACCTTGCGGAAGTTCAGGCCGCGCGCCCGGATTTCACGCTGGAGCAGTTCAATGCGGCCGACGTGAATCGCGACGGAAAGCTGAGCGAGGAAGAATTACGCACGCTGCCGGGAAAGGGCCATCACTACGGCAACCTGGATGCGGACAAGGATGGCAATTACACGCTCGAAGAAGTCCGCTCCGCGTATCCGGACCTGACGCAGGAGGAATATTCGAGCTTCGATGCGAACAAGGACGGCAAAGTCACCAAGGACGAACTGAAACTCACCATGACTTCCCGAATGTTCGAGAGCATGGACAAGGACCGTGATGGCGGCGTCAGCCTGCTGGAAATGCAGGCGGTTCGTTCGAGCATGACCCAGGAAAAATTTTCCCGGATGGATACGGACGGCAATGGCCTGCTCTCGCTGGAAGAGCTGCGCGCCGGCCACTCGAAGCATCGGGGCCATCGCGCCGATGTTCCGCGCGAGCGGCCGGAACAGCCCGGCAGCAACTGATTCCGGCATTTCGACGAAGCAGGGGCCGGGCGCCTGGGTGTCCGGCCTTTTTTATTGCGGTTTTTTCAGCCCCTGAAATGACGGGGGCCGCTTTCGCGGCCCTCGGAGGTCATCAATCGTCATCTATCCGTGAAGATATCCGAGTTCATGACTTCCACGTGGCCGACATTGCGCTTTTCCGATGACGGGTAACAGTAGGAGAAGGCCGCAGTGTAGGATCGGAATCGTCTGACAGGGGGTTAGATGATGTCCGCGACTGCCACGAGTCTTCCGGCCATGACGCGACTCGACCTCGACTTCGTCCGTAGCCAGTTCCCGGCGTTCAGCGAGCCTTCGCTCGCGGGATTTGCGCATTTCGAGAATGCCGGCGGCTCCTATGCCTGCGGGCAAACCATCGATTGCCTGAACCGCTTCTATCGCCGGACCAAGGTCCAGCCTTACTACGCGTTTGCGCCGTCCGCGGAGGCTGGCAGGCAGATGGACACGGCGAAGGAACGCCTGGCGGCATGGCTGCAGGTCGGCCAGGACGAGTTGCATTTCGGACCCTCGTCCTCGCAGAACACGTATGTCGTCGCCCAGGCATTGCGCCAGCACCTCAGTAAAGGCGACGAGGTGATCGTTACCGACCAGGATCATGAAACGAACATCGGCGCCTGGCAGCGGCTCTCCCCGGACGGCGTCGTCGTGCGGGAATGGAAAGTCGACCCGGAGACCGCCGAGCTGCGGCGGGGGGACCTCGAAGCGCTGCTCGGCCCGCGCACGAAGATGGTCGCATTCACGCACTGCTCCAATATCGTCGCGACGATCAATCCGGTGCGCGAATTCGCGGACCTGATTCATCGCGCGGGCGCCTGGGTTTTTGTCGACGGCGTTTCCTTCTGTCCGCATGGTTTGCCGGACGTCGACGCGCTCGGCGCTGACCTCTATTTTTTCTCGCTGTACAAGGTATACGGCCCCCATCTCGGCGCGATGGTGATGCGCAGCGCCCTCAATGCGGAATTACCGAACCAGGGGCATTTCTTCAATGCCGGCAAGCCGGGCGCCCGATTCACGCCCGCGGGACCGGACCACGCGCAGATCGCAGCGGTCAACGGGTTGATGGATTATCTGGACGCGATAGCCGACCGGCACGGTTTTAGCGGAAAGCCGGTGCAGGCTCGCGCCGCCGCCGTGCGGGACCTGTTTCGCCAGCATGAAATGCGGCTCCTGCAGCCGCTGGTCGATTTCCTGTCGCGTCATCCGAAGGTCAGGCTGCTCGGGCGCAGGCACGCGGCCGAACGGGCGCCGACGGTTGCCTTCACCATTGACGGCCGCCGGTCGTCGGACATCGCCGGCCGGCTGGCGCAGGCCGGCCTCGGCGTCGGCGCCGGTAATTTTTATGCGTTCCGGCTGCTGAAAGCGCTCGGCATCGATACCGATGACGGCGCGGTACGGGCCTCGTTCGTGCATTACACGTCGGAAGCCGAAGTGAAGACGCTGGTCCACACCCTCGACGCTCTGATCCGCGATCAGGAGGCCGACGCTGGTCGTATGTAGCGACACGTCGATCAGTCAGTGCGCGTTTATCGAGCGATCCGGGCACGCTCGACGCTTGTCTAGACTGCTGGTACCTTCGCCCCTTCCAGCGATTCCGGAGCGGCCCATGCGCATCGCGAAAGCCACCGCCGTATTGATGCTTATCGCGGTATTCACCGCCTGCGGCAAGGACTCCGGGTACTCCGGCCGTAAATCGGCCGACTGGGCGACTTTCGTCGAGCGGTTTGCCCAGGACTGGCTGCAGGCGCATCCGTTGCAGGCGTTTTCGGCCGGCCGCCGGGAGTACGCGGGCAGATTCCCGGACTGGAGCCGGCAAGGCATCATCGCCGAGGTCAAGCGCCTCAAATCGCTCGGGGCCCAGGCCCGGACATTCGATGAGGACAAGCTGTCGGATGATCAGCGCTTCGAGCGCCAGTATCTTCTGGCGGTGATCGACCGCAATCTGTTCTGGCTCGACCGTGCGGAGTGGCCGTTCCGCAACCCGACTTTCTATTTCGACTGGAACCTCGATTTTCTTTCCCCGGATCCTTACCTGACCAAGCCGTATACGCCGCTCGACGAGCGCATGCGCGATTTCACGAAGTGGCTGGGCAACCTGCCACGGGCGGCCGGCCAGATCCGCGGCAACCTGCAGACGCCGATGCCGCGCACCTGGGTCAACCAGGGCGTCGCTTCCTTCGGCGGCATGGTGGCGTTCCTGCGGGACGACGTACCGGGCCTGTTCGAGTCCGTGGAGGACGAAGCACTCCAAGAGGAGTTCTCGGAGGCAAACGAGAAGGCCATCGCGGCACTGCAGGAACTCGCGAGCTGGCTCGAATCGCAGCGCAAAACGGCAACCGAAGACTATGCGATCGGCGCCGAACTCTTCGCCGAAATGCTGAAGCGGACCGAGGGCGTGGACGTGCCGCTCGACCGGCTGCTCGAACTAGGACAAGCGGATCTGGAGCGCAATCTTGTCGCCTTGGACGAAGCTTGTGCCGAATTCGCGCCGGACCTGGATCGCGTCGGCTGCATGGCGAAGATGAATGCGAATCGCCCGGTGGATGGCGCGGTGGAGGCGGCCCGCGGACAGCTGGACGTGCTCCGCGATTTCCTGGTCGAACAGGAGCTCGTCACGATTCCCTCGGACGAGCTGGCTCTGGTCGACGAGGCGCCGCCCTACCAGGCGACGAACTTCGCCTATATCGTGGTGGCCGGCCCGTTTCATGTCGGCATGCCGTCCACCTACTACATTGCGCCGCCCGATCCGGCGTGGAGCGAGGAAGAACAGATCGCCTACGTCCCGGGCGTCGCCGACCTGATGTCGACATCCGTGCACGAAGTGTGGCCTGGCCACTTCCTGCAGTTCCTGCACTCGAACCGCACCGAGAGCATCATCGGCAGGCTGTTCGTCGGTTACGCCTTCGCCGAAGGCTGGGCGCACTACTCGGAGGAGATGATGTGGGAAGCCGGCCTGACGGGCGGACTCGCCGGCGGGCAGGCCGAGTACCGCGTCGGACAGATCAACAAGGCGCTGTACCGGAATGTGCGCTATATCTGCGCGATCGGCCTGCACACGCAGGACATGAGCGTCGAGGAATGCGAGTCCCTTTTCCGCGAACAGGCATTCCAGGATCCGGGCAACGCGCGCCAGCAGGCCGCGCGCGGGACTTACGATCCCGGTTATCTCAACTACACGCTCGGCAAACTGATGATCCGCAAGCTGCGCGATGACTGGACGGAATCCCGTGGCGGCCGCGAAGCCTGGCGTGAATTCCACGACAGCTTCCTGTCATCCGGCGGTCCGCCCGTGCCGATATTGCGCAGGAAGATGCTCGGCGACGACGCCGGGCCGGCCTTGTAGTCCCTAGCTGATCTCGAGAATTGTCGCTTCGCCGTCCGGCAGCGCGACCACATCCCCCTGGACGCGGCCGATCAAAAAGCGTGCGATCGGCGAGACGTACGAGATGCTGCCGCGGGCAGGATCGGCCTCGTCCTCGCCGACGATCCGGTACTCGACCGTTACGCCGTCCGGCTTTTCGAGCGTCACCGCGCAACCGAAGCGCACGACGTCGGCCGATTCCGCCGCGGGAATCACTTCGGCCGTGTGCTGGCGTTCGCTCCAGTAGCGCAGGTCCCGCTGGATGCGCGCGATTTGCGCTCGATCCGCATCCGCGCGTGCTCGGGACAGCGCAACCTGCAGGAGTCCGACCGTCGCTTCAATCCGTTGCAGGCCCGAGGGCGTGACCAGATTGCGGTGCGGACTGACCTGCAGCTCGGGCAGTTCTTCCCCGTCCGCGCCATCCGATTCCTTGACGAATGCCCGGCTCATCGTTATTTGCCGCCTGCTTGCCGTACCACCCGGTAAACGATACGCGAATCAGCCAGAAAATCGTCAACCCGATGACGACGCAGGATACATTGCCATGTTTTCGCACTCTTTCGCTGGCCGGTTGTCACAGGGTTCACTGTGGGCAATCACCGCCGCGCTGCAAAGCCCGATGCGATGGGCGACTATCGGCCGCGGGTAAACGACGTCCTGCATGGACGGGTGGCGCCGCCTTGAACACGCCGCGCGCGACGATGCTCGTCCTGATGCTGCTCGTTGCGTGGCCTGCCGCATCACAATCGGGCACCTGGGAAGTCATCGAGGAGAGCGACGGAATCGTCGTCAGCCGGCAACCCGTCCAGGATCGCGCATTCCCCCGGTTGCGCGCCGTCGGTGAAGTCCGCGGAACGCCTTACGAGATCCTGGCCATCCTGCTCGACGTGCCGGCCCACGTCGCCTGGCTCCCCGACTGCCTGGCGTCAAATATCCTGCGTCGGCTCGGTCCCTGGCGCTACGTCATCTATACGCGCACGGATGCGCCCTGGCCCGTCTCTGACCGGGAGGCAGTGATCGAGAACGAGGTGATCTTCCTCGACCCGCCATCGAAGGTGAAGGTGAAGTTCGATGCGATTTCCGCGCCGGAGGTCGCGCGGGCGCGTGGTACCGTGCGCATGAAGTCATTGGGCGGTTTCTATGCGATCGAGGCGATCGACGACGAGCGCTCGCTCGTCCACTACGAGCTCGATGCCGATCCCGCGGGAAGGCTGCCTGCGTGGCTGATCACGATGCAAAGCACCCGCAATCCGTTGCAGACCCTGGCCGGGCTCCGCAAGCGCCTGCACGAAACCCGCGGCCAGTACGAAGCGCAGATCGACCGCTTTCCACGCTAGTCGCCGGGCGCATAATTAGTAATTAAATGAGCCTGGATCTCTGGTATCTGTTCTTCGGGGCGCTCCTGGTGCTGATCGCCTTCATGGCGTCGGCAGTCAAGCAGTGGCCGCTGACGACGACGATGGTTTATCTGTTTGCCGGCATCGTCATCGGCCCGCTCGGCATCGGCGTCGCTGCGATCCATCCGCTCGAGGACGCCCGGTTACTCGGGTGGGCGGCGGAACTCGTCGTCATCATCTCGCTGTTCACTGCCGGCCTGAAACTGCGCGCGCCTTTCAAGGACGGGAAGTGGAAGGTCCCCGTCCGACTTGCCTTCGGCTCAATGGCCCTGACCGTCGGTCTGATCGCGCTGGTCGGCGTGTTCGGCCTGGGGTTGCCTCTCGGTGCCGCGGTAGTGCTCGGTGCGATTCTCGCGCCGACCGATCCGGTGCTGGCATCCGACGTGCAGCTCGAGAGCGCAACCGATCAGGACCGGCTTCGGTTCAATTTGACCGGTGAGGCTGGTATGAACGACGGCACCGCCTTTCCATTCGTGATGCTCGGCGTCGGTCTGCTCGGCCTGCATGAACTGGGTGACGATGCCTGGCGCTGGTTTACCGTGGACGTGTTCTGGGCGATCGGGGGCGGCCTGGCGATCGGCACGCTGGCCGGCATTGGCGTCGGGCGCGCCGTACTGTACCTGCGCCGCACGCACAAGGCCGGGCTTGGCCGCGAGGAATTCCTCACGCTGGGACTGATCGGCCTTTCCTACGGCGCAGCGCTCGTGGCTCACACCTATGGATTTCTCGCGGTATTTGCGGCCGGCCTCGCGTTACGGATGATCGAGCGCAGCGAAACCGAAATCGGAGCCAGCGGGAAGCACGCGGCGCCGACACAAGGCGATCGCGAGACTCATCCGAAAACCGCGCCATTGCATCTGACAGAGACTGTGCTGACCTTCAATGAGCAACTCGAACGCATCCTCGAAGTCGTGCTCGTGCTCATCATCGGCGTCATGCTCACGCCGGAGTTCCTCGACCCCGGCCACCTTTGGTTCGTACCGGTACTGTTCGTCGTCATCCGGCCTGTTGCCGTGGTGCTCGGTCTCGCGGGCATGGCCATTCCGAAGACGAAGGTCGCACTGCTTTCCTGGTTCGGGATACGCGGGATCGGATCGCTGTACTACCTGATGTTCGCGATCGGCATGGGTGTCGAGCCCGGCATAGCCATGCAACTGGTATCCGTAACTTTGTGGGTCATAGCGTCATCCATCGTGATCCACGGCATTTCGGTCACGCCGTTGATGCGCCGCTATCAGGCAAAGCGAGGCTGACACGCCCGGTCGAAAACCGGGGCATGAGCCGCCGATTGCGTGTCGTCAGATTCGACTGACGAACGTGTAGGCCACTACGGGCGTCTACCCTGGATGAGATTGATCACGATCACGATGATCGCAATGACCAGGAGGACGTGAATGAATCCTCCCAGCGTGTAGGACGTTACCAGGCCCAGAAGCCAGAGCACACCCAGGATGATTGCGATGGTCCAAAGCATGTTGTTTATCCTTATGCCATTCGATAACCGAATCCGCTTGGCCCCCTACTGTTGATCCTGTATTTCACCACAAGTTCGCTCCAGGCTAAAGTAGTAGCGACCGCTCGACGGCCTCGCGGATGGTCGCGTGGTATCCGGGCCTGGCCTTGGCATAGATCTGGCGGCCGAGCGCCATGCCGGACTCGCTACGCGCCAGGTCGCGATACAGCCCGACGACGAGCTTGTGCCGGCCGGTGCTCAACAGGAAGCGCTCGAGGTCAGCGTAAGCAGGCTCATAAGCGGTTCGCACGACCAGCGCGAGCCAGCTTCGTGCGATCTCGGCATTGCCAACCGGGCCGAGCTTGAAGTGAACCCTGAGTTCCGCGAGCTTCGCATCGTCGAGATCGGCCGGCTGCCCCTCGAGGAACCGGATCCATTCCTGCGGCACCCAGTCCTGCACGGGCAGCTTCTCGACCGGAAGTCGCCCGGCGCGCCATTCCGCCGCGGCATGGTCGACCGCGTCGAATACCCCACTCGGTATCGGCGGCGTCGTCGCCGGCATGCCGACGCCATAGAACCACTCGTCCAGTTCGGCGACCGGGATCGACGGTGAACCGGGGCGCTCCAGCCGCGCGAGCAGGTAGCTGCAGAATCGCTCCGTGTCCATGCTCCGGAAAGCGTGGGCGTCGAAATACTCGCGCAGGAATGCATCGAGGGCCGGCCGTCCGAAGCGCGACTCGAGATAGCCCAGGAACCAGCGTCCCTTCTCGTAGGCGACGTCGGTAGTGCCTTCGTCCGGATTCCGTCCCGCGAGATCGAGTTTCAGGGACGCATCCTGCGGCAGGCCGGCGGCCTTCGCATCCGCAATCGCCTCGGCCAGGAATCCGTAGCCGATTGCATCTTCCATCCGTGCGCGGCGCTCGCCGTACAGAGCCTCCATCTGCCGGCGTTCCAGATACGTCGTAAATCCCTCGTTGAGCCAGAAATCGTTCCAGGTCGCGCTCGTCACGAGATTCCCGGACCAGGAATGCGCGAGCTCATGCACGATCGTGGAGACGAGACTGCGATCGCCCGCGACGATGGATGGCGATATGAACGAGAGCCGCGGATTTTCCATGCCGCCGTAGGCAAAGCTGTGCGGCATGATCAGGAGATCGTAGCGTTCCCAGCGATAGGGCCCGGCCATCTGCTCGCCCATCTGAAGCATGCGCGGTAGGTCCGCGAACTCCTGCGCGGCCGCGTCGAGGCGCGAAGGCTCGGTCCAGACGCCGACGCGCTCGCCGAGGCTCTGAAACTCGAGGTCGCCGATGGCGAGTGCGATGAGATACGCGGGGATCGGTTGCTTCATCTCGAAGCGGTATTCGCCGGGCTTCGCCGCGGCATCGACGACGCGCGCGGCGCTCATCAAAGCGACGAGCTCGGGCGGCGTTCGGATGCGTGCCGAGTAGGTCACACGCACGCCCGGCGAGTCCTGCATCGGGATCCAGCTTCGGCCATGGATCGCCTGCCCCTGACTGTACATGAATGGATGCGGTCCGGATGTCTGGGCGGGTTCCAGCCACTGCAGCGCACTCGCCTCGGCCGAAGTGCGGTAGTCAATGCGAATGCGCATCTGGGATGGTGCCGCACAACATTCCGAAAACTGGATCCGCAGGCGGCTGCCGAGGATCTCGTCGGGCGCATCGAGCCGGAAGGCCAGGACTTGCGACTGCCCTGCCTCATCGAGCAAATGCACGGATTGGATCTCGAGATCGCGCGTATCCAGGTACAGCTCTTTCGCATAGGGGTCGAGACGCTCGACCGTCAACTCGGCCGTACCGTCCAGCCGGTGCGCCTCGAAATCCGCGTGGAGATCGAGTGCGACGTGCCGAACCAGGAACCGCTCCGGTTCGGCATAAGAATGTGGATCCTGGGCGGCGCACACCGGACCGGCTAACGTCAACATCATGATCAAGGCACCCGTTTTCGACATGACATCTGCCAAACGGCCAGACAAAAATAGTTTCATGAGATCTCCCGCGCGACGTCGGGAAGAATTGCATAATCCTGCCGATGAAGCCAATCGACCGCGCGCGCATCGCCGGCCTGATGGAACGCGAACGCGCCACTTTCCGCCGGCGCCACGTGCGCAGTGGCGAGCTGTCCGAGCAGGCAAAGCGCTCGCTGCTTTTCGGCGTGCCGATGAACTGGATGACGCGCTGGCCGGGCGACCATCCGCTATTCGTCGATCGCGCGGAAGGCGCCCGCTTCCGGGACGTCGACGGCAACGAATTCATCGACTTCTGCCTCGGCGACACGGGCGGGATGGCGGGACACGCGCCGAAAGCCGCCGTCGATGCGATCGCAAAGCAGGCCGCCAGAGGCATTACGCTGATGTTGCCAACCGAGGACGCCGCCTGGGTCGGCGACGAACTGGCGCGGCGCTTCGGGCTCCCCTACTGGCAATTCACGCTGTCGGCGACCGATGCGAACCGCTGCGTGATTCGGTGGGCACGCGAGATCACGGGGCGCCCGAAGATCGTCGTGCACAACGGCTGCTATCACGGGACCGTGGATGAGTCCGTCGCGATGCTGGAGAACGGCCGCACCGTCGCGCGCAGCGGCAACATCGGCAAGCCTGTTCCGCTCGACCAGACGACCAGGGTCGTGGAGATCAATGATCTCGAGGGTCTCGAAGCGGCACTTGCGCACGAAGACGTTGCCGCCTGCCTGTTCGAGCCTGCCTTGACCAATATCGGCATCGTGCTGCCCGACCCGGGATATCACGAGGCGGCGCGCAGGCTGTGCGACCGGTACGGCACGCTGCTGATCATCGACGAGACGCATACGATCAGCGCCGGTCCCGGCGGATGCACCAAAGCCTGGGGCCTGGAACCCGATTTCCTGACGATCGGCAAGACGCTGGGCGCCGGCGTGGCAACCGGTGCTTACGGCCTGACCGAACGCATGCGCGAAAAGGTCTACGCACGTACCGATTCCCGGAACACCGACGTCGGCGGCATTGGCGGCACCCTTGCCGGCAACGCCTTGTCGCTCGCTGCGATGCGGGCGACGCTCGGCGAGGTCATGACGGACGCCGCGTTCGTGCGGATGATCGCGCTCGGCGAACGCTTCGAGCAGGGCGTGCGCGGCGTCATCGAGTCGCGCGAGTTGCCCTGGCACGTCGTGCGCCTTGGCTGCCGGGTCGAGTATCTGTTCCGCGCGGAGCGGGCCCGCAATGGCGCCGAGGCGGCGGCCGGACAGGACGACGCGATCGACGCATTCATCCATCTCTACCTGTTGAACCGGGGCATCCTGATGACCCCGTTCCACAACATGGCCTTGATGTCGCCGGCGACGACTGCGGCGGATGTCGACCGGCACACGCAGTTGTTCTCGGAAATGGCCGCGGAACTCGGCTCGTAATCAGTGGATGACTATTGCCCCGGCTCGCTTGTCGGAGTCAGTCCCACACGCGGTGGCGACTTTGACCGTCTGATCGATGTCGCCGTCCGTCCTATTCTTACGGGTGAATCTGACACTCACTGAACACACGGAGGTGACTGCAATGCCCACCGCATCAGGCCACACATCGGCTATCCGCGCCAAGAAAGTCAGCGGGACCAAGGTTGTAGACGGGTCCGGCGACAAGATCGGCGAGGTCGAGGATATCGTGCTGGACAAGCTCTCGAACAACATCATGTTCGCGATCGTGTCGTTCGGCGGCTTCCTCGGAATCGCGGAGAAGTACCATCCGGTTCCGTGGTCCTCGCTGAAGTACGACAAGTCGCAAGACAGCTATGTCGTCAACTTCACAAGGGAGCAACTGGAGGCGGCGCCCGCCGCTTCGCTGGAAGAACTGACCCGTGGCGACGGCCAGGCGTTTCGTAACCAGGCGTACGACTACTACAAGGCGCCGCGTTACTGGGACGTGCCGCGACACTAAAAAGAAGAGCAACCGCGTGGGCGGCGATGGTCCGACCGTCGCCGCTCGCCGCGCGGTTTCTTACCAGACGCTGCGCCTGGACACCCACTGCCGGCGATCGCTGATCTCGCCGCAGGCCCGCAGTACCGACAGATACCGGTCTCGTCCCCGGATACTTGCCGGTTTCGCGGAGATATCCTGCTGCGTCACCGCCGTGCCGGTTACAGGCAGCTCGGAACTAAGGTTCGAGCACGTTTCTGTGTACATAAAGGCCCCTTTATCGTTGCAGGGGCACTCTACTCAACCTGCCCAGGACTGTCGGTGCGATAGCGTACAAAGAGACCCCGATCGCCGGCTAAGCCGGTTCAGCGATCGGCGAATGCCGGCTGATTGACCGCCAGTACGCGATCGTCCAGCAGATCGACATGACCGCTGATCGATCCCGAGCCGGCAGCACGCCGCGATAGAAAAGCGTCTTAGTAGAGGCCAAAAGTCTCGACAGACGTCGTCGTCAGAACGACAGGGATCACGGCGACGACCAAAGCGCGACATCAAGAAAAGCTCTGCGCATCGAAGGCTTCGCGTCCCTGAAACGATGGCGCAAAAAGTCGCATAATCGCGGAGCCGAGGCCAATCGCGTCTTGCAAGGGGAGCTGTGATGCCGATATGCCCGCCACAAGCCACCCGACTGGCACAGGCTCGCGCCTTGCTGATTGTCTGCGCCCTGCTGCTGATCGCGGCCTCGGATGAGACCCGCTATGCCGCCGAGCGCAAGGCGCTCCTGGCAGAAATCCAGCGCGTGGCGGTGCAGACTGCCGATGCGACCGGCCGCGCTCGCTTCAGCGCGCGCGTCATGAATGCCATGGATTCGGTGCCGCGGCACCGCTTCGTGCCGCCCCGCTCGATCGCCAGCGCCTATGAGAACCGGCCGCTGGCGATCGGCCACGGCCAGACCATCTCGCAGCCCTACATCGTGGCGCTCATGACCGAACTGCTGGAACCGAAGTCCGGCGACATCATGCTCGAAGTGGGCGCCGGCTCCGGCTACCAGGCGGCGGTCCTCTCAAGGCTGGTGGCGAAAGTCCATACGATTGAAATCATTGCGCCGCTTGCCGACAGCGCAACAGCGCGCCTGCGCGAACTGGGCTACGGCAATGTCCAGGTGAAATCAGGTGACGGCTATTATGGGTGGCCGGAGCATGCGCCTTACGACGGCATCATCGTCACTGCGGCCGCGAATTCGATCCCGCCCCCGCTGGTCGCGCAACTGAAACCGGGCGGTCGCATGGTGATTCCGGTCGGCGCACCGTTTCACACGCAGGACCTGATCCTGCTGCGCAAAGATCCGACAGGGAAAGTGACGACGACTTCCGTGTTGCCGGTCGCCTTCGTACCGCTGACCGGCAAGCGTTGATGCGGCGGCGCGATTCCGCGCTGCTGGCGCTCTCGATCGGTTTGTTGGCAGGCGCAGCACTCGCCTACCAGGTGCTGTTGTTCCGTCTCCTCGCCATCATCCAGTGGCATTCCTTTGCCGCGATGATCATCAGCCTGGCATTGCTGGGTCATGGCGCTGCGGGCACGGCGCTCGCGCTCACGGGCATGAGGCTGCTGCCGCGATTTCACGCGGTGTATGCGACCAGCGCGGCGCTGTTCGCCATCGCCGTGCCGGTCTGCTGGGCGCTCGCGCAGCGGTTGCCGTTCAACGGCCTCGAACTCGTCTGGAATCCCGGCCAGCTCGGCTGGCTCGCAGGAATCTTTCTGCTGCTGTCACTGCCGTTCTTCTTCGCGGCCTGCTGCTTCGGGCTCGCATTCATGCACGCGCGCGAGCGGATTCCCGCGCTCTATGCGGCGGACCTCCTGGGAGCGGGGTTTGGCGCCGCTCTTGCGACCGGATTGTTGTTCGTGTTGCCGGCGGGCGATGCGCTGCGCGCCGCCACCGTCGCGGGCACCGTCGCCGCCCTCCTGCTGCCGGCTCCAAAACTTACAAGGCTGGCACTGCCGGCGCTTGCGATCCTGTCTGCCCTGATCATTCCGGATGCCTGGCTGACCCCGCGCATCACCGAATTCAAGGGCCTGCCGCGCACGCTGCAGGTCATGGGTGCTGCCGTCGAGGCCGAGTACTCGAGTCCCTATGGCCTGCTGACGATCGTACGCAATGACACGATTCCGTTTCGCCATGCACCCGGCCGCAGCCTGGCCGCGATCACGGAGCCGCCTCCGCAGCTTGCGGTGTTCACGGACGGCGATTCGATGACGGCATTGACCGTCCACGACGGGCGGCGCGAGTCGCTCGCGTACCTCGATGAGATGACCTCGGCATTGCCCTACCACCTGATCGAGCGGCCGCGCGTGCTCATGCTGGGTGCCGGCGGCGGTGCGGAAGTGCTGCAGGCGATCTATCACAATGCGCGGGAAATCCACGGCGTCGAGCTCAACCCGACCATGCTCGAGCTGTTGCGCATTCGACTCCCGGAGTCCCGCGTTCAATTGCACGCGGGCGATGCCCGCGCATTCGTCCGCACCGACACCGCGCGATACGACCTGATCCAGCTCGCGCCGCTCGACTCCTACGGCGGCTCGGGCGCAGGCGTCCAGACGATGGCGGAAAGCTACCTATATACCGTGGAGGCGATCGCCGATTACTACGCGCGTCTTGAGCCGGGCGGTTTTCTCGCGCTGACGCGCTGGGAAAAGCAGCCGCCCCGCGAAGGCCTCAAGCTGTTCGCGACGGCCGTATCTGCGCTCGAGGCGGCTGGCGCGGATCCCCGCGATCAGCTCGCGCTGATCCGCGGTTGGCAGACGAGCACGCTGCTCGTCAAGCGCGGCGCGCTGACTGACGCCGATCTCGAGCGCCTGCGGGCATTCTGCGAATCGCGCGGCTTCGATCCGGCCTGGTTTCCGGGCATCACACCCGATGAGGTGAACCGGCACCACCGGGTCCCGCGCGACTGGCTGCATCAGGGCGCGACGGCCCTGATTGGCGCCGACGCCGGGCGCTTCATCTCGGATTACAAGTTCAACGTCGCGCCGGCGACCGACGATCGTCCGTATTTCTTTCATTTCTTCCGCTGGCAATTGCTGCCGGAGCTGATTGCGCTTCGCGGCCAGGGCGCGCTGACGCTGCTCGACACGGGTTACCTGGTGCTCATCGGCACGCTCGCCCTCGCGGTGCCGCTGTCGCTCCTCCTGATCCTGGCGCCGCTTACGGCGCTTGGACCGCCGCGGCGTGATGAGCCGCGAATGCGCTCCGGCGTCTACTTCCTCTGTCTCGGTCTCGCGTTTCTTTTCGTCGAGATCGCCTGCATGCAGCGTTACGGTCTGTTTGTCGGGCACCCGCTCTTTGCCTCGGTCGCCGTGCTCGCGGGCTTCCTCGTGTTCGCGGGCGCGGGAAGTCTCGTCGCGTCACGCGTTCGCAATCGGCCGCGCGCTTTGAAGTGGGCGATCGCCGGCATCGTCCTGATGCTCCTGGTGCAGGCGACCGCGCTGCCGCCGGCTCCGGGCGTCGTCGAGTCGACCGCCGGGCGGATTATTCTCACGCTCGTGTTGATTGCCCCGCTCGCGTTCCTGATGGGCCTGCCGTTTCCGCTCGGGCTGTCGAGACTGGCCGCCGTGGCGCCAGCTTCGATCCCGTGGGCCTGGGGAATCAACGGTTGCGCATCGGTTTTGTCGGCGCTGCTCGCCGCAGTGCTGGCCGTGCACCTTGGCTTCAACGCCGTGCTGATGATGGCGGCTGGTTTGTATGTGCTTGCCGTGTTGGCCTGGCCTGCCGGCAATTCGTCGCGCTCGCGACCCTGACATGACGCCTTGAAGCACGCGCGTGTAACATGCGTCGCCATGACACGCTCCGGCTGGAAACTCTGCCTGTCGGCGGTCTGTGCCGCCACCGCCACGGCGTGCGCGATACAGCCGGAAGCGGTGCCCGGACCTGCGGCTGCCGCGTCGCCGGCTCCAGAACCCGCGCGGCTGCCCTACTCGTCCACCTACCAGGCGGGCGCGTCAGGCGCGCCGATCCTGATCCGCAATGCGACGATCCTGACGGGAACCGGCACGCGCCTCGACGGCGGCGACCTCCTGATCGAGAACGGCCGCATCGCCGCGATCGGCAGCAAACTCACGGCCCCGGACGGCGCCGCAGTCATCGACGCGAATGGCCGCTGGGTCACGCCGGGACTGATCGACGTGCACTCGCATCTCGGCGTTTATCCGAGTCCGTCGATCAACGCGCACAGCGACGGCAATGAAGCGACGGATCCGGTCACGGCGGGCGTCTGGGCCGAGCATTCCCTGTGGCCGCAGGATCCGGGCTTCGAAGCGGCGCTGCGGGGCGGCGTGACGACGATGCAGATCCTGCCGGGCTCCGCGAATCTGATCGGCGGGCGCGGCGTCACGGTCAAGAACGTCTGGGCGCCGACCTACCAGGCCATGAAATTCCCGGGCGCGAAGCAGGGTCTCAAGATGGCCTGCGGCGAAAACCCGAAGCGGGTCTACGGCGGACGACAGAAGGCGCCGTCCACGCGCATGGGCAATGTCGCGGGCTACCGCCAGGCTTTTGCCGATGCGCAGGACTATCAGGAGCAGTGGAAGGAACACGAGGCCAAGCAGGCGGTGTTCGAGGCGAAGATCAAGCCGGACGCCACGCCGCCGAAGCCGCCGAAGCGCGACCTGCGACTCGAAACGCTCGCAGCGGCGATGCAGGGCGAGGTGCTCGTCCACAACCACTGTTATCGCGCGGACGAGATGGCGACAATGCTCGATCTCGCCGCGGAGTTCGGATTCAGGATCTCCGCTTTCCATCACGGCACCGAGGCCTACAAGCTCGCCGACCGCCTCGCTGCGGATGGCGTCTGCGGCGCGCTGTGGGCGGACTGGTGGGGTTTCAAGCTGGAAGCGTATGACGGCATCCAGGAAAACATCGCGCTCGTGGACTATCCGGACGACGGCTGCGCGATCGTCCACTCCGATTCCGACGAAGGCATCCAGCGCCTGAACCAGGAGGCGGCGAAGGCCATGACGCGCGGCAGCCGCGCGGGGCTCGACATTCCGCCCGAGCGCGCGATCCGCTGGGTGACGTCGAACGCAGCGCGTTCGCTCGGGATCGAGGCGCAGACGGGCTCGCTCGAGGCCGGCAAGATGGCGGATGTCGTGATCTGGAACGGCAATCCGTTCAGCGTGTACGCGCTCGCGGACCAGGTGTACGTGGACGGCGTGCTGCGCTTTGATCGCGCTCATCCATCGGATCAGCCGCTGTCGGATTTCTCGCTGTGAAGGTGCGTTGCCTGGTCGCTGCCTTCGCGGCCGCAAACCTCGCCGCGGGCGCCGCCTGCGCGCAGGACCTGCTGATCAGGGGCGCGCGCGTGCACACGGCGTCTGCCGCCGGCACGCTCGAGAATACGGACGTCCTGATCCAGGGCGGCCGCATAACCGACGTCGGTGCCGGCCTCGCGGCGCCGGCGGGCGTCACCATCGTCGAAGCCAAAGGCCGCGCGCTGACGCCGGGACTTTTTGGCGGACTCACGCAGATCGGACTCAAGGAAATCTCGCTCGAGCCTTCCACCGTGGACGCCGAGCTCGAGCTGCTGGCGCCCGCGTGGCAGCACCATTGGCGACCGGAGTTTGACGTGACGCCGGCGTTCAATCCGCGCTCCTCGCTCGTACCGGTCGCGCGCATCGAGGGCATGACCTGGACGATGCTCGCGCCCCTGAGCGATCGCAGCCTGGTCGCCGGCCAGGGCGCGGCGGTCACGCTCGATGGCCGATTCGATGCCGTGCTGGGTGGCAGCAGGTCGCTCTTCGTCAACTGGGGCAGCGCAGGCGACGAGGGTTCGGGGGGCAGCCGCGCGGCGCAGTTCATGCTCTTCGATCAGGCCATTCGCGAAGTTCGGCAACCGGAGACGGCGGGCGAAGGCGCCCTGCTCCTGCCCGAAGGGCGGGCGGCTCTCAAGACCTATCTGGCGGGCGGTCGCGTGGTCTTTCGCGCGGAACGCGCCTCCGATATCCGGCAGGTGGTGCACTATGCGAAACGGCACGGCATCAAACCCGTGATCGCGGGTGGCAGCGAGGCCTGGCTGATTGCAGAGCAACTCGCCGCCGCCGACGTCCCAGTCCTGCTCGACGTCCTCGACAACCTGCCGGGCGATTTCGACCGCCTCGGCGCGCGGCTCGACAATGCGGCGCTGCTGCACGTAGCGGGCGTCCGCATCGCTTTCTCCAATGACGACAGTCACCAGGCGCGCAAGAATCGCCAGCTCGCCGGCAACGCCGTGGCGCACGGCCTGCCCTGGAACGCGGCGCTCGCGGCAATCACTTCCGGCCCCGCGGAGATCTTCGGCATCGGCAATGACCGCGGGCGCATCGAGAAAGGCAAAGCCGCGGATCTCGTGCTCTGGAGCGGCGACCCGCTGGAAGTCACGACCGTCGCAGACCAGGTGTGGATCGCGGGGCAGCCCGTCGATATGCGTTCCCGCCAGACCGAACTGCGGGACCGGTACCTCGAACGGCTGCGATCGAACAGCGTCCGATGATGGCGCCGATCGAAGTCCCGCTTTTAAAGATTTACCACAACCCGAAGTGCGGCAAGAGCCGGGCCGCCTTGGCGCTGTTGCAGGAGCACGGGCTGAAGCCACGCGTAGTCGAGTACCTGCAATCGCCACCCTCCGCCGCCGAACTCAAGGCGATCGTCGCCATGCTCGGCATCCGGCCGGAGGAGCTGGTCCGCAAAGGCGAGGAAATCTACAAAGCCAGGTACGCGGGCAAAACGCTTTCGGACGAGCAGTGGATCGCGGCGATGGTCCGGGATCCGATCCTGATCGAGCGGCCCATCGTCGTTGTGGGTCGTCGTGCGGTGATCGGCAGGCCGCCGGAAACCGTGCTGGCGCTGCTCTGCAAATAGGCCAGCTGAATGCGCATCTTCCGCATTCGACCCCTCATCTTTGCGATGTTGTTTGCCTTCGCGTTCACGGGCTACGTCCAGCGCTCGGGCGTGTCGGTTGCCGCCGAACGGATGATGCCGGAGCTCGGTCTCTCACAGGTCCAGATCGGCTGGGTGATGACCGCGTTCCTGCTGACTTATTCGGCGTTCCAGATTCCCGCCTCGTTGCTCGGTCAGGTGGTCGGCGCGAGACGCATGCTGGCGGCGATCGGTCTTGCTACCGTGCTCGCGAGCGTGCTGACGGCCTCCGCGCCATTGATTGCGGCCGCGGGCGTCATCTTCGTGACCCTCCTGCTCGCCCGCGGCCTGCTGGGCGCTGCGCAATCCGCGCTGTTTCCCGTTGCGTCGGGAACCATCCGTTTCTGGTTTCCGGTCGGCAGCTGGGCGTCGTTTCAGGGCCTGATCGTCACCGGGCTCTGGCTGGGCGCGGCCACGGCCTCCCCGCTCGTTGCCTGGCTGATGCAGGAGTTCGGCTGGCAGTGGGCGCTGGTCGCCTCCAGCGTGCCGTCCCTGCTCCTGGTCGTGCTGTGGTACTGGTTCGGGCGCGACCGGCCCGATCTGCACCCGAAGGTCTCACGGGCCGAGCTCGAGGAGCTCAACGGTAATCCGCCATTCGATGCGGCGGCACCGCTGACCTGGCATCGCCTGCTCCGCGTGCTGGGCGATCGGGACATCCTGCGGATCACGCTTTCCTACTTCGTCATGAATTACGTGTTCTATCTCGTGACGTTCTGGAGTTTCCTGTACCTGGTACAGGAACGCCGCCTCAGCGTGCTGGAAAGCGGGTGGCTCGCGAGCCTGCCATTCGTCGTGGCGGGCGCCGCAGCAGCGATTGGCGGCAGACTGGCCGACCGCTTCCGCCTGCGTTTTGGCGATCGCATCGGCATGCGTATCGTGCCGCTTGTCGCCCTGCCCTGCGCGGCGGTTTTTCTGTACCTCACGGTGTCGGCGCTGACCCCCTATTGGGCCGTCGCCGCGCTGTGTCTCGGCTTCGCCTGCGTCGAGGTGACCGAGGGTTCCTTCTGGGGCGCTACGATGCGCCTCGCTCCATCCGACACGATGGCTGCGACCGCAGTCCTCAATACCGGCGGCAATCTCGGGGGCGTCGTGGCGACGCCGATCATCGCGGCGCTCTCGGTCAGCTATGGCTGGGGCGCGGTTTTTGCGACCGGCGCGGTCACTTCCGTTGTCGCCGCCGCACTCTGGTTTACCATCGATGCCGGACGCCGCGGAGACACGACATGACGACCCTGCAACCGACGAGCATCCCCGCCCGACCCTTCCTGGACTGGCCGGTCGTCACGGATCCGTCCGGCTGGAACGCCGATGTCGCGATCCTCGGCATCCAGCACAGCGAACCGTACGCGCACGACGCCTTTCCAAATGACCAGGCGCGCGCACCGGACGCCATCCGCGAGCGCTCACAGAGCTTCTGTTACAACCCCGCGCACTGGGACTTCGACACCGGCACCGATCTTGCATCCAGCCTTCCGGCGCGGCACATGGATATCGGCAACGTCGGCTGGTCCCGGAGCGGCGACTACGCCGGATACGCCGCCGCCATCACGGAGCGCATGCGGCATTTCTGGCGTCAGGGTGCGCAGCTCGTCGTGCTGGGCGGCGATCACGGCGTCACGATTCCCGTGGTCGATGCGCTCGACGCGATTGGCGAACCGGTCCACATCCTGCACATCGACGCGCACCTCGACTGGCGCGAGGAAGTCGGCGGCGTGCGCCGCGGCTACAGCAGCCCGCTGCAGTGGGCGAGCAGGAATCCGGCCGTTTCAGGCATGACGCAAATCGGTCTGCGAGCGATCGGCAGCGCGCGGCGCGGCGAGGTCGAGGCCGCGTGGAAGTACGGCTCCAAGCTATTCAGCGCGCAGCAGATCCACGCGGAAGGCATAGAGCCCGTGCTCGAGACCATACCGGAAGGCCGCGCCGTCTATCTGACGATCGATGCCGACGGACTCGATCCGACGGAAATGCCGGCGGTCATGGCGCCGACGCCGGGCGGCATCTATTTCCGCCAGCTTGCGCCGTTGCTGCGCAGCGTCGCCCGGCACAATCGCATCGTCGGCATGGACATCGTCGAGATCGCGCCTTCATACGACTTCGCCAATGGACTGACCTGCATCATGGCCGGGCGGCTGATACTGAATGTGCTGAGCGCATCGTGGAGCGAGGGCGGTGCATACCGTCGCAGTTCAAGTCCGTCGTGACGGAACACCCGGCCGGTCAGGGCAACAGGTTTCTCAACGACTGCAGGAGAACCCCCCAATCCGGGATCAACGGTCCGCCGAGCCACAGCCACTGCGCCAACCAGACGCTGACCAGGCTGATGCCGACCGTCAATGGCCCGCCAACCCGCAGGAAATCGCCGAACGTGTACTGGCCCGGATTGAGGATCAGCAGGTTTCCGTGATGACCGATGGGCGTCAGGAAAGCCGCGACCGCGCCCAGTGCGGTGCAGACGATGAAGGGCTGCGGCGGCAGCCCGAGCGCCACGGCGAGCGCCAGCGAAATCGGCCCGAGCAGCACGACGGTTGCCGCGTCGGACAGGATCTGCGTGACCAGGGCGGCAGCCCAGAAGAGCGACAGCAGGACCGCGAGCGGATGCCAGTCCATGACGACTCTTTGCAACTGGTCCGCGAGCAGCGCCGCGGTGCCGGTCTGCTCCATCGCCAACCCGAGCGGAATGACGCCCGCAATCATGACAAAGATGCGCACGTCGATTTCGCGATAGGCCTGGTCGATGCTGACGCAACCGGTAATGACCAGCGCCACGGCCCCGGCGAGAAACGCCATCTGCGCGGGAACCACGCCGGACGCCGCCCCCGCAACGACCGCGGCGACGATCACGATCGCCGATGCCGCGCGCTGACGGCGGCGCGGATTCGCGGTAAAGGGCACCATCATCAGGAAACCGTGGTGACCGGCGAGCGCGCTCAGCTTGTCCGACGTCCCGCGTAAAACGAGCAGATCGCCCTCGCTCAACCGGACTTGCGACAGTTCCTCGCGTATCCAGCCTTCCCGGCGCCACATTCCGACGACGACGACGCCCATGGACCGGCGGAAATCGATGCCGGCGATGGTCTCCCCCACGAACTGCGAGTGCGGCGCGACGACGACCTGCACGAGCTGGTAGGCGTCCTTGTCTTCCTTGCCTACCGCCGGCTTGCCGCTGTATTTCCGGACGGCATGCAGAGCAAGGCCCGCTTCCCCTTCGACCGATGCGATCTCATCGGGTGAGGCGCGCACGAACAGAACGTCCCCGGCGTGCAGGACCGATTGACGGCCCGCGTTTCGTTGCCGCACGCCCGCCCGCATCCACTCGACGACTTCCAGGCGGTTTTCGAAATGCAGGTTGAACTCCCCGAGCGGACGGTCGATCCAGCGCGAGTTCTCCTCGACGACCAGTTCGGTGTAGTACCGGTCCAGGCGCAGGTAATCGGTTTCATTCGGGCGCACCAGACGGCGCGGCAGCAGCCAGCGGCCCAGCGACATATAGATGACCGCGAGCACAACCAGCGCCGCGCCGATCGGCGTGATGCCGAAAATTCCGAGCGCCTGGTGGTCTCCGGCGCGCAACAGGTGGTTTGCGAGCAGGAAGGCCGGGGCGCTGAATATCGTGAGTGTCGTTCCGATCGACGCCGCCAGCGACATGGGCATCAGGAGCCGCGACGGCGACAGTTTCTGCTCGCGCGCGAGTCGCATCATGATCGGCAGCATCATCGCGGTGATCATCAGGTGATGCGAAAAGGCCGCAAGCGCGGCGACGGCGGGCATCACGACCAGGATGGCGCGCCATTCCCTGGCGCCGGCGGCCCGCGAAATATACGCGCCGATCTGCTCGGTCACGCCGGTCGCGCTCAGTGCCGCGGAAATCACGAAGACCGACGCCACGATGATCGCGGGCTCGCTTGCGAATCCTGACAGCGCCTGCGCGGGCGAGAGGAGGCCGGTGACTGCGAGGGCGAGCAGGGTCAGCATGGCCGCGACGTCGATGCGGACGCGCTCGCTGATGAAAAGCATCAGCGTGATGGCCACGATCAGCAGATAGACGATCTGATCGGCGCTCATGGGCGGCACGAAACGCGCGGTTTGTTCCGATCGATGTCCGGGCTCACCGGCGCCGATTGTACGCAGTTCGCCCCTGCCCTACCATTGACCTACCGATGCCGACGCGTCTTTTCCTGCTGCTGTCAGTGCTTTCCTGCGTTGCCCAGGCAGCCGAGCCGCCCGTGCTGTTCAGGAACGCGACCGTGATCACCATGGACGGGGGCAGCGTGCTCGAGAAGCACGATCTGTTCGTCCAGGACGGACGCATCGCGCGGATCTCGCCGACCGGCACAGCGCCTGCGCCGGCAGGCACGACCGTCGTGGATGGGACCGGCCGATTCCTGATGCCGGGTCTCGCCGAGATGCACGCCCACGTACCCGGACCGGTACCCGCCGGTTACGCCGAAGATCTGCTGACGCTCTTCGCCGCGCACGGCATCACGACGATTCGCGGCACCCTCGGGCAGCCATTGCATCTGGAGCTGCGCAGCCGCGTCGAACGCGGGGAACTGATCGGGCCGCGCCTGTTCACCTCGGGCCCCTCGATCAACGGCAACACCGCGCCGGATGCCGCGACGGCGGAACGCATGGTGCGCGAACAGAAAGCGGCGGGCTACGACTTCCTCAAGCTGCATTCGGGACTCGAGCGCGCTGTGTTCGATGCCCTCGTGGCGACGTCGCGCGCGGAGAGGATTCCGTTTTCCGGTCATGTCTCGACTGCCGTGGGTGTGGAGGGTGCATTAGCGGCGAAGCAGTCGGCCATCGATCACCTCGATGGTTATATCCGGGCGCTGGCGGAGGAGCGTTGCCTCGACGGCTCGACGCCGGCCGGATTCATGGGTATTGGCCTCGCCGATTGCGCAGTCGAGTCGCGCATTCCGGAACAGGTCACGGCGACGCTGAAAGCCGGCACCTCGATGGTGCCAACCCAGATCCTGGTCGAACAATGGGCAGCGCCGCCGACGGATGAGATGCTGCGCTCGCGGGCCGCTTACCGGTTCCTGTCGCCGGCCACGATTGCCCAGTGGCACAAGGCGCGTGTGCAGTTCGACCAGGCGTCACCGCAGTCAAGGCGACTCGTCGAATTGCGCCGCGAACTGTTGCGGCAGATGCATGCGGCCGGCGTGCCGATCCTGCTGGGTTCCGATGCGCCGCAGCTTTTCAACATGCCGGGAGAATCCACGTTCGCGGAACTCGAGGTGTACGGCGCGATCGGATTGTCGCCACTGGACGCGCTCGCGACGGGAACCGTCAACGTTGCGCGTTTTTTCGGGCAGGAAGACCGGTTCGGCCGCCTGCGCCAAGGCCTAGAGGCCGATGTGCTGCTACTCTCCGCCGACCCGCGGGCCGATCTCGCCAACGTTCGCAAGCTCGAAGGCGTGATGCTGCGCGGCCGATGGTTGCCGAAAGCCAGGCTCGACGTGATGCTCGATGAGATCGCGGCGAGGCAGGCTCAGCGTTAGCCGGCGTCAGTTTGCCAGGCTTACAACGGGTTCAGATCGGCTGGTCGATTGACTTCGCGAGCGGCGTGAACAGTTTCGGTCCCTGCTCCGTCAGGTACCAACAGTCCTCCCACCCTGCCGATCGGCTCGTTCGTCGGCGACATCGACTTCAATCATCGAGCGAAGCTGGTTCGCCCGGATCGCCTGGCGTTACTGGCGCAGCCGCGCGCTATTGCGCATTCAGCAGCCGCAGCAGCGCCTCGCCATCACCTGCCGCCGCGACGTCCACGACGATCGCGCGGGGATTCATCGTGGCATCCCACGCGTCCGGCATCCGCGCGAGATGGCGAACGCTTGTGCCGGATGCTTCGAGCAGCAGCACGATCGCCTCGACGCCGTCGCCTTCCCCGATGACCAGCACTTCCCGGGATTTCGGCCCGCCGCGTCCGGTACGAAGCCTGGCATTCGCCTGCGCGCAGAATGCGGCATTCCTGAGCGCGTGCGGGATCTCGCGCGGCTCCATGGAGCCCTCGACGAGAACATCGATGGCGCCCGCCCGCATGATGTCCACGACCGACCGCGTGTCGATCTCCCGTGCCACCACAACGATCCCGGGCAACCGGCCGTCCGTGCCGCGTTTGAGCCGGCCCAGCAGCTCCAGTGCTGCCGCCGCGCCGATATCGAAATGCAGCAGCAGGCCGTCGAAATCGTTGTTTCCCAGCAGCCCGAGCGCGGCCTGGACATCGGCCGCACGCTCGAACTGGAAATCCGCGGCAATCGCGTCCGCGAGCGGCGCCTGCCGGTCGGCGCCCGCCACGATCAGCACCTTCACCGCTGCTCCTCGCTCTGGACGATCGCGGCCAGCGCCTCGCGTAGTTGCAGCAGGCGCGGTGGCTTGCTGAGCACGCGGTCGACGCCCGACGGCACGTCGCTTTCCGTCACCAGCTGCGCGATCCGAAGCAGGACCATTGCTTTCACCTGATATTCCAGGCTCGTCGCTTCCTGCGCCGGGGCCAGGGGTGCGAGCGCAAGCGCACCGACGCCGACCAGCAGGCGCGCCCACCTCACGCATGCGCGCATTGGCCGGATCAGGTTTCCGTCCTGCGGCGGGTGATGTCATGGCCGGCGACCAGCGGTGGCAGCGCCATCGGATCGACCGGCTTGACCACATGGGTGTCGAAGCCGGCCTCGCGCGAGCGCTCGCGGTCACCGGCCTGGCCATAACCCGTCAATGCGATCAGTCTGGCCTTGGCCGTTTCCGGAAACGTTCGCAGGCGGCGCGCGATCTCGTAGCCGTCCATACCGGGCAGGCCGATGTCCAGAAACACGACATCCGGCTTGAATACGCGCGCAACGCCGAGCGCGGCGGCGCCGCTGTAGGCGGTCTGGACGGTATGCCGCTCAAGCCGCAGCAGGTCGGCGATGCTGTCCGCAGCGTCGCGATTGTCGTCCACCACCAGTACGCGGCGTGGCTCACCGTCGCTCCTCACTACCGGGGACGTCGCCTGGCTCGCAGCGGGCGCGAGCGCCGTCGGAAACCGCAGATCGAATTCACTGCCCTTGCCCGCGCCTTCGCTCCGCGCCTCGACCGTGCCGCCGTGCAGCTCGACCAGACGCTTCACGAGCGAGAGACCAAGGCCCAGTCCGCCCTGGGCCCGGTCGAGCGAACGATCGCCCTGCATGAAAAGGTCGAAGACGTGGGGCACCTGATCCGCCGTGATGCCGACCCCGTTGTCACGCACGCGCACGACCGCGTGGGAGTCGTCGCGGCGGACGTGCAGCTGAATATGGCCGCCGGGTTCCGTGAATTTCGCCGCGTTAGTCAGCACGTTCGCGACACTCTGGGACAGCCGCGCAGGATCGCCCAGCACCCAAATGGGCTGGTCCGCGGGCTCGAAGGTCAGTTCATGGCGGCGGGCGACGAAGAGCGGACGGGTCATCTCGATCGCGTACTCGACGACCGTGTGCAGCGGAACGAGTTCGAGCTGCAGCTCGATCTTGCCGTGCGTGATGCGGGAGATGTCCAGCAGGTCGTCGACCAGCCGGCTCAGGTGGTCCACCTGGCGATCGATGATTTCCTGGGCGCGCTGGAGTTGCGGGTCGGTCGCGGCCTTCAGGCGGATCGCTCGGGCCGCGTTCCGGATCGGCGCCAACGGGTTGCGCAGTTCATGCGCGAGCGTCGCGAGGAACTCGTCCTTGCGCCGGTCGGCTTCGCGGAGTTCGTGCTCGGCGTGCTTCAGGCCGCTGATGTCGAGATTGATGCCGGCCCAGCAGATGATGCGACCGTCCGGGTCGCGAACCGCCGTGCCCCGGGCTAGGCAGGAGTGGTACTTGCCGTCGGTCCCGCGAAAGCGGTGCTCGATGTCCCAGTCGCTGCCGGTGCGCACGCATTCCTGCCAGGACTTGATGGTCCGCTCGCGGTCGTCCGGGTGAAGGACTTCGCCCCATCCTAAACCGGAGCACTGCTCCTGCGTCAGTCCTACAAGACGGAGGAAGGATTCGCTCGCGTAGAGGTTGCGGCCGGTGGCATCACAGACCCAGATCCCGTAGTCGATGGACTCCCCGATAGCCCGGTAGAGCCATTCGGCATTCTTGATGGATTCCTGGATGCGGGCGGAATCGAACTTGGCGAGGTCGTCCATCCCCATGCCTCCTCGGGGTGAGGGGGTCGTAAGCCCGAAAGTGTATCAGGGGGCGGTCAAGGCACGCGGGTAGACTGCCAGGCTACGGCGCGCCATTCGCCGTTGCGCTTCATGAACGTGCCGGTATTGAGGTAGTGCACGATTTCAGCCTGCTCTCCGCGGACCGTCGTGCCCACCAGCCGGAAGGCGACGACGGCGGCATCGCCGTACTGCTGGATGCGGATATCCTCGGCCGCATACGTCGTCCGTCCTTCCGGCATTGCCGTCGGACCGGAGCGTGTGTTTTCCAGGATCTCGGCCTTTCCAATCCGCACGCCGGCTGAGCGCGTATACACGAGATCTTCCGCCCAGAAGCGGTCGTGAACCGCCACATCGTTGCGCGAGGCGCCATCCAGGAAATGCTTGAGCAGCTTCGTCAGTTCTGCCGCAGCCGGCGCGGTTTTATCGGCGCCCTGCGGCACGAGCGCGACGACGCGCGTCGGTCCGCCCGATCCGCCCTCGATCTTCATCGGCAGTGCGATCAGGATCGCGCCGCGCGGAGGCAGGGCCGCGAGGCCCGTGACATTCTCGAGGCCCGGGACGTTGGCCGCCGCCGCAATGCGGTGCACGGGGAAGTCGGTGGCGGGCCCGTAATCGATCGAAGCCGTGTCGATGCCGAGCAGCGCCACTTGCCGCTCCTCGATCAGGAGCCGCGCGGCTTCCGCACCGTACGAGGGGAAGTGCAGTTGCGTCGCATCCGTCGCGTGGCCGAGATAGGCCGTCGCGTCGGGCCAGCGGCTTGACCAGCCCGTGTGGACGAGCACCCGCGTGCCCGGCTCGATCCGGCCGTGCTGCGCCTCGAACGCGAGCACATCCGCCGCCGATACGCGGTAATCGCGATCCGCCGCGGCCTTGCTGCTGAGGTCGATGACGACGACCGGCCCGATCAGGCGCTCGAGTCCCACGCGATCCATCGTCTCGCGATCGCGCGCGAAGTGGATTGGCGCGTCGAGATGCGTGCCGCCGTGCTCCGGCAGGCAGAACCGGTTGGCGGAGTAGAAGAAACCCGCTGGCGTGTCGCCGAAGTGCAGCTGCTCGAGCTTGAATTGCATGGGCGGCGCGGGCCAGAACACGGTGTCCGCGTTGAACGAATGCGTGAGATCGACCAGGCGGTAGCCTTGCAGGTCGAGGGGCTGGGCCGACAGGTGGAACGAGAACAGCACACCGGCGCAGATGAGCTTCAGGTTTCGCATACGCATTTGATCCCTTTCAGATGTCGCCGCCCGGTCATCATTTATCGTCGCGCATCCATGATCATCTGGTGTGCGATCAGCCACTGGTCGTCCTGCTGCTTCTCCAGCACGAAGGTCACGTGCACGCGTCTCAATCCGCCGCCCTCGCGATTGACGCCCCAGTCGCTCTCGGTATAGCTGTGGACTACGGCGGCATCGTCGCCGAGATAACGCAGCGAAACTCTCCCTCTCTTCATCTCCGGTCGTGGCACTTCTTTGTCGCCTTGTCTGGCACCTTGCATCGAACCCGACTCGAAGCGCTTGAACAACTGCGTGAACTGCTGCCTCAACGCTTCGTGCCCGCGATACACGTCGGCGAACGCGTTCGTCCACTCGGCGTCTTCCGTATAGGCTGCGACCGCGCCCTCGACATCGGCCGAGCCCCAGGCCGCGCCGTACCGGCGCATCAGCTCGGCGATGGCTGCTTCATCGGATGCCGCCGCCGGCTGGCTGAACACGCGGAATTCGGGAAGCGGCGCATATTCCGCAGCGACGGTCTCTTGTGTCTGCGCAGCCGCGACATTGACGCCCGCAATGGCGATCACGGCGATCGCAACGGTGAAGAAGTGTCTTGCAGCGTTGAGCATGGGCCCCTCCTGTCAAGTGCTGCGAAAGTCGCAGGCCGGAAAGTGTATCAGCGGGGTCCGCAGCATCCTGGAACTCGAGCCAGGAAAGTTCCCTAGCACTTTGATTTCAGGCAAATCGTGATCGCTCTCGCCGCGTACAGGTCGCTGGCGTTGCCAATAAATGTTACGGTCGCACCACACGGCGGGTGCTGTCTGCCTGCTACAAGGAGAACGACATGGCGATGAGAAAGTTGATATCTGTTCTGGTATTGGGAGCTGCTGCGTTGACGATGAGTGCCGCAGCGACAGCCCAGGATAAGTGGCCATTGGTCGCCGGGGATTATTGGGAAGTCACCGGCATAGACCTCAAAGATGGCGGATCGCTCAAGTACGCGCAGTGGCTAGCGAGCGAGTGGAAAGACAATCTCGAGTTCTCGAAATCCAAAGGCTGGATCAAGGACTACAAGATCTTCGCGAACGTGCACGCACGGGCGAATGAGCCGGACATCTATCTCGTAACCATTTCGGAAAGCATCGTGTCCGCGGCCGAGGGCGACAAGCGCTTCGAGGAATACCAGGCCTGGAGGAAGAAGACAATCGCGCAGATGCAAGCGGAAAGCGGCAACCGGGCCGAATATCGTGAAGCTGTGGGCGACAGTTTGTTGCAGGAGCTGAAAGTCCGGCAATAGCTCGCTTTACTGAGCTTCATTGACTATAGGACCCCGGCGCTAAAGCCGGGGTCTTGTTTTCCGGAGACACGAGCGACGCGGTTCGACCGTCGGCTCCAGCTCAGATCGTGACTCTTGAACGGCGTTGATCGGATGCGCTTGCCGGTCGCGAAATAGATCGCGTTCGCCACCGCCGGTGGCGCGGGCGGACCGGCCGGTTCGCCGACCGCTGACATCTGGCTCATGCGCGTGATCGAAAAGGATTATGCTCGATCACTCAGAGTTGCGGTACCCGTCGACTGGAGGCTGAATGTTCAATCCATCCACCGAAACCACTCAACAGTCGAAGTTGCGTCTCGAGGCCGAAACCCGGCTCAAAGAAGGCTCCGCACCGCCGACCCGTGGCTGGCCGACCGGTGTCAGCGCCCTGGACCTGCTCCATGCACTGGCCAGCGCTCCGGGGAGCGCGGATGACGCGCTCAAGCTGCTGCATGAATTACAGGTCCACCAGGTTGAATTGGATCTGCAGAACGAGCAGATGGAAATCACTCAGCGCGAGCTGGCTGAAGACCTGGCTCGTTACCAGGCATTGTATGAGCTCGCGCCGCTGGCCTATCTCAGCGTGGGCCCCGAGGGCGATATCCTTGAAGGCAATGTGGCCGCCGCCGGCCTGTTCGGGGTTACGCAAGACCAATTGCGCGGGCGCCGTCTCGACGCTTTCCTGGCGCCCGAAAGCCGGTGGGCGGTGATCGCGTTGCTGAAGCGCCTGCGTGCAGGCAGCTCCATGGAAACTTGTGGGGTGCAGTCCAGCTCCGCAACCAGCTCTCGCCCGTTACAGCTCGTGGCCAGCCTCGCGCCCGGCAGCGGCACGTTTTTGGCCATGTTGGTCGATACGACCGGTCTCAGGCAGCCTGACCCGCACGTTTGAGTCTCAACCACGAGCGGCGTGCAAGTCGGCCGGGGCTTGGCGCATGCTTGCGTATGGCTGTTTCGACTCGCGCCCGTAATCCCCGCTCTGCGGCACTTGCGACGCGCATCGTGGGCATCGGCGCCTCAGCCGGAGGCTTGGCGCCGCTCGAGCAATTCCTCGGGCACGTCCCGCCGAAAAGCGGCCTGGCCTACGTCGTAGTCCAGCACCTGGATCCCACGCAAAAAGCCCTGTTGGCGGAACTGTTGCAGCGAGTGACCGGCATGCGGGTGCATGAGGCCATAAGAAACATGCACGTCGAGCCCGACTGCGTATACGTGATCCCGCCGAACGCGGAGCTCAGCGTGGTCGATCGCGTGCTGAATGTGCAGCTGCCTGCCGAGCCGCGCGGCATGCGGCTGCCGATAAACGTCCTGTTCTCTTCCCTGGCCAGCGCGCAAGGCGAGCGCGCGATTGCGGTGGTTCTGTCTGGCATGGGATCGGACGGCACGCTGGGCTTGCAAGCCATCAAGGCAGTGGGCGGTTTGACCGTGGTCCAGCAGCCCGACACGGCACAGTTCGACTTGATGCCCAAAAGCGCGATCGCCGCGGGTTGTGGCGATATTGTCGCGCCGCCTGGCGAGTTGCCGGCTCGCATCCTTGCCTACGTCGCTCAGACGCCGGACCCGGATCACGCTGCCCAAGACGAAGCGCAACCTGAATCGACACCACCACCCCTGCATACCATCTTCAGGTTGTTGAAGCAGCGCACCCGGCACGACTTCTCTTTGTACAAACCCAGCACTCTTCATCGGCGGATCGAGCGGCGCTTGGCGATTCACGGCATTGGCACGCTGACGCTTTACGCCGACTTCCTGCGGCACAACCCGCAGGAGATCGACCTGCTGTTCAAGGAGTTGCTGATCGGGGTGACCAGCTTCTTTCGCGACCCGGCAGTCTGGGAGTACTTGGCCGAGGTTGCGCTGCCGGAACTGCTGGCGCGGCAAACCTCTGAGAAAAAACTCCGCGCCTGGTCGATCGGCTGCTCCACAGGCGAAGAAGCCTATTCACTCGCTATCGTCTTCACCGAAATCGTACAACGGCTGACGCGGCCGCATGACCATACTCTGCAGATCTTCGCCACTGACTTGAGCCCTGACGCCATACCCACAGCGCGCCGCGGCCTTTACCCCGCCGCGATCGGTTCCGACGTGTCCGCACCGAGGCTCGCCCGTTTCTTCAGCACCCATGACGATCACTACCAAATCAACCAGAGCATTCGCGACATGGTGCTGTTTGCGCAGCACGATGTCGCGCTCGATCCTCCATTCACCAAACTCGATCTTATTATCTGCCGCAATCTGCTGATCTATTTTGACGCGACTTCACAGGGCAGGCTCCTGCCTCTGTTTCATTACAGTCTGCGTCCCGGTGGCCTGCTGTTGCTCGGCAGCTCGGAAACGGTGGGAAAGTTCAACCACCTGTTCGCCTCCATCGGCAAGCCGAAGCAGCGGCTCTATCTGCGCCGGGATAAGGGCTTCGTCAACGCTCCCGAGTTCCTGATGAAGACGTTTCCTCCATTGTCTCCGATAACCCAGGAGTCCCACGTGCCGCCTCCTCCCACAGCCGTTGATGCCGCGGACAATCTGCAGACGGCCGCCGATCGTGTGTTGCTGCAAGTGTATGCACCCGCTGCCGTGGTGCTCAACAGCAGCGGCGATATCGTCTACATCAGCGGCCGTACGGGAAAGTATCTGGAGCCAGCGGCCGGTAAGGCCAACTGGAACTTCCACGCCATGGTTCGTGAGGGGCTGCGCGCACCGCTCGCCGATGCCCTGAAGCAGGCCGCGTTGCAGCGCGAGCCGGTGCAATTGCGCGGTCTGCAAGTGCGGGTGCCGGGTGGTTCACAAACCCTTGATGTCACGGTGCAGGCGCTGCACGAGCCCGCGGCACTCCAAGGCATGATAATGATCGTCTTCCGCGATATCGCGATAGCGCCGGCCCCGGCCGGTCGCCGCCGGCGCAAGGCGCAAATGGATCTGGAATCCCTTCATTCGCTCGAGCTGCAAGGATTACGCGATGAAATCCAGACATCGCGCGAAGAATCCCGCGCGTCAAAGGAAGAGTTGCAGGCGCTCAACGAGGAACTGCAGTCCACTAACGAAGAGCTGCAATCGACAAACGAGGAGTTGACGACCTCCAAGGAGGAAATGCAGTCGATGAACGAAGAACTGCAAACGATCAACGCCGAACTGCAGACCAAGCTCGACGATCTCGCGCTTGCTCAGAGCGACATGCAGAACCTGCTCAATAGTACAGAGATCGCCATCTTGTTCCTGGACCAGCATTTGAATGTCAGGCGTTATACCGATCGGGCAGCGAAAATCATCAATGTCCGGGAAAGCGACGTGGGCCGCCCACTCAGCGATCTCACCTCAAGCCTGCAATACCCGGCGCTGCATGAAGACGCGCTCGAGACGCTGCGCACGCTGGCGTTTTCCGAAAAGCAGCTTCGCACCAGTGACGGCCGGTGGTTCTCGGTGCGCATCATGCCTTACCGCAGGCTGGACAATGTGATCGATGGGGTGGTGATCACCTTCGTCGATATCACCACGACGATTAAGTCGGACTCGAAGCAGCTCCGGGGTTCTTGAGGTTTGGGCCGGGCCCGTCAGCTCCAGCTCAGATCGTGCTCCTTGAACGGCGTCGACCTGATCCGCTTCCCCGTCGCGAAGTAGATCGCATTCGCTACCGCCGGCGGCACCGGGGGGCCGGCGGGTTCGCCGATGCCGCCCCACTTCGTGCCGCCGGACAAAGCGAAATGGACTTCGACCTCGGGCATCTGGCTCATGCGCAATAGCGGATAGCTGTCGAAGTTGGTGTTGACGAAGCGGCCTTCTTTCAACTCGAGGCCGCCCATCCAGGCGTGCGAGAGCTCCCACCCGACGCCGCCTTCGAGCTGCTCGGCGGCATTCCGCGGATTGATCACGTGGCCGCTGTCGATGACGATCACGACCTTCTCGATCTTGAGTTCGCCGCTTCGGTTCACGCGCACCGTCGCGCAGGCGGCGCAGATTGAGCCGTGGTCCTCGACGATCGCGACGCCCATGCCCTGCCCCTTCGGCAGGTCAGTGCGAAAGCCTGCCTTCTCCTTTAACGTCTGGAGCACAAGCTGCCAGTCGGCCATGCCCTGCGTCATCTCGAGCCGCCAGTCGAGCGGATCCCATCCGCCGGCCAGCGCAACCTCGTCCACGAAACACTCGCTCATGAAGCAATGCTGGTTGGTGCCGGGCGCGCGGTGGGTCGCGACGGGGATGTGGCAACTGGCGTTGATGGCCTCGTGCCGGCGGTTCGGCACCTGGTAGGGCATGTTGCTGATGGCGTAGTGGGCGGTCGCGGGGCCGACGCGCGCGATGCCGTCCTGTGTGAACCAGAGGGAGCGCGTGAACCAGGCGCTCGGCAGGCCACGCTCGCCGAGCACCGCGGAAAGGCGCGTGACGTTCGGCGGGCGCTGCTTGTCCTGGGCGATGTCTTCTTCGCGGGACCAGATCACCTTCACCGGCCGCATGAGCTGTTTCGAGAGCTCGGTGGCCTGGCGGGTGACCGCCGTGGCGCCGCCGCCATTGCCGCCGAAGCCGCCGCCGAGGAAAACGGTGTGAACGAAAACTTTTTCCGTGCTCATGCCCGACTGGTCGGCGGCAAGCTGAAGGGCGGCTGACTGGTCCTGGGTCGGCGACCAGACGTCGATTCGATCCGGCGTCACGCTGACGGTCGCGTTGATCGGCTCCATGCGCGCGTGGGTTTCCCAGGGCCGATCGAATTCGGCAGTGATGACTTTCGTGCCTGCGGCGATCGCGGCGAGGGTGCCCTCGCCTTCAGTCACGACTTCGCCGGGCTGTTCCAGCAGACGCTTTGCTTCCGCTCGCTGTGACTCGGTGCTGACGTTGGCGGCGGCGCCGGTGTCCCATTCGACGGACAGTGCATCGAGCGCGGTCCTGGCGCGCCACCAGCTGTCGGCGACGACGGCGACGGCATCCTGCAGATCGGAATTGTCGCTCTTGCCGGGCACGGCATTGAGGGCGACCACGGCGACGATGCCGGGACGGCTCTTGATGGCGCTGTCGTCGAAGCGCTTGAGCGTGCCCCAGGGGACAGGGCAGGCCTTCACGGCGGCATAGACCATGCCGGGCACTTGCGCGTCGATGGCATAGACGGCGCTGCCGTTCGACTTCACGTCCACGTCGAGGCGATGCAGCGGCTTGCCGAGGAGCCACCACTCGCCGGGCTTTTTGATCGCGGGCTCTTGGGCAAGCGTGATCGCGGCGGCGGCGGTTGCGAACTCCGCGTAGCTGCCGGTGAGGCTGCCGGATTTCAGCGTGCCGAGTTTTGCGTTGATGGTGCTTCGTTCGACTCCCCAGGCGCGGGCGGCTGCTTCCTTCAGGCGTTCTCGCGCGGAGGCGCCGGCCTGCATGATGTGGGGATGCTGGCGGCGCACGAGGGCGGAGCCGGCGGTGAACATGGTCGTGTATTCGTTGTTGTTGCGCAGGTGCCGGTTGGGGTCGGCGAACACGGCGCGCACGCGGGTCCAGTCGACGTTGAGTTCTTCGGCGATCATCATCGCGACGGACGTGAGGGCGCCCTGCCCCATTTCGGTGTGGGGAACGCGGATGGTGACGTTGCCCTCGGCGTCGATGGCGAGCCAGGCGTTTATTTCGGCGCCCTGCGGGAGCGCGGTCCAGGGCTTTGGCTGGACGGATGCGGCTTCGGTTTCGGGAATGTAAAAGCCGATGAGCAGGCCGCCGCCAGCGGCGGCGGTGACCTTAAGGAAATGACGGCGGCTGATGGTCGTGGTGGTCATGTCGGTCCGAGGCCAATGAAATAATAGCCTAGCGACCCCAGGTGCCTTTTCGTTCGCCAGGCATGCCCGGGTCCACTAAGGTGTCAGGTCAAGGGCGCTTGCCATGCTGCCCATGCGTGCGGCGCAGCCCTGTCGTTTCGTTCTGGAGTCGGACCATGCCAACTGGGGAAGTTCTCAAGAGCCTGGAACTGAAGCTGCGAGCTCAACGCACAGAGATTACCGCCGCGCTCGCGCTCAGCATGGGCGACGGCAACGTCGTCGAGCTCGACCAGCAGCGCGTCGGCCGCCTGTCGCGCATGGACGCAATGGCGCAGATGGAAATGTCGCGAGCCACACGCGCACGCATGCAAAAAGAGTTGCGCCGCGTCGACGCGGCCATCGCACGCCTGAATAGCGGACGGTTTGGCGCGTGCTGCCGATGCCAGGAATCCATCGAGGCGAATCGGCTGCAATCTGATCCGGCAACGCCTTTCTGCCTGCCGTGCTTCAAGGAAGTATCCGAACAGCGCGAGGGCGGCGCGCTGCGACGCTGATCCGGAAGGTATACGCAAGAACATCGACTCTCAACGCATCACTCACACTGATACGGCAGTCATGCGGGCACGGTCTTGTTCGCCATCAGTGCAGCGGCTTTCTTGATGGCCTGGCGAATGCGCAGGTACGTCCCGCAGCGGCAGAGGTTGCGGGCCATGGCGGCGTCGATCTCGGCATCGGTCGGGTTAGGCTTCTCGGCGACGAGCGCTGCGGCGGACATGATCTGGCCGGACTGGCAGTAGCCGCATTGGGGGACGCCGATTTCGGTCCAGGCCACCTGAACGGGATGCGGGTTGTCCTTGGCGCCAAGGCCCTCGATGGTAGTGATGCGCTTGCCGACGGCGGCGGAGACCGGAGTGACGCAGGCCGGGACCGGGCGGCCGTCCAGGTGGACGGTGCAGGCGCCGCATTGGGCGATGCCGCAAGCGTACTTGGTGCCGGTAAGTTGCAAATGTTCCCGGAGAGCCCAGAGAAGGGGCATTTCCGCTTCTATGTCCAGCTCGTGGATCTTGCCGTTGATTGTCAGCGCGAGATTCATGGCATTTGCCTTCCTGGGCGGTGCATTCGTCGATGCCGTCGCTATTCGTGGCCCCAAGGCGCCGGTGGGGCTTCGACCGGTGTCGTGAGATCGAATTCAACCTGGAAGAGGCGTCCGCTGGGTCGGCGGAGCTCGTAGAGGAAGCGACCAGGCTCGATCGTCATCGCCCAGACGTTCGTAACCGAGGCCGTGAGCCCTTGGCGCTCGAACAGTTCGATCGAGAAGGGATCGACCGGGAACTCCTGCCGCGACGCAGTGCCGGACGTGGCCGTGTCGCCGCCGTACATCGTCACGGCGTCGTCGCTGCCATCTGCGTGCCGATGGTCATGCTTCAGGCGCAGGCCCCTTTCGGTGCGCGTCAGTACCCAAGTGCGGCTGTGGTCGTCGCCAACGAGGAAGGGGACTCTGATCGTCCCATTGTCACATTCGCGCACGTGCGTGACGAGCGCCTTGCCGACAAACGGGTCGTCGTCCGTGGCCGGCTCGTTCGCGATAATGCGCCCGGCGTACGCCCGGCCGCAGTGGGCGGCAATCCGTTCGAGAAATTCGTCTGCCGACACTGCCAGATCTGCTTCGGGCAACGCCCGGTCCTGGCAAGCCGTGACCATCGCGAGCAAGGCTGCTGCGAGATATATTGCTTTCTGGCTCATGGAGTTCATGTAGTTTGGCTACTGCCGCCTCGGACACTAAAGAATAACGGACTCAACCGACTCGACGACCTACCGTCGATTTAATGTAAGCGTTCTGGTTCGGCTTGCCCTGACAGATGAACGACAATTGCTCCGCTAGAATAAACCACTTGTAGCCATGCACACAGGGCATGCCAGCACTCGGCCTGGATGCGCTGCGTATCTCGCTCGACCGAATGCCGGTCGAAGTGCCCGCGTTCGTCCGCGCGCTACCGGTGGGCATGCGAGGCCGCAAGTCAGAATAGACGTCAAGATCCCGCGCAGCAGGCAGATTGCAAACGCGGCATGACCTCCCTACTCTCCAACCATCAATCCGGGGAGAGTCCGAAATGCAAAGACGCAAGGCGTATGCAGCCGCTTTGTACAGAATC